>JBGFRI010000018.1:0-63278 GCA_041695225.1 Deinococcota bacterium
TCTTCCCTGAGCAGTTCCAGGACAACCTGCGCTTTGAAACTGGCTGAGTGGTTCTTTCTCATAAACTAGTGTCGCTTAGAGCCTGCGGTTTTCGTGTCCAGTTTATGGGGTCCATTATCGTGCTCGCTAGCTATGTGCTCCGGTAAGGGAGCCTCGCTTAGACCCGGCACGAATCCTGTCTTGACAGAGGGGTCCACCCCAGAGTTCAAATGCTACCCCTCCCCCAGATGGCCAGACACGCGCTGGTGATCGGCGGCACTGGGATGCTCAGTGCAGCAACGACTGAGCTTGCCAAGCACTTCGCTACCGCCACAGTCGTGGCTCGATCTGCTCGCTCCCTCGAGGCTATCGCGAAGCGAATTGCAGCTTTTACAACATGCCACGTCCTAAAGCAAGACTGGTCTGACCGCGCGGGCTTTCTGCGGTCAATCACTGAGCATCTCGGTCAGACCGGTCATCCCGACTTCGTCCTGGCCTGGCTACACGACGAGTACCTGGCGGTTGAACTGGTAGAGGTGTTGCGCTATAGCCCCATGGACCTGCGATTCGTCAATGTTCTTAGCAGCTCTGCAGCTAACCCTGCCGGAAGCGCCAGCGAACTTCGCAAGAAGTTCTCCGCGCTGCCAGGAGTTGTCTACCAGCAGGTTATTCTCGGCTTCGCCGTCGAAGCGGGTGGCTCGCGTTGGCTTACCCACTCCGAGATCTGCGATGGCGTCCTCGAGGCCATCAATACTGGAGCGACCTTCACTATAGTAGGCAGTGTTCATCCGTGGAACCGGCGCCCATAAAGCCTAACTCTGGGCCCATATATGAATTACTGACCTGGTCAGGAGCAGAAAGGCCACCCGCTGGATGATCGAGCAACTTCTGGGGCTGGCCTTTCTGTACTTGCCGCAAAGCTTGCTCACAGCACAACCGCCTGCCCTGGTGGTACATGACTGGGAATTCCTGGCTCAAGCAGCCTCCAGTCTGACTATCTTTGTGCTAGATAGGCTAATCCGCTAGTAAGAGCCTTTCCACCTTCCTGGTGCGAGCAAAACTACTGGCAAGTTTGGAGAATAGGTAAGTTCCCGAAGCCGGGATTGCAGAAGCCCCAATGCTGGGTCAGGCCGTGGGCGTACAGTGCCTAACGACCTCTCCTGGCCTTTGTCCCCTGGTTTGGCGGAGGAGGGGGGATTCGAACCCCCGATAGGGACTTTAGTTCCCTATAACGGTTTAGCAAACCGCCGCCTTCAGCCGCTCGGCCACCCCTCCACTGGGTTACTGTGGGTTCTGGGGCACAGCCCCCGAAAACCGCATCCGTTACTTTAGCACATATCCAGGCGATTGGCCCAACCCTCGAGGTTATTGGCGGAGGGAGAGGGATTCGAACCCCCGGTAGACTTGCGCCTACAACGGTTTTCAAGACCGCCGCTTTCAACCACTCAGCCATCCCTCCAGCGGTTTTCCTGACCAAGAGTATTCCTCATGGCCAAAGGCGATTTACTACTATGGGTTGGCGGGCCGGGCTTGTCAAGCCGCCCTGGTCAGCGCGCCGAACGAATCTGTCGAACCAGCGCTGTTCCCATCACAAAAAAAACTCCCGCAATCAAAAACAGGACCGTGTAGCCCGAGCCCGGGCTGTGACGGTTGAAGGCATCCACTATCACCCCAAAACTTCCGGCCAGAACCTGCGGCAGCACAAAAGAGGTCTGCCAGACTCCCATATCGGTGGCATGGGCCCGGGGGTTTGGCAGAACATCGGCAACCAGGGCCCACGCCACCGCCAGATAGGCGCCATACATCACGCCAAACACCACCGCCAGCAGTATCAGTACATCGAAACGGGGCAGCAGCAGAAGCGGCAGCATAAGAATGGAAAGCACCACTCCAACCAGATAAATAATGGGCTTGCGGCCAGTCTGGTCGGAAACGCGCCCCGCCCAGACTGCCGAAGAAGCCGCGCCCAGTGCTATTACCAGACCCAACAGGGCCACCGCGTGGAAGGGTTCGGTGGCCAGGGTGTGTCCGAAAGCCTGGAAGGTTCGCACCACATCGGCCAGGTAGAACTGGAGATAGGTCAGCACCAGGTACATCGCCAGCATTACCAGAAAACGGGTAAACCAGACCCAGCGAAAGTCGGCGCTGCGCCAGGGCGCAACCACGCTCTGCAACAGGCCACGTTTTTGCGCCCGTAGCCCCGGCACTTCCCCAATCTGGGTTAAAACCATCGCCGCTGCCACTAAGTTAACCAGCGCGATCAGAAGAAACTGCCATTGCAGGTTGGCCAGTAAAAACCCCGCCAGCCCCGCCGCCACCTGCCCCGAGACCTGGAGAGTGCCCATCCAGCCCGAAGCAATCCCCCGCTCGCGCTTTGCTGCCAGGTCGGGAATTAGCGCCGAGTAAGGGCCAGAAGCCATATCATCGGCGATCTGCAGCAGCAAATAGGCCATTACCAGCTGCCAGAAGCTGGGCGCATAGGCCATCCAGACCAGTGCTACGGCGGTTAGTACCGCTCCCAAGGCCACGAAGGGCATCCGGCGGCCCAGGCGGTCAGAGATAAAGCCCCAGATGGGCGGTCCAATAAAGGCCATCACTGCGCCAATGGCAAACAGCATCCCCAGGTAGGTGGCCCGCTCGGCCACGGGAACCAGCTCTGCCACCCGGGCAGGCAGCAGCACCAGCAGAATCAAAAACCATTTGAAACTGGTAGCAAACCAGTAAGAAGAGAGCACCAGGTACCAGGGGTTGGTGTGGAGGCGCATTTGCTCAGTATACGGGCGCATAGGTTACGGCTTTGCCGGAATCGCGTAAGCGACTCGCCTAGATGGCCTGGCCTTCCTTCCGACCCCGCTAAGGCTTCCAACAACAACTTCGGGCAAACCTCGCCAGGCTTTGCGCTTTGCACTCGGGGCCTTAAGCTAGAACCCGTGGGTGCACTTTACCGCCAGGCCCGCCCAACCACCTTTGATGAGATGGTGGGCCAGGAGCATGTCAAGGAAGTATTGCGGGGCGCGCTTCGCTCCGAACGGCTGGCCCAGGCCTATCTGTTTTCCGGGCCGCGGGGTGTGGGCAAAACCACCAGCGCCCGGCTGATTGCCCAGGCCGTGAACTGTAGCCACGACCCCCGGCCTTGTGGCGTCTGCGCGGGCTGCCGGCTGGTGCGCGAGGGGCGGCACCCCGATGTACTGGAAATTGATGCCGCCTCAAACAACTCGGTGGAGGATATCCGCGACCTGCGCGAGCGGGTTCTGCTGGCCCCGATTATGGGCGAGAGCCGGGTGATAATACTGGACGAAGCCCACATGCTATCCAAAAGCGCCTTTAACGCCCTTCTGAAAACCCTTGAAGAACCGCCTCCGCACGTGGTCTTTGTCTTTGCTACTACCGAGCCCGAGCGGATGCCCCCCACCATCCTCTCGCGTACCCAGCACTTCCGGTTCCGGCGCCTGTCTGAAACGGAGATTGTAGAGAAGCTGCAGCGCATTCTGCTGGGCCTGGGCCGGACCGCCGAACTGCCCGCCTTGCAACTGATAGCCCGACTGGCCGATGGAGCCATGCGCGACGCCGAGAGCCTGTTAGACCGATTGCTGACCCTTGAGGGCCCCCTCACCCTCCAACAGACCGAGGATGCGCTGGGACTTCCCCCTCAAGAGGCTTTGTTTGCGGTGGCCCAGGCCCTGGACACAGGGGATGTCCGCCAGGCCTTAGAACAGGCCCAGCGCCTGTATAACCAGGGGTTTGCTGCCCGCACCCTGGCCCAGGGGCTGCTGGAGGCCCTTCGCGCTGGCTTGTATGGGCGCCTGGGGCTGGGCTCTGGCCCAGAGCTAAACCAGCCCGACGAACGGCTGGTCGCGGCCATGACCGCGCTGGACGAAACCCTCGAGCGCCTCCTCAAGCGCTCCGATGCCGTCTCGCTTGAGCTGGCCGTGCTGAGCGCCTACCAGGCCCTCCACCGAGCATCCCCTGCCCCAACGGTAACCACCGCAGCCGCACCTTCGAGCATCCCCGACTTTGACCCGCGGCCCAAAAAACTCGAGGCCCCAGAAAAGCGGGC
The DNA here is from genome assembly GCA_041695225.1 of Deinococcota bacterium. GTDB lineage: Bacteria > Deinococcota > Deinococci > Deinococcales > Thermaceae > Meiothermus. The sequence continues at coordinate 4,037 of JBGFRI010000018.1, forward strand.
CAGCAGCCTGGCTGAAGACAAAGCCATCGGCCCGCCGTCCTCTCCCCCAGGTTACTCGCATAGCGAGTATGCGCTACGCGCACCCCCTCCTGCTGCCCAGAGCGTAGCCGATCTGGCTCTGGAGTGGCGGCGGGTGATGAATGCCCTCAAGATGACCATCCGGGGCTTTGTGCGCGAGGCCGAGCCCCGCTTTGAAGAGGACAGGGTGGTGTTGCTCTTTCCCGAGCGGGCCAGCTTCCACTACCAGGGCGCCCAGCGCAACCTCGAGGATATCCAGAAGGCGGTTCGGGACGTGCTGGGCATACAGCAGGTCGAACTCCGCCTGGGTGAGAAAAAAAAACTAGCGGCTGAGCCCGCCGCCCGTCCCCTCTCGCCGCCAGACGCCGCAGGACAACAAGAGGCCAGCCGCAGGGCTGAGCCCGAGCCTGCTCTGCTGCCCGATCCAACACCGCCACCCCAGCAGCTGGGGCAGGCTCTACTCCCTCACAGCCCGACCAGTAGCGATGCTCCCCTCGATCCCGCACCGGCTGACCCCCCCTGGGTAGGGCTCGAGCCTGCACCCACCCGGTCAACTGAGGCCGACGACCCACCGGAGCCTGCACCCTGGAACCCCGAAGCCCAGTCTTTTGGCCAGAGCCCTCTCGACGAGGCTTCCGATGGAACCGAGACCAGACCCATCAACGGGGCCGGTCTGCTTGAAGACCCTCGTTTTCAAAAACTGGTAAAGCTATTTGGTGGCAGGCTGCGTAAGTTTTACCCCGATGCCCCGCGCCAGACCGCCCTCGAGGCATCCTCTTCCGACGCAAAGGAGGAGCTGGACTAAAGGAGGATTCTCCCAAAATAGGTGAGTCGCTTACGCGATTCCGGCAAAGCTGTAACCTAGCTGGCCCCAGATACTTCCTGCTTCAAGCTTTGATCTAGACCCGAGCTCGCGCCGAGGCTTACACCTCTAGCCAGACCTGGTCGTTTTCTAGTCTGGTCTTGTAGGCCCTCACCGGGCGTGGGGCGGGCAGGGTGGCTTTTCCGGTGCGCAGGTTGAAGCGGGCACCGTGCCGGCTGCACTGGATGGTCTCGCCCTCTACCAGCCCGTCGGAGAGGGGGTTCTTGTCGTGGGTACAGATGTCCGAGATGGCAAAAACTTCCTGTCCGGTGTAGAGAAAGAGCACCGGGGTCTTCTCGCCCTCCACCTTAACCACCAGGCGGCCATTTTCAAACTGATTGAGCGTAGCAACGGGAATCCACATAAATGAGTGTCGCAGGTCGCAGGTCTCGGGTCAAAGGCATGCGACCTGTGACATGAGACCTGAGACAGCACAGCTAGACCCGCACCTTCTCCTCAATAATACTCTCGATGTACTGGCGCAGCGGCTCTAGGGGAATACGGGTTAGCACATCGGTCATGTGGCCCTTGACCAGAATTTGCTGGGCCATGTGGCGCGGCAGGCCTCGAGACATCAGATAAAACAACTCCCCTGGCTCAACCGGCGCGGTTGAGGAGCCGTGGGAGCATTTCACGTCGTTGGCGCCAATCTCGAGCTGCGGAACACTATCGCTGCGGGCATCGGGCGAGAGCAGCAGGTTGCGATTGGTCTGGTAGGCGTCGGTCTTCTGGGCGCCTTCTTCAACCTTAATCAGGCCCGCATACACGGTGCGGCTTTGATCCTTGGCCGCGCCCTTGTAAAGCACGTCGGAGTGGGCATGGTCGGCTACGTGGTGCTGTAGGGTGTAATGGTCTACATGCTCGTTTCCCGAGGTGAAGTACAGGCCCAGCATCTCCGAGGACGAGCCCGGCCCGAGCATCTCCGACTGCACCTCGGCCCGGCTGATGGTAGCCCCCATGTTTACCACCAGGTCGTTGAGTGCGGCGTCGCGCTCCAGGTGCGCCCGCTGGCGGTGGAAGTGGTAAAAACCCTGGCCCAGAAGCTGGATATGCGCGTGGCGCACCTTGGCCCCGCTGCTCACCATAATCTCGGTAGACGAGGTGTTGACCGAGGGCGCAACGCTGGGGGACGAGATGTACTCTTCGATATACACCGCCTGACTGTTCACACCCCCCACAATCAGACTGCGGGAGCCGGAGAGCTGGCCACCCGTCAGGTATTTGAACACCCCAATGGGCTTGCTGAATTCAACGTTCTGGGGGATGTAAAGAAAGACCCCGTGCGTGAACAGGGCTGCGTTTAGTCCGGGAATTTTGGAGTTCTCCGGGCGCCTAGCCTGAGCGCCCACCAGGTCGGACCAGTTGACGGCCCTGAAAAGATTGTCCTCCACCAGCCTGGGATACTTCTGGATGGCGTCGTGCAGGCTGGTGAAGATGACCCCCTGTGAGGCCAGGTTCTGGGGTAGCTCGAGGTGGGCCAGATCTGCCCCTACGAATACTGCGTAGCCCCCCAGGTCGGCCTGGACCAGGCGGTCTTTCACCGCCTGGGGAACCTCGGGCTTGCCGCCGGTGGGCAGCTTTAGCTCTAGCTCTTCAAAAGGCACCTCGGAAATATCGGTGTAGCGCCACTCCTCGGTGCGGGTGGTGGGATAGGGCAGGCTGGCAAAGGTCTCCCAGGCCTGCAAGCGCTTGGCCAGCAGCCACTGGGGCTCGGAAAGCTTCCTGGAGACCTCCAGAACGAGGTCAAGTGAAAGGGTTGAAGTCTGTTGCATCTATTTTTCCTCCAAAAGTCCCGAATACTGCATAACCCGGGCTGACCATTCTCTGGCGCTGGTTTTGAGCAGCTCGAGCTCGCCGGGTTGCTTTAGTCCGTCTTTTACAAAGGTAAGCTGGCGCTGAATTTCCACCAGGTCCTGGGCTACCTCGGGCTCGGCGTCTGCCGCAGTCCACTCGATGTAGTGCCAGCACTCGGCGATGATCTCGCTGCGACCTGCGGGGGTGGGTATGAGGGCGATGCGGTTTAGGCTCGAGGCCAGGTTGCCCAGGCGCAGCGGCAGGGGGTCACGCATAAATCGCTCTTTTCTCTCGTTCAGGCTACTCAATTTACGCCTCCTAGCAACCGCCTGGTAATCTCCTCAACCCTGGCCCGTAGACTGGGGTCCTGTAATTCCAGGCTTCGATTACCTTGACGCGGGCGGATGTTGATAAGTGAGTCGAAGGCCATCCCCTCAGTCGCCGGGTACCAGCCCGCACCCCAGATATTGTGCTGCTCACTTCCGTCTTCGAGCAAGGCCGCTTCGCAGTCCGCGTGCAACTTTCCTCCACCGGCCAGAATTTGCCGCTCCACGTCCACTGCCGTCTTGATGTACCCGGCGTCGCGGTATTCCTCGAGCATCTCCCGTAGTTGCTCAGACGTGGCTTTCTCGAGGATGAGGTGGATCATAAGCAAACGTGGTGACTTTTTACATCTTGCAATCCCCGGCGCGCAACCATCAATCAGCCCGGTTTTACCATGTGAAAATCTCCAAACCGTAGTCACCCACCCGAATCCACCTAGGCCGCTCACCCTTTAGCTGGATCGAACCGTGCCGAAAGGAGTCTGGGCTTAAGCTCTCAATCTCGGCCAGGATGCGAGGTTGAACCTGGCGGTCAAGCGCGGCGAACTCTTTGGCGGCTCTGGCGTGGAACTGAACCTGGTAACTCATAAGTCGAGCTGCTTTTTCAGCTCCTCAAGCGACAGGGCTTCTCCACCCTCTTCCCGCCGCCTGCGCACCTCCTGGGCGTCTTGCAGGTCAAAAATCCGGTCGAGGACTTCCTCGTACTCCTCAATGGTCAACAGCACGTGGGTGCGTTTGCCCTCGGAGTCGGTGACGAACTGGCGCGGTTCCCCAACCACAGACCCTCCTACCCTACGCTGCCTTCCATCTCGAGCTCAATCAACCGGTTCAGCTCGACGGCGTACTCCAGCGGCAGCTCCTTGGCCACCGGCTCGATAAAGCCCCGCACAATCAGGGCGGCGGCCTCGTCCTCGAGCAGGCCCCGGCTCTGCAGGTAGAAGATCTGCTCGTCGTTGAGGCGGCTGACGGTGGCCTCGTGGCCCACCGTGGCCGTATCGTCTTCAATTTCCATGTACGGGTAGGTGTCGGTGCGCGACTCCTGGTTGATCAAAAGCGCGTCGCACTCCACGTTTACCTTGACCCGCTTGGCCCCCTCGTAGACCCTGATCAGGCCGCGGTAGGAAGAGCGCCCCGCACCTTTGGATATGCTCTTGGAGACAATGGAACCACCGGTATTGGAAGCCGCAAAGATCAGCTTGCCGCCGGCGTCCTGGTGCTGGCCGGTGTTGGCAAAGGCAATGGAGAGGATGTCGGAGCGGGCGCCCTCCTCTACCAGGTAGCTGCTGGGGTATTTCATGGTCAGCTTGGAGCCCAGGTTGCCATCGAGCCACATGTGGTAGGCGTCTTTCTTCACTACCGCCCGCTGGGTCACCAGGTTGTACATATTGTGCGACCAGTTCTGGATGGTGGTGTAACGGTTTTTAGCGCCCTGGTTGACCACAATCTCAATCACCCCGGAGTGAAACGAATCGGTAGTGTAGGTGGGGGCGGTGCAGCCCTCGATGTAGTGCATCTCGGCGCCCTCGTCAACCACGATGATGGTGCGCTCAAACTGGCCCAGCTCGGCGGTGTTTACGCGAAAGTAGGCCTGCAAAGGCTGCTCTACCTTCACCCCTTTGGGTACGTAGACAAAGCTGCCGCCCGACCAGACCGCGCTGTTGAGTGCAGCGTACTTGTTGTCCTCGGGAGGGATCACGGTAGCAAAGTACTGGCGGAAGAGGTCGGGGTGATGTTTGAGACCATCCTCAATGCTGATAAAAATGACCCCCAGGCGCTCCAGCTCTTCTTTCACCTGATGGTAGACCATCTCCGAGTCGTACTGCGCCCCCACCCCGGCCAGCACCCGCTGCTCGGCCTCGCGGATGCCCAGCCGGTCGTAGGTGCGCCGGATCTCCTCGGGCACATCGTCCCAGCTGCGGGCGTCACGCTGTTCGGTGGGCTTGGCGTAGAAGTAGATCTCGTCCATGTTCAGGCCCGAGAGGTCGCCGCCCCAGCGTGGAACTGGCTTGGACTGATAGATTTCCAGGGCCTTCAGGCGGAACTCGAGCATCCAGGCGGGCTCTTCCTTGTGGTAGCTGATCGCCTCGACCACCTTGCGGCTAAGGCCCTTCTCGGCCTTCCAGACCGGCTTTATTTCGTCTACAAAGCCGTATTTGTATTCATTACCGATATTCTCGACTACGGAGTTGTCTGACATGTATGCTCCCTTCGCTCGCGTCGCGGGTCACAGGTCTAAGGTCTAAGGTCGAAGGCCTTCGACTTTCGACATTCGACGTTCGACATCTTTTATTTCGACCTGAGACCTTAGTCACCTGCCACCGCCAGGTCCTTAACCCATTCATAGCCCTGCTCTTCGAGCTTGAGAGCCAGCTCGGGGCCCCCTGAAGTAACAATGCGGCCGTCAATCATCACATGAACCGCATCGGGGGCGATGTAGTTGAGTATGCGCTGATAATGGGTGATCAGTAGTGCGCCAAAGTTTGGGCCGCGCATGGCGTTAACCCCCTGGGCCACCACCTTCAAAGCGTCGATATCGAGGCCGGAGTCGGTCTCATCCATGATGGCATAGGTAGGCTCGAGCACCATCATGTGCATGATCTCGTTGCGCTTTTTCTCGCCGCCCGAAAAGCCGTGGTTCAAATAGCGGGTCAGGATGCTCTCGTCCCACTCGAGGGTAGCCAGAGCCTTTTGCAGTTTGCCGTAAAACTCCATCATGCTTACTTCCTCGCCCCTCTTGGCCTGCAGGGCCAGGCGCAGAAAGTTGGCGTTGGACACCCCCGGCACCTCCACCGGATACTGGAAGGCCATGAACAGCCCCTTGCGGGCCCGCTCGTCGGCCTCCATCATCAGGATGCTCTCGCCATCCATCAGGATGTCGCCCCTGGTAACCTCGTAGCTAGGGTCGCCGGCGATCACCTTGCCCAGGGTACTTTTACCCGCACCGTTTGGCCCCATGATGGCATGCACCTGACCCTTGGGCAGGACCAGATTGACACCATTCAAGATGGCTTCTCCATCAACAATTTTTGCGTGTAGATTGCGAATTTCCAGCTGGTTCACCATACTTCTCCCTTTCTATAGCAGTTGTGCAGCGTAGCAGGAGAGCCTCGGCTTACTGCGAATGGCTCGCAATAAGATTATGCCCTATCGTTCTAAACATATAGTAATTTGGTCGGGATTCTGAACATCTAGCTCACAAACTGGCCTCGAGGCGCAGGGCCTTACACAAACTACCATTATTACCCAATTCTACGCTGCAACCCTGCGCTCTGCACAATATTGGTAGCTATTTCCTCGATAGATGCAGCGGTAGTGTCAAAATATCGCAGGCCCACGTGCTTAAACAGCATCTCGGCACGCCGCACCTCATACTCGCACTGCTCCAGTGAAGCATACCTGCTGTTGGGCTTGCGCTGAGTACGGATCTGGTGCAGCCGAATGGGATTAATGGTCAGGCCAAAGATTTTGTCCTGGTATGGTTTGACCGGCTCGGGCAGGGTATCACGTTCGAAATCTTCCTCGGCTAGCGGATAATTAGAGGCGCGCAGTCCGTACTGAAGCCCCAAAAAGAGGCAGGTTGGGGTTTTCCCGGCCCGGCTGACCCCAATCAGGATCACATCGGCCATCTGGTAGTGCCGGTCCCCGATCCCATCGTCGGTAGCCAGCACAAAATCTACCGCGTCAATGCGGGTAAAGTAGCTGTTGTCGCTTACGCTATGGAGTCGCCCCACCCGGCCCGTGGGGGGCTGTCCCAGCTCGTGTTCCAGCTCTCCTAAGTAGGTGCGAAACAGGTCAAAGTGCAGGGCCGGGGCGGTTTTGAGCTGGTCGTTTAGCGTCGGATTGGCCAGGGTCGAAAACACAATGGGGCGCTGCTGCTCGCGCTCATAGGTCGAGTGGATCTCGTAGACCAGATCGTACACCTCCTCCTCGGTATCAGAAAACGGCCGAGTGATATAGCGAAAGCGCACCGATTCGAACTGGGCCAGCAAGCTCCGCGCAACCGACTCGGCGGTCAAGCCGGTGTGGTCTGAGATGATAAATACCGTTCTTTCCACATCACCCTCTACAACGAGGTTCAAGAATAGTGTATTTTATGTGTGTATCATCAGCTACACCACCAATTGAACTATATTTACACCACGGTAGACTACTCCACTTTGCCCTCCCACCAAACTACCATCAGCTATGACGAGGTACGTGTATGGCCTACATTCGCTGGTTTGAAACGCTGGGCATGAAAGACCTGGAGACTGTCGGGGGGAAGAACGCCTCCATTGGGGAGATGATTGCTAACCTGTCTCAGGCTGGGGTGCGGGTTCCCGGGGGCTTCGCTACCACCGCCCAGGCTTTTCGAGAATTCCTACAACACAACCAGCTCTCCGAGCGCATCGCCGCAGCCCTGCAAAAACTAAATACCGATGATGTAGATGAGCTGGCCCGGGTAGGGGCCCAGATTCGCGGCTGGGTAGAAGAGGGCGAGCTACCCCGGGCCCTAGAGGTAGCCATTGTAGATGCCCTGATCCGCATGCAGTCCGCCAATGGCGGACTTTCTGTTGCGGTGCGCTCGAGTGCCACTGCCGAAGACCTGCCCGAGGCCAGCTTTGCAGGCCAGCAGGAGACCTTTCTGAACGTGCAGGGCATTGACAACGTGCTGGTACACATCAAGAAGGTCTTTGCCTCGCTGTATAACGACCGGGCCATAGCCTACCGGGTACACCACGGCTTTGCCCACCACGAGGTGGCCCTTGCGGCCGGAGTGCAGCGCATGGCCCGCTCCGACCTGGGGGCTTCGGGGGTGGCATTTACACTGGATACCGAGACAGGATTCCGCGAGGTCATTTTTATTAACTCTACCTTTGGCCTGGGCGAACTGCTGGTTCAGGGGGCCATCAACCCAGACGAATTCTACGTATACAAAAGGGGCCTGCTCGAGGGGCGCAACACCATTTTGCAACGCACCCTGGGCAGCAAGCTGCAAAAGATGGTATATGCCCAGGCCGGCAGGGGGGTAGAGGCCGTCGAGACCACAGAGCAGGAGCGCAGCAGTTTTTCGCTAACCGATGTCGATGTGCTCGAGCTGGCCCGGCAAGCCCTGCTGATCGAGCAGCACTATGGCCGGCCCATGGACATCGAATGGGCAAAGGATGGGCAGGATGGGCAGATTTACATCCTGCAGGCCCGGCCCGAGACCGTGCAGAGCCGGGCCGGGAGGGTGCTGGAGCGCTTCGAAATGAAGGAGCAGGGCAAAACCCTGGTTAGCGGCCGTGCGGTGGGGCAGCGTATCGGGGTGGGCACGGTCCGGGTAATCAACCACCCGCACGAGATGAACCGAGTACAAAGCGGCGATGTGCTGGTGGCCGACATGACCGACCCCGACTGGGAGCCGGTGATGAAGCGCGCTGCTGCGGTGGTGACCAACCGCGGTGGGCGCACCTGCCACGCCGCCATTATTGCCCGCGAGATGAACATCCCGGCGGTGGTGGGCAGCGGTAATGCAACCCAGATACTACGTGACGGCGAGGTGGTCACGGTCTCGTGCGCCGAGGGTGACACCGGGCGGGTGTATGCCGGAACCCCGCAGTTTGAGGTCAGGCGGATTGAACTCGACCGGATGCCCGAAATCCCGGTCAAGATCATGATGAACGTGGCCTCACCCGAGCGGGCCTTCAGCTTTGCCAGCCTGCCCAATGCCGGGGTGGGGCTGGCTCGAGTGGAGTTCATTATCAACAACGTGATCGGGATTCACCCCAGGGCCCTGCTCGACTTCGAAAAGCTACAGGGCGACCTTAAGGCCCAGATCCAGCAACGCATAGCCGGGTATGCCTCTCCGCAGGCTTTCTTTGAGGAAAAACTGGCCGAGGGCGTCGCGATGATTGCCGCAGCTTTTGCCCCAAACCCGGTAATTGTGCGGCTGTCGGACTTTAAGTCCAACGAGTACGCGCACCTGCTGGGCGGCAGCCTCTACGAGCCCAGGGAAGAAAACCCCATGCTGGGCTTACGGGGGGCTTCGCGCTACCGCTCGCCGGAGTTCGCCGAGGCCTTTGCCATGGAGTGCCGGGCCCTGAAAAAAGTCCGCGACCAGATTGGTCTGACCAACGTCTGGATCATGATCCCTTTCGTCCGCACGGTGGGAGAAGCCCGCAAAGTTATCGAGATACTGGACTCCCACGGCCTGAAGCGCGGCCAGAACGGCCTCAGGCTGATCATGATGTGCGAGGTTCCAAGTAACGCCATCCTGGCAGAGCAGTTCCTGGAACTGTTCGATGGCTTCTCGATTGGCTCAAACGACCTTACCCAGCTCACCCGGGCCCTGGACCGCGACTCGGGCCTGGTGGCCGACCTCTTCGACGAGCAGGACGAGGCGGTAAAGCATTTGCTCTCCCACGCAATTCAGACCGCAAAGCGGATGGGCAAGTATATCGGCATCTGCGGCCAGGGCCCCTCCGACCACCCCGAGCTGGCCGACTGGCTGGTCAGGCAGGGCATCGAGAGCATCTCGCTGAACCCCGACAGTGTGTTACAGACCTGGCTTTACCTGGCCGAGCAACAAAAGGCACAGGCCTAGGCTACTCTGCACTATGCTGTAGAGGGCGTTCGGAAAATTTCCTCTCCCCTTGTGGGAGAGGCGGGGTGAGGGGGTGTGAGCGCAGCGAACCACGGCGTCTCTGGCGTAGTTCAACCCTCACCCCAACCCTCTCCCAAGCTTGGGAGAGGGGGCCCCGAGTGAGCTGTTGCTTCAGATCCCGTGTTCATCGAAATTCTCCTGAGAATGTGAGTAGCCTGGCAATTTCCGAAGATCCTCTTAGCGCGATAGTGGGTCACGAAGTAGCGGGGATTTCACCGGCTGTAGGCGAGGCTGGGCGCAAGGTTTGTGAAGAACGCCAGAGGCTACTCCGGCTTGGCTTCCCGCTCCATCAGGCGGGAAAGCTCTTGGCGTGGGTCGGCTTCCTCGTATACCACCCGGTAGACCGCCTCGGTGATGGGCAGGTCGGCCCCGGTCTCCTGGTCCCAGGCGTGCAGGGCTTTTACCGTGTAGATGCCCTCTACTACTTTTTTCTGGGCCTGTAGCTGGGCCAGGGTCTCGCCCCTAACGATGCGCTCCCCGGCGCCGCGGTTGCGCGAGTAGGGGCTGCTGGCGGTTGCAATAAGGTCGCCCAGGCCCGAAAGGCCCACAAAGGTGGCTTCCTGTGCGCCCTGGGCCACCCCAAACTTGATAATCTCGCGCAGGCCACGGGTTATGAGTGAGGCTTTGGCATTGTCGCCCAGCTTCAGGCCATCTACCATGCCCGCGGCCAGGGCGATCACGTTTTTGAGCGCCCCGCCTAGTTCCACCCCCACCAGGTCGGCAGAGGTATAGACCCGGTAGCTGGGCCCCGAGAAGACCTGCTGCACCTGCTGGGCAAACTGGGGGTCGTGGGCCGCAACCACTGCTGCTGCGGGCAAAAAGCGGGCAATTTCTTCGGCCAGGTTGGGGCCCGAGAGTACGCCAATCTGCGAAACCCCCGTAACCTCCGCCACCACCTGGCTCATGCGTAAGAGGTGATGGTCGCTAAACTGCAAGCCCTTGCTCACCGAGAGATAGGCCGCTGCCCGGGGTAGCCGGCCCAGGGTTTCCCGGATGGCCTTGGAAGGAACCGCAACCACCGCAAACCTGGCGCCTTGCAGAGCTTCCTCGGCATCGGCGGTGGGGTACAGGCAGTCGGGGAAAACCGCCCCAGGAAGGTACTCGAGGTTCTGGCGTTCTTGCTTTAGGGAAAGGGCTAGCTCCCTTCGGCGGGCCCACAAACGCACCGGGATACCCTTGGACGAGACCAGCAAAGCCAGCGCAGTACCCCAGGCCCCGGCCCCGATCACCGCAACCGGGCCGGGTTCTACCCGCGCCACCTCCTGTGGCTCAGGCTCGGCCAGGGGTGTAGATGGGGGTATGACCATTCCCAAACACCGCCCAGAGCTACGGCCGCATGAGGGTCAAGAGCGAGAAGGACTCGTACCAGGCCCCAATTAGCAGGAAAAACGCCCCCAGATAAACGGTCAGGGCCAGAGCCCGCAGCCCAGCCCGGTAACCCTCGCCCCGCAGGGTCTTGAGCATCAACACCATGCCGCCAAAAGTAGCCAGAATATAGGCTTGCAGCTCCACCACCATGGTGGGAACGTGCAGCAGATAATTGACGACCGGAAAGGCCACCGGGCTCAGAGCAAAACCCAGCAGAAAGTAGCGCACGGCGTTGAACAACAGGGCCGGAATACCCAACAAGAGCCCCGGCAAGGCCGTGGTCAGAACCAGGCCGTTGAGTAAGTTCCAGTAGAAAATCACCACCGCCAGGCCCAGGACCCCCCCTCCAAACGCGGCGCCTATCCCGATCTGCTCGAGGGTACCTCGCACCATCTCCTGCACCAGCCGTACCAGCTCGGGGTTGGCGTAGGCCACCAACCCGCCCAGGGCAAACAGGCCATAAAGGCCGATATTCATCCCCAGGTATAGGCGAAAGTACTGCCGCACCAGGGCCCAACCCTCGCGCCACCAGCGGGCCAGTGGGTTGTTGCCCAACAGGGCTATCATCCAGGCCAGTGAGAAAGCCACAAAAACTGCCCCGGCCAGCGGACTGAGAATCCAGGCGGGCAGCAGCCCACCCTCCGGCACAAATCCAATACGGACTACCTGGCCATCGCGGATGGTCACCCGCACGTCGCCGCCGCGCCCCCCAACAGTGGCGGGAAATTTGACCACCGTTCCCACCGGGGTCAGCTCTTCTCGGGGCTGGTCGAGGTTGACCGAGAGGTTGCGTGGTGGAGGGGCAAAAGCCAGGCTGCGCTCGAGTATCCGCACCGCCTCCTCGGTGGGCTTGCCTATGGCCTGCCCGGGGTCAACCGCGAATTTGCCGGCTTTCCAGTCCAGCACGGCCTGACGGGCCATCGCGGCATTTTCCTGAGCAAAGGTTACACTGACCAGTGAAAAAACCAGGGTGACCAGCAAAGCCAGGGCCAGGCGACTGGTTGGCAGTAGTTTGTGACCGGGTAGAACGCTCATACTCTAACAGACTACCTGTTTCGCTCTAAACTTCCTGTAAGGGTATGCCCCGTTGGCACAACGGGCAGGAATCCGGCGCATAGGTGGGAAAGTCAAGCTTCAACAGCGAACGAAACGGTACGCCAAACTCGCTACGGCCCGCGCTCCGGTCTACAACTGCCCCCACTGCAGCACACCGGCCTCCCCTGGCCTCGGCAGCCTGTATGGCTTTTTGCACCGAGCTGCCGGTAGTTACCACATCCTCCACCGCCAGGAAGCGCTCACCCGGGCGAATGGTAAGACCCTCGCGAACGACCATTCCCCCGCTGCCATCCTTCTCGGCAAACAGCGCCCGCACCCCCAGGGCTTTGGCGGTCACGAAAGCCAGCACCACCCCCCCCATTGCCGGGCCAATCACAAACTGGATATCCAGTTCCTCAAATAGCTCGCCCAGAGCCTGCCCCACCGCCTCGGCATAAAGAGGGTGTTGCAGCAGCGTGGTTGACTGCAAAAACTTGGGGCTGTGCCGGCCTGAGCGCAACAAAAAATGCCCTTCCAGCAAGGCCCCGGTTTCTTGGTAGAGGTTGAGGATGTCCACAAAATCAATCCTACTCGAATTTGCTCGAGCGCCATCCAGCCTGGTGAGCACTTTACTGACTGCTAAAGTCCGGCGTGGCTATTCAAACAACCCCGCCTGCACCGCTCTTCCCGGAACCCGAAAGTGCTCGGTGGTCAGCTTGCGCCCTGGCCGGGGCAAGCCGGCTTGTTTGCAGGCCGCTTTGTGCAGTTGGGCAATTTGTTCGGCAAAAATACCCTCGCCGGTCATGCGGTAGCCAAAACGGGGATCGTTTAGGCGACCACCACGCAAAGCCTTGATGCGGCTCACTACTTTGTTCTTGCGCTCGGGGTAGTGACGCTCGAGCCATTCTAAAAACAAATCCTTCACCCCATAGGGCAGGTGCACGATGTTAAAACCCACCCAACCAGCCCCGGCATCGGCAGCTGCCTGCACCAGCTTTGGAATCTCGTGGTCGGTCAGGCCGGGGATGACTGGCGCGGTCATCACCCCAACCGGGATGCCCGCGCTGGCCAGCATTTCCACCGCTTTCAGGCGGCGCCCGGGCGCCGAGGTGCGGGGCTCCATCAGGCTGCGGAGTTTTTCGTCCAGGGTGGTGATGGAAAGGGCCACCGAAACACAGTCCCAGGCGGCCAGTTCCCTGAGCAGGTCAATATCGCGGGTCACGAGATAGTTTTTGGTAATCAGGCTAACCGGGTTGCGAAAGTCCAGAAACACCTCCAGGCACCGCCGGGTGAGTTCAAACTGCCGCTCGGCGGGCTGGTAGATGTCGGTCACACCGCTAAACATTACGATCTGGGGCTTCCACCTCCTGCGGGCCAGCTCGTTACGCAGCAACTGGGGCGCATCCAGTTTGACCATAATCCGACTCTCGAAGTCCAGCCCGGCCGAAAAACCCAGGTATTCGTGGGTGGGGCGGGCGTAGCAGTAGGCGCACCCATGAGAGCAGCCCCGGTAGGGGTTCACCGAAGCGCTCAGGCCGATGTCCGGCGAGTCGTTGTAGGTGATGAGCGAGCGGGATTTGTCGCGGAAATACAGCGTATCCGTTTTCAAGTCCACCGGCTCAAAATACTCGTCCAGGGGGTCGAACGAAACCTGCACCCGCTCGAAGCGGTTGCCCGGGTTGGTTGCTGCTCCGCGCCCAACGATGCCCAGGTGGGTTTTGGAACCGGACTGCATGTAACGATGTTAGCAGATGTGCGACTAATATTTTGTTATTTACGTAATACTTCGAGCTGCACATCGAGTCTACAGGCACAAAAAAGAGGCGGCCGTGGCTGACTTTGATTCAGCACTTGAGCAACTTTGGGGCATCCTCAGGTCTTACCAGAAAGTGCTGGAGGTCAAGGCCCAAGAGCCAGACTACTAGACTCAACACGCATCTCTTACGCCAGGATGGCTATCTGGGCTGGTCAGGAAAGCCCTCCATCCGCTACACCTGATGACCTTCGATACCTATCCAGAGCTATTGCGGCGCAATTTGTCAGAACTAAAGCTAGGGCCATAGGGCAGGTGTTGTTTCAACCTCAAAAGCTGGGTGCGAGGCTGCTGCGAATCCCGATCTAGCGGGGGTTGGGGCCTTCAAAGAAAGGGGGTTGGTATGACTAAAGACCACCGTATGCTTTGATTATTTCAATCCATCCGGCAAAATAGGCGGCATGTCCCATCTGCTTTATCTGCCCGGTGAGCCGGCACCACCCGATGCACAGCCGCTGCCCAGGGTTCCCCTGCTGGTCCTGGTGGGCCTGACCGGGGTGGGCAAGACCAGCCTGATCAAACAACTGAACTTTGCTGCCCTGCCCGACCGGCGGGTACTGGTAGACCGCTACGTTTTCCCCCTCTATGGCTATACTGCTGAGAGCCAGCTCGACCGCAGCCAGCGGTTTGCCCTCACGCGGCGCTTTCGCCAGGAACACCCCGGAGGGGTAGCGGAAATCCTGGCCGAAAGCCGCGTAGTTCCCACCTGGCCCCTTCTCTTCGACGGCCTGCGCGGCGAGGACGAGGTGCGCTTCGCACTTAAGCACCTGCCCAGGTGTTACTTCATCGTGCTGGAGGCCCGCGACCTGACCCGCCTCTCGCGCCTGCTCGAGAGGGGCGACCAGTTCGACAAGGTTCGGGTGGGCTCTACTGACCTCAACACCATACGAGAGCTCGCCAGGGGGGTTTTGAGCGAAAGTGAGCTCGATGAAGCCCTGGGTTGGAAGGTTTCGACCCAAGACCTTGTAGCCAAGCTCAGAATTGTGGCAGAGGAGCGCAAAAACTACGACCCCGACGGAGCTCGCCGGGCTCTCGGGGACTCGCCCAGAGCTCTGTTCTTGAACACCGATACGCTCAGCCTTGCTCAGGAAGCGGCTGCCATTCGCAGGTTTTTGGAGCAGATTTATGCCTAGCATCAAGCGCATCACCCCCCGCCCCTTTCGTCTGCCACTAAAGGGCAGCCTGCAATGGGGCAAAGCCTCCGAACTAAAGGCCCTCGAGCACATCCTGCTGGAATTAGAGTTGTCCGATGGCTCGGTTGGCCGGGCCGAAATTCCCCCGCGCCCGACCATCTATGGCGAGACCACAGGCACAGTGCTGGCCGCGCTGGACTACCTAGCCCCACAGTTGCTCGGCCTAGAAGCCGAGGACACCGAGGCCGTGCAGCAGGTGTTACACAACTTTCCCAACAACCTCACCACCAAGGGCGGGCTGGACATCGCGCTGTGGGAGGCCTGGGCCAGAAGTGAGGGGCAGGAGCTCTGGCAGGTTCTGGAGCCGCACCAGAAGCAGGTCAGGGTGAGCTACATCCTGGGTATGGCAAATACGGCAGAGATGCTGGCCGATGCCCGTGCAGTCTACCAGGCCGGGGTACGGGTGCTAAAGGTGAAAATAGGGCGCGACCTGAGTAGCGACCTGGCCAGCATTACAGCCCTGAGGGAAGAACTTCCCGAGGTGGAGCTTTATGCCGACGCCAACGAGGCCCTGCCAGCTACCGGGGCCGAGATGTATTTGCGAATGCTGGCCGAGGCAGGCCTGCTCTATGTGGAAGAACCACTACCAGTTGCCGAGGTGGTTGCCCGCAAAGGGCTGCGCAAGGCTGGCATTCTGCCGATCATTGCCGATGATTCGGTCATGACCGCGCGCGACTTGTGGCGTGAGGCGCAGCTCGATACCTACGATATTCTGAACCTCAAGCCAGCCCGCACCGGCTATACCCAGAGCCTGGAGATGCTGGCCTTCAACCAGTCCGAAGGCAAGCGGGCCATGGTAGGCTCACAGGCCCTCTCGAGTTTTGGGGCTTACCAGACCGCCCTGCTGGCTTTCCAGAAAGGCGTGAGCGAACCAAGCGAGCTGGCTTTTCACCTCCGGGCCGAAGGGGGCTTCTGTACCTTTCCACCCCTTAGCGATGGCTGGTTGCGCTGGGAAGAGTTGACCGGGTGCCGCTTCGATTCCAATGCTTTTGAGCGCTACGCTCTTTAGCAGTGAGTCTTATGGCCCCGAATCTACTCCCCCGGCGCATGGTTCAGGTATTGCGTGTGATCGGCCTTCGGTGATGATGCCGGGGTGGAGCGGGCTGTGAGTGGCAGCCTGGCTCTGGGACTGCATGGGTTACCGGTGGTGAGCAGGAATGTTGATCTCCAGACCGACAGGGCCAGGCTAATGGCCCGATTGCTAAGCAAGTACCCGGTCGTTCCGCCCGGTATGCACCTGGGCTGGGTTCATTTCTGGACAGTACAGAATTCAAGACATCGTGGTAGAAACGATTGTCAACCTCGAGTTTACACCCTGGTGGGGCGCTTAAAACCTCCACCAGACTTCCGCCAGAAACGCTGGTAGCCGGCTATACCGGCCAGGGCATGGGGATTGTTTCGCTTTAGTATCCTAAAGCTCTACACCCAGCTTTAGCCCCCTTGCCTGGTTGCGCTGATCGAAGCCGGGCCAAAGAGGGATTGGAGTAGGGTCATTAGCGGGTCAGAGGAGCTCGAGCGCATAGGTCACCACTGCGCTGGTCTGGGTAAAGCCCAGGCGCTTGTAAAGGGCTTGGGCGGCCTTTTCGTGGTCGTGGGCGCGCACCTGCAGGCTCTGGATCTGTGGGTTGCTAAAAGCCCGCTCGGCGGCCACCGCCAGCAATGCGCGACCCAGGCCCTTGCCCCTGGCTTCGGGCACCACCCCAATATAGGCAATTTCGCCTTTGGTGTCGTCTAGTTCCAGCTCGGCCATGCCCACCGGCTCCCCGCCCTGGTCGGTGTGATAGGCCATGAATAGTTCGACCTCGGCGCCCAGAAAGTGCTGGCGCAGCTCTTCGTCGGTCCAGTGTAGCCGCAGGCTCCAGCCATCGTCGGCGCGGCTATACAGGTCACGGTAAACCCGGGGGTCGCACGGCTCGGCCAGCCTGACGGTGAAACCCGGGGGTACCGGGTAGGACAGGTCGGTGCGGCCGATGGTGTAAAAATAGGTGGTGTGTTCGGCAGAAAAGCCAACCTGCTCCAGTATTTCACGGGCATGCTGGTTGCTGGCTTCAGGAAAGGCATAAAGCGTAGGGAACCCTTCCAAACGGGCTTTTTTGACCAGGTGCTCCACCAGGGCTTTGCCGTTACCTTCGCGGACAATAGGGCCCTCGAGCGCAGCCCCATCCCAGAATGAGACCAGGGCCGCATACCCCTGGACCCGGCCCTGTTCCAGCCAGACCCAGGCTCTTTCGTCCTCCCCAGCCAGTACTTCCCACCAGAGACCCTCGGGGGTGCGAGACTCGGGGGCAAGAGACCGGCGCGCGGGGTCTTGATCCATCCATGACAATAACTCGGCGAGCTGGGAGAGGTGGGCTTGGGCTACGGGCCGGTTCATTTTGAATCCTTTGTCGAGGTATCGCAGGCGTTTACCTGTAGATCGCAACTGCCTGCTACGCTCTGCAGCGCTGGGAGGGCGGTTTTCCAAAGACCCGGTGAAGCTGCCGCTGAAAACCACCCCTGGTAGCTATATTGTACAACGTCGGTTTCTGCTACAATCTTCCCACACGATGAGTAGCCAGACAACCTTCGTCATTAATCCAGCAGCGGGGCGTGGGCGGGTAGGCCAGATGCTGGGAAGAATCGAGTCCGCAATCCGCCAGGCAAGCCAGTCCCCCGATGTGCAGATCGCCATAACCAAGTCTCCTGGGCACGGTATCGAGATCGCCCGACTTACACCCCCCGGTAGCCGGGTGGTGGCGGTGGGGGGCGACGGTACCGTGCACGAAGTGGTGCGAGGGATCGCCGGCTCGGATAAAGCCGTGGGGGTCATACCAATAGGTAGCGGCAACGACTTTGCCCGCATGGTGGGTTTGCGGGGGCTGCCGCTCGAAGCCGCCCTGCGTACCGCTTTGCAGGGAAACATCAAGACTGTAGACCTGGGTATGGTCAACAACCAGCCCTACGGGGCCAGCCTGGGCATTGGCTTCGACGCCGCGGTAGCACGAAAGGCCCTGACCGCCCCGACCTTTTTGCGGGGCATGCCCCGTTACCTCTACTCAATTTTTGCGGTGCTCAAAGAGCTCGAGCTGCCTACCCTGGAACTGACCCAGGAAGACAAGGTAGTCTACCAGGGCCCCATTCTGCTGGTGGCGCTGATGAATGCCAGGACCTACGCCGGGGGTATTCCCATCGTCCCCGATGCCGTCCCCGACGACGGACTGGTCTCGGCGGTGGTGGCCGGAGAGTTTAACCATCTGGGAGTGGTGGGAATTCTGCCCAAGTTGCTGCTGGGCCAGCATGTGCACCACCCCAGGGTGCAGCTTTTTCGGGGTAGCGAGTTCATTGCCCGCTTTGACCGACCGGTTCCAGCCCATTCCGATGGCGAGCCCCTGGAGCCCAGGGCCGAGTATCGGGTACGCATGGTTCCCGGAGGGCTAAAGGTAATCCAGCTGTAACAGGTTTGGAGTACTATTCAAGCTGCTCGGGCCACCTGGCCATTTGCTAGATACGTTTTGCTCAGAGTAGTGGCGGCCAGTTGCACCTCACCCACGCCATTTGTAAACTACCCTCACTGGTGGGAAGGCTTTGTGGGTCAGTCCAGTGGCGACGACGCCCGTGAAGAGCGTTACCTGGTCTAGGTTACGGCTTTGCCGGAATCGCGTAAGCGACTCGCCTAGGTTCTGCGGTGATAAATAACCAGATCCCCTGCACCAAACCTTGGTACATTATAAGCACGGAGAGCTTGGAGCTGCGAATGAAAGGAAGGGGCATTCGGTGAACGAGGTTAGCTGGAAGCTATTTGCGCCGCTCTCAATTGAAGGGGCCACCCTCTTGATCGAACACCAGGATCTGCCTTCGGGCATGTCTGTACGCCTGGGAGGGGTAGGTGGTGTGGTACTGAAACCACAAGAAGCCCAGGAGCTGCTGCTCAATCTGCTTACCGGCGAATCCTGGGTGAGTAGCCGGCTGGTCTGGGCCTCCCCACGGCTACATATCGGTCAAAAAGGCTACAACCTTAGCGAACGGGCCAAACTGGCCCTGATCGAAGCCCTGCAATCGCTGCTGGTGGAGTCCCATGGTGTGGCAGTTAATCCCATGCCCAAAGAAACCTGGCAGCGTTCGGTACTGGAACTCACCCAGACCCGCTTTTCCACCGTGGAGGAAGCCCTTCCCCGGCTAGGCGAAATTTTGTTAGCCCTTGGTTACAAGGGCATCTGCTTTTGGCTGCGCGATGGCAACCAGCGCACCTTGAAACTGGTCGGCCAGTACCCCGAGGCTTTGCCCCCAGCAGACCTTCTGCCCGAGCGGCACACCGTGTATTTCCAGGTACTCGAGCGCAATCTGCTAATCGCTGCCGATGACGCCCGCCAGGACGCCCGCATGACCGAACTGCGCGATATCCTGATTAGCCGGGGTTTGGGGGCAGTCTTGCAGGTGGCATTCCATGGCGAAAGCGGCCTGCGGGGCGTGCTGTGGCTGGAAAGCATCCAGCCGCGCAAATGGAACTCCGCCGACGAGACCCTGGCCTTGGCCATGGCCCAGGTTATCGAACGCATCCTGCGCCCGCTCAAGGACGAGCTGAAAATCCAGACCCCCGAGCGCAAGTCGTTGGCGGTCAAGCGAAGCGAGTTTGAACACAATCTGGCCCAGGCCCTCTCGTTAGCCGGGCGCCACGGGCGTTCGCTGGCATTAATGCGCATCCGCATCGAGGGCCTGAAAAAGGCCCAGACCGAGCAGGCCGCCCGCGAGATTGCCTATACCCTGCGCCAGAGTGACTCGCTGGCCTACCTGGGCGAGCCCGGCTTTGCCCTGCTGCTCTCCGAGGTGCGCTGGACGGCGGGGGCCAGCCGGGTAGCCCATCGCTTGCTGGGCCGCTTGCGCGCCGCCCTTTCGGGCCTTAAGGTCGGGATCGGCATTGCCATGTTTCCCCAGGACGCTGCCACGGTGGAAGGGCTGTGGAACCAGGCCGAGCAAGCCTGTATTTCGGCCCTCGAGACCGGCGGCGGCATCCGCCTGCTCACCCCTGGCGCTACCGAGTTACAAGAAGCCCTCTCGCAGGATGGCCTGACCCTGCACTTCCAGCCGGTGTTTAACCTGAGTGACCTCGAGCTGGTTGCAGTGGAGGCCCTGGCCCGCTGGCCCAAACCCAAAGGCCTGCACCAGGCCGGTGAGTTTCTGCCCCTGGCCGAGCAGGTCGGCCTGATGAGCGCCCAGGATCGCTGGGCTTTGGACAAGGTGCTGGATCAGGCCGCCCTCTGGAAGCCCTCCGGGGTCAACACCCGCTTTAGCGTGAATATCTCCTCCGAAACTCTGGTGGACCCCAACTTCCCCACCCTCTTGCAGGAGATGTTTGCCGCCAAGCGCCTCCCCACCGATATCATCATTATCGAGCTGCGCGAAGAGGCCATCCTGAGCGACCTCGAGACCGCCAGTCGCAGCCTCGAAATCCTCAAACACCTGGGTGTCTCCATCGCCCTGGACAACTTCGGCACCAACCCCCTTCCGCTCACCCAGCTCAAGCGCCTTCCGCTCGACTGGATCAAGCTCAACCCGACCCTCTCGGCCTCGGAGAACGCTAACCTGGCCAAGGCTGCCATTGATATGGTGCACGCCGTCGGCGCCAAGGCCGTGGCCAAGGGCCTAGAAGAACAGTCCCAGCTCACCCGCATGAAAGAGCTGGGCGCCGACTACGGCCAGGGCCACATCCTGGGCTGGCCGGTCCCCGCCGAGGACCTGGGCGCGCTACTGGTCTGGGGTATTGGCACGTAGCAGGCTTATTGCCCAAGCCGCCGATAGCCGATAGTCAATAGCCAATAGCTTTATCAGACACAAATTCTCCTGGCATTCGGGTGCCATCGTATGGGGTATTGTGTCAGCTTCAGAAAGTGAGTATTCGACAGAAGACGCAGCGGGCGTCGTTGCAAGAGGGCCACGGGCCTCGCTCTGGTCAATACAATTGCAATGCGGCTGCAAGCCGTCAACCTCGTCTCGTGCGACAAACACAACTTGGCCGCCGAGGTGATCTGGATTGCTTCGCACCCAGAGCCTGCCTCGAGCCAGTCAAGGGGGGTGCTCGCAACGACGAAAATCTATTTCTGCCGTCAACGCAATTGCAGGCAGGCTGCAAGCCGACGAAATAACCCGGCAGGAGGGCAAACAGCGCACGGCTGACGGGTTGGCTCTGGGTTGCTCCCCTGACGCCAAGCCTTGCAGCTTATAGTTAGGCTGTCATGCAGACGGCGACTATGGCTATGTATTAGCCAAATGGTGATTATCTATAAGGTGTTCCCCACTATGCCAAACTTGTTCCAAGCTCTGCTACCATTGAACCCATGACCGAAGGCGCGGTACTGGTAATGCGGCTGTTGCTCTGGATACTGCCCGGAGTTTTTACTTTTCTCTCCGTGCGAGGTTTTCTTGCCGGGCGTAGCCGCGTCGCCCTGGGGTTTTTGGTCGCCGGGATTCTGGCCGCGGTACTGGTAAAGCCCTTTCCGGTGGGCTTTGCATTTCTTATTATTGGTGCGCTGGCCGGGCTTGGCGGCGGGCGCAACCCCAGGTATGCCAGAGAGCTGCGCGAGCGCATCGAGCATTGGCGTAAATAGCCGCTTGCCTTGACGGCGTCGTTTAAGCTCGATTTGTACCCAAACAAACCAAGCATTTTTTAGAAAAGGGCTGGTTGCATGTTTGTGGCAATCCCCCGTTCTGTTAGGCTTTGGTATACCTTGCGACTCTGGGTAGCAACAAACAAAAACTCGTGATTCTCGGTATGAGAAATTTGACCCACCCTGTCCCCCTGGGGATTATAGATACCGATTCGCGCCCCAACGTAGCGTTTATGCTGGCGGGCTAAGCGAGCTACAAATCCCCAGCCCTCGAGCATTTCTTCTATTTCTTCAGCAGCAAAAAACCCTTCGTTGTTGAACGAAAGCACAAGGTGACTGGCATTTATTGCAGACAAAACCTCGCTCATGGCACTTTTTGCTTCCCTTTTGGAGTTGAAGGGGCTCTTGCGCTCCTGCACATCGCTACGTTTTTGTGCCACCCCATAGGTCGGGGGATTATCCCACCTGACCAGCGTTTCCCAAACATGGTAGTTGCCCAGATAGGAGTGCTGGTTATAGGGTGGGTCGAGATAAAAAAGGTCTGCGGTCAAACAGCCTGCCATCTCTATAGCATCCCCCTGATGGGCTTTTCCTTTCCCCGGCAACAGGGGCGGGTATTTCAGGCAAAGGTCGTTGTGGGCTCGAGGCGCCCAGTCTTTCAGGTAAGCCATCTGCACCCCAGTGGTCGAATCAACCTTGTCTGCTGCAAGTAGCAGGCTGGTTAGCAGTATTGATTTCAATATGGGGTCTGCGGAGTATTCATTTTCTATGGCCTCGCGAATCGCCTCTATACGAGAACCGTTCTTTGGCTGGAAAAATCGGGCGTCTACACAGTTGGCTCTGGTGAACCATCCCTTGACTGGTTCCAAGTTCATTAGCCTGGCTAGAATCGGTTCAACTCTTGAGCGGCTGTAGCAGGCTGCATCGGCCTCGACCAGTGCCTGAGCCAGAGTATAGGCATAGGTGTTTATGTCGTTTGCCTCAACAATAAACCCCTTAGACTTCAAGGCGTGGCCCACCCTCGAGCTTCCCGAAAATAGGTCAACCACAGTCCTTACCCTGTCTAAATTGCCGATTTGCTCAATTGTACTGGCAATCCAGGGCAGCAAGGCACGTTTCGAGCCGATATATTTGATCATTTACCCTCCAGCCAGGCTTGCCAGGTCTCGAAAAGATTGAGTTATGGAGTAGGCGATCTCATCTTCGGCCACGCCATAGTCCATTCTATGGAGTAGGCAATACCATCTTCGACCATGCTAAAGTCCATTCTAGTTGTACCCAGTATGTCGAAGCCTTACTGAGGATGTCACAGGCTCAAGTCGCAGGTCACAGCTCGAGGGTCCAGGGTCGGGGTACTGGTGCGCCCAGGTGAAGATTGCTGTCTTTGCAGCCTATAGCTTTCGGCTTTCGACCTTCGACACTTTCCCTTCGGCTATACCCGGGGTCACCGGGATGACAAAAGTCCTGTTACACCACCACTAGCGGTTGCGGGCGGGATTTAGAGTTGGCTGCCAGTCGCGGTCAACCAGCAAAGGAAGGGGGTCAATGACCCGGCGGTCGCAGGTTCGCCTGCTGCCGGAAAATACCCCAAAGTGCAGGTGCGGCACGGTGGCGCGGGCGTTGCCGGTATTGCCCACATAGCCCAGGCGGGTGCGGGTTGTTACCTGCTGGCCTGCCTCCAGACCAGCAGCAAAGCGGTCCAGATGGGCGTAGTAGTAGCGTCGCCCGCCCGCCCCGACCACATACACAAACAGCCCGCCGAGTTGGTCGTATCCCATTCGCACGACAAACCCGCTGGTGGCTGAGTAGATGGGGGTTCCCCTGGGGGCGAGGATGTCCTGCCCTTCGTGGCGGCGGCCACCGCTGCGGGGCGCGCCAAAGGTATCGCGGACCTGTCGCACACGCACTCCTTTTACCGGCATGGCCAGCTTTGTATCGGGCGCCTTAGGAAGCCTTGACAAAAACCTGCGCCATCTTTCGTGACTGGCCGACTGAGGAACACACACTTCTCCGGGGCGCTGGTTGGGCTGCTGGCGTGTAGCCTGGGCCTGGACCTCCAGGCCGCCAAACCCCAATGAAAGTATCAAGGCAAAATGCCTGATCTGCCTGACCGAGGGCATAGGCCGAGTCTGACCCTTCAAGATGAGATTTGCAAAAGAAACAGCTCGAATGTGCTCACCATGTCAATGCTATACGGTCACAGTGTCCCTATCGTCGCAGGTCTTGGGTCTAAGGTCGAAGGTCTGCGACGGTCTCGCGTTTTGGTCTTCGACTTTCGACCTTAGACTTTTGACTTTCGGCCTTCGACTGGCTGTGCCAATGAGTTACCTGTTGAACAAAAAGCTGGCGTCGGTGATGGTGGCGTTCAGGTGCCAAACCCCCAGAAAAAGGGATAGTTCCAAAGGCTGCACTTGAGGCTGAAAACGCAGGTACAGTCGGTCTGGCAAGTTGAAAGCTCGAGCCGGCACGGCAGCCAAAGCGCCACTTTGACCAGACCAGGGGAGAAGTTAGATGCCACGTAAATGCCATCGGCCTTTATCGCGGCCAGTCGCGGGTATTGTGCCAGCCTGAACCTTTGAGACACCCGGCCAGTCTGCAACCCACACCCGCCCCACTGGCTATACTGAGATGTTATGGTCTCGCTGCTCTCCCTACCTATCCACGAGCTACCGGGCGAGGGTTTCCGCCAGCGTCAGCTTGCGGCCTGGCTCTACCAGAAGGGCGCACGGCAGTGGGACCAGATGACCGACCTGCCCAAAGCCCTGCGTAGCGACTGGGCCCTACACTTTCGCATCTCGGAGTTTGCCCAGGTGGCGCCCTACCAGAGCCAAGACGGCTCGGTGAAGTATCTTTATACTCTGCTGGACGGCAAAAAGACCGAAGCGGTTTATATGCCCTACCAAAACCGCAAGACCCTCTGCATCTCCAGCATGGTGGGCTGTCCGGCGGGCTGCACCTTTTGTGCCACCGGCAAGATGGGCTTTGGGCGCAACCTTACGGCGGCAGAAATTCTGGACCAGATTTTGTTTGCCGCCCACCACCAGCAACACTCCCCCCGCGAAATCCGCAACGTGGTGCTGATGGGCATGGGCGAGCCTCTTTTGAACCTGGAGAACGTGTTTGTCGCCCTAGAACGCATGCTAGACCCGGAGGGGCTGGCCATGAGCCCGCGCCGGATTACCCTGTCCACGGTGGGTATCCCTCGAGGCATTTACCGGCTGGCCGAGTCGGGGCTCGAGGTTCGGCTGGCCCTCTCGCTGCACGCCCCGGACGACCAGACCCGCCAGCAGATTATCCCCACCGCCCACCGCTACAGCCTCGCCGAAATTATGGAGGCGGTGCGGCACTACCACGCCCAGACCGGCCGCCGGGTCACCCTGGAGTACACCTTGCTGCGGGGCATCAACGACCACGACTGGCAGGCCAGGGCGCTGGTGCAGCACTTCAAGGGCATCGGCGTCCACATGAACCTGATCCCCTGGAACCCCTGGGAGGGCGCAGCTTACCAGGGCACCCCCAGACAACAAACCCTGAAGTTTGCCACTATTATCAAAAATCTGGGCATCCCCACCTCGGTGCGCTGGAGCCGAGGGCGCGATGTAGGCGCGGCCTGCGGCCAGCTCGCACTTAAGCAGCCGGCCTGAGGCGACAGTGGTCGGTGGGCGCCCAGCCCTAACAGCTTTCATCTAAAGCCAATACAATGAGCGGCGGTATGAATCGAAACCTAATTCTGGTTGCAGCCGCAGTGCTGGTACTGTTGGGCGTAGGGGCCTTTTTGCTCTTTGGACAGCGCGCCCCCCAAGAAAACGTGGTCACCGGCACCCTCTGCCTCAACCCCCCTGCCGCCGCTACTGGCCTGACCAACGAGGGCGTCACCACCCTTGGCCTCGAGGACACCAGGGAAGGCCGCGGCCCCCAGGCCATGACCGCCAACACCGTGCGCGTGCATTACATCGGACGCCTGGTAGACGGCACACAGTTCGACTCCTCCTGCCAGCCGGGCCGCACCCCTTTCGAGTTCACCCTGGGGGCGGGCCAGGTAATTCCCGGCTGGGACTCGGGCATTGTAGGGATGCGGGTAGGGGGCCAGCGCCGGCTGATTATCCCGGCCCACCTGGCCTATGGCGAGCGCAGCCCCAGCCCGGATATTCCCCCAAACTCGGCGCTGATATTTGACGTGGAGTTGCTGGAAATTCGCTGATTTCCACACCCCCTGAGGCTTTCTCCCAAAGAGGCGGCGGTCATCCTGAGTTTACCGCCATCCTTAGGGATCAGCCGCTGCGAAGGGCGCTCTAGGGAAGCCTGGCCAGGAACTGCTTTAGGTCTTGTTGCGATGCAATCGGGGTGAGCATCTGTAGGGTCTCGGGGGTGACCTCGAGCCCCGGGCGAATCACCTCGAGCCAGCTCCGATGCACTCCCAGGGGCTTGAGCGGTTTGTGGTGCATCTGGGCGATGTAGTTGAGGTTCCAGGCGGCCAGTATCTCGGCCAGAGTGCCCACCCCACCGGGCAGGGCCAGGCAGGCCACGCTCACATCAATCAGCCGCTCAATTCGCGTCATCAGCGAGGAGGAAGGCAGCTCCAAGTCTACATGCGCATTAGGCCCATCGCGGTGGGGAAACAAGACCGGCGCAGTGATACCCACCACCAGCCCGCCGGCCTCTTTGGCCCCTTGCGAGACCGCCTCCATAGCCCCGTTGTAGCCCCCGGTAGCCACACCAAACCCGGCCCGCGCCACCGCGCGGCCCCAGACCAGCGCCTCGGCAAAGGCAGGTGTGCCCGGCTGCACCCTGGACGAACCAAACAAAGTAATCAGCCGCATGTAAATAGCCTACCCGGTGTACAGCGAGCTAGCACAGCACCGGCTCTCTAGCGATACCGAGTAACCTAGCCAGGTGTCCAATTTCCCCCACCATAGAGCGGACAATAACATGCTCTTGGATGGATGTAACCTACTCCATAGACCGGACAATAGCATGCTCCGAGATGGATGTAACCTACTCCATAGACCGGACAATAGCATGCTCCGAGATGGATGTAACCTAACTCCATAGACCGGGCAATGGCATGGCCAAAGAAGATGTAACTTGCTCCATGGTGCCAAGCTGCCTGGGAGCAGATGAGTGTAGATTTACCTGGCTGGGGCTTGAAATAACGCCCACCTTGCAGGTTATCTTAAGTGGGGCTTTACTCGACCTCTCATCTGTGAGCTTTAGCCTGAACCTGCCCCCAAGAGCGACCTGCAAAAATCTGAAGCTGTGCTGACCTGGCACGCTCAGTATGGAGGTACCGCTCAGGAGGGCTCAGATTAGCCTCGAAACCGCTTGAAAGGAGGTTTGCAATGAATATAGCAATTCTTTGCCATGCCAGTGCAGGAGGCTCGGGGGTGGTGGCTACCGAGCTGGCGCTGGCCCTGGCAGGGTTGGGGCACAGCGTGCATGTGGTAGCTTCCGAGCGACCTTTTCGCCTGACCGAAGAAAGGCTCAACCAGCTTGGTCTGAACCGCGATAAGTACTCGATGGGGCAGGAGCCAGTTGGCAGGCTGGGGCGCATTTTTAAGGCTTCCAAAGAGAGCGTGGCCCGGTGGCTGGGCCTGATCAACAAGCCCCTCAAAACCGGTTCGCTGCACTTTCACCAGATTCTGAGCGCCGACTATCCTCTGTTCCAGGAACCGCTCACCCCGCTCACCGCCGCCAACTCGATAGCCGATTTGATCGAGCGCTTCAAGATCGAACTGGTGCACGCTCACTACGCAATTCCTCACGCTACCAGCGCCATTCTGGCCCGCGATATGGGGCTCGACATCAAGGTGGTGACCACCCTGCACGGCACCGATGTAACCCTGGTGGGCCAGGAGCCGGCCTTTGCCAGGACAACCCAGCACGCCATACGCACTTCGGATGCGGTGACGGCTGTCTCTAACTCGCTGGCCCAGGACGCCCGCCTCAAGATGGGAGTAGAGCGCGAAATTGAGGTGATCTACAACTGGGTTGACCCCGAGCGCTTCAAGCCCAACTACGACCCGGCCTTTAGGGCGCGGTTTGCTCAACCCGAAGAAGCCATAGTGCTGCATGTATCCAACTTCCGACCGATCAAGCGCCCCATGGATGCGCTGCGGGTGTTTGCGGGCATCCTCGAGCAGATGCCGGCCCGCATGTTGATGATTGGGGAGGGGCCGCTACGCCAGGAGTGTGTGGACCTGGCGCACGAGCTCGACATTGCCGGACGGGTGCAGTTTTTGGAATCCACTCCTACTATCGAGAAGTTCATGAGCGTGGCCGATCTGTTCCTGCTGCCTTCCGAGCAGGAGTCCTTTGGACTGGTGGCCCTGGAGGCCATGTCCAGTGGGGTGCCGGTGGTGGCGAGCCGGGTGGGTGGGCTGCCTGAACTGGTAGAGGAAGGTAAAACCGGCTTTTTGCGCCCGATGGGCGACGTGCAGGAGATGCTGTCGGCCAGCCTGGAAATCCTCTCCAACCGCCCCCGCCGCCGCAACATGGGCGAGGCGGCCCGCGAGCGGGCCATCCAGCACTTCCGGCCTGAGGTAGTACTGCCCAGGTACCTCGAGGTCTACGAAAAAACCCTGAACCTGGCCCCGCCAAGAAACTGAGTTGTCCTCAGGGAGAATGTCAAAGGTCTAAGGTCAAAGGTCTAAGGTCTTTCGACCTTCGACTTTCGACCTTCGACTTTTGGTTTCACGGGCTCAAGTGAGCGCCAGGCCGACAAAATCCTTTTACCCAAACATTACGGCCGGGGATAAAGCGCCAGCCCGCTCACCACCCGGCGCGCCCCGCCGAGGTTGTTGGCTGGGTTACGTAGCTGGCCCTGCACCCACAGCTGTGCAGAGCTGCCGCCATCCATACGGATGGCCCCCCAGAAACCCTTTTGGTGCAGGACTCGAGCCAGAACCGCCGGGCGCATTGGCTGGGTCACAATCAACCATAATCTTCCTTCCTTTGACCAGGCCACAACCGATTGCGCCGCGGTAGCCTCCACTGGCGCCCGGTCGCGGAAGGGTTCGGACTGGGGATCAAAAACGTTGACCCCGCTTTGAATGAGCAGGGGCCCGGCTTCCAGGGCGTGGCTGACCGGGGGCTCGAGGCTACCAAGAAACCTGAGGGTATCGCCGGTGCGGGCAATGGGCTCGTCCAGGGGAAAGGTGAGCGCCCACAGGCCCTCGGGAAGCTGGTACGGGGCCGGATGGGTGGCGATGATCTGATCTTCTTGCAAAATATGGACACCTTCACCCGCCCGGCCTATCCTTCCGGGCAAAGTATGTACGGTGTACCTGGCCCGGGCCAGGTTTACCCCCACCCTTTTCCTGCGCCCATCGGAAAGCTGTAGCCAGACGGCAAACTGCGGCCGGCCAGCAAAGACCAGATCGTCCTGCCAGAGCAAGGCCGAACGTCCAAAAGGGAAGCTGAGCGGTACCCCCCCTCGCACCCATAGCCCGATAGGGGTTCCGGTAGGAGCATCGAAGTAGCCGCCGTTCAAGATGGCCAGGGCTTGTGGGGCCATCTGGGGCAAAAGCTGGCGTTGCCCGGGGCGGCCCACCGGCTCCATGCGCCAGCGCCCCGGGTCGGCCTCCATCCAGTACATTCGCACCGGCTCGGGTGTCCAGACCCACAGCTCGCGGTAGCGGAAGCCCTCCCGTACCTGCAGGCTCACCTCGGGCTCGAGATAAAACACATCCATTACATAACGGGCAGGGTTAGAGAGTACGAAGGTACGGTAGCGGTTGACCCGCTCTGGTGGGGCCCGGATGGTTAGTACGGTGGCGGCCGGCTCATACTGCCAGGCTAGCAAGCCACTTGGGACAAGCAGTGATTCTAGCCCAGGCAAAAAGTATGGCAGGCTTAGCCTTAGCTCGCTGTCAAAGGGGCTGGGTTCGGTGCTGGGCAGGCCGGCTAAGTCGCTGCCCTCGGGCAGGTCCAGCACCAGGCGAAATCGGTCGGGCCGGGAAGAAAAGCGCACCGGGGCTTCTGGAGCGCTAATCAGGCCCGCCGCCCGCACCACCTCGAGGGCCAGCAGCGTCCCCTGGGGTGGTGGAAGGTTGGCTGCCAGGGGCGGGGTCCAGCCGAGGCCTTCTACGTAGGTGAAATGCAGCTCGTTCTTCCTGAAGGTAGTGGCCCCGCTCTCCTGCGTCACCTCCAGGCCCAGCCTGCCTGCGGGAATCATCACCGCACTACCCCCCAAAGCTGAGGCCGCCTGTGCGTGAGCAATCATCCAAAAAATAACCGGTAAAGTCCAGCGAGGCAGCATACTTCAATTCCAAACCATAACCCCTCAAGCCAAACACGCAAAGTTTCAGGCCACACTCGAGGGCCAAAAATCCGAAAGCTTTCTGGGCTACATAGT
This sequence comes from Deinococcota bacterium, assembly GCA_041695225.1. Lineage (GTDB taxonomy): Bacteria > Deinococcota > Deinococci > Deinococcales > Thermaceae > Meiothermus. The sequence continues at coordinate 34,002 of JBGFRI010000018.1, forward strand.
TCGCCCAATCGCCCTCGCAACGTGGGCAAAATACCGAAGAATGGCCTACAACCAGTCCTGCGCTGGACTTACAAACATATCATCCAGCCGCTTTAGCCTGGCCGCCAGTAGCGGCACCTTATCCAGCTCGTAATTGAAAAAGTAGCGGGCTGTTTCCAGCTTCCCCCGGTAAAAAGGCCCCTCTTTTCCCAGCGATTTTTGCGCCTGCTGCAACCACAGCCAGGCCAGCGTCACCGTACCAAAGAGCTCGAGGTAGGCAAACGAGTTAGCAAAGGCCCGTTCTATCTCTCCCTCGGCTGCCCTGCCCAGCAGAGCCCTGGTTACATCCGCTGTGGCCTGTAGCGATTCTGCAAGCTGCTCGGCGTACCCCTGCAACTCTGTTTGTGTGCGGGCTTCGGCGATGGTCTTCTGGATCTCGCCCGCCCACAGTCCGAACCCTGCCCCGCCCTGCATCCCCACCTTGCGCCCCAGCAGGTCCAGGGCCTGGATGCCATTGGTGCCCTCGTGGATAGCGTTCAGGCGGTTGTCGCGGTAGAACTGCTCGACGTTGTACTCGCGGGTGTAGCCATAACCCCCGTGTACCTGGATGGCCAGCTCGTTGGCTTTCTGTCCCAGCTCGCTCGACCAGCCCTTCACCACCGGGGTCAGTATCTCCAGCAGCAGGTTGGCCTGCTCGGCAGCCTCGGGGGTGGAAGCGCTTCGCTCTTCGTCCACCAGCCGCGCCGCATACAGGCAGAGGTGTAAAGAGCCTTCGGCATAGGCTTTCTGCATTAGCAACATGCGCCGAACGTCGGGGTGCTGGATGATGGGGACTGCCGGGCTGGTGGGTTTTTTGTCGCCCAGGCGGCGGCCCTGGGTGCGCTCGCGGGCATAGTCCAGCGCGTGCAGATAGCCGGTGTAGGCCAGGGCCATGGCCCCCATCCCCACCCCAATGCGGGCCTCGTTCATCATGGTGAACATATAGGAAAGCCCCTGGTGCGGCTCACCTACCAGCTCGCCCACGGCATCCTCGAGGCTCAGCAAACAGTTGGGAATGCCCGCATAGCCCATCTTGTGGTTCAGCCCCGCCATCTTCACCCCGTTGCGCTCTCCCAGGCTGCCGTCGAGCTCGACCCGGTACTTGGGCACGATGAAGAGCGAGATCCCCTTCACTCCCAGCGGCCCGCCGGGAATTTTGGCCAGCACCAGGTGGACAATGTTCTCCGAGACTTCGTGGTCGCCGCCGGAAATCCACATCTTGGAGCCGTTGAGCCGGTAGGTGCCATCGGGCTGGGGCTCGGCCCGAGTCAGAATATCGGTCAGCGAAGAACCGGCGTGGGGCTCGGAAAGGCACATGGTGCCAAAGAAGCGGCCCTCTAACTGGGGAATCAGATACTTCTTCTGCTGGGCCTGCGAGCCATACTTACGCAGCACATTGGCATTGCCGGCGGTGAGCAGGGCAAAGCTGGTGGTGGCGATGTTAGCGGCCTTGAAAAAGGCTCCATAGGCAGTTGAAATCACGTAGGGTAGCTGGATGCCGCCTAGCTCGTAGTCGTGGGTAGCGGCAAACAAACCCGCTTTGCGGTACTCCTCCAGCGCAGCCTTCACTTCGGGGATGGTGTGGACTTTTTCCCCGTCGAACCAGGGCTCCTCCTGGTCTCCTTTCTTGTTGTGGGTAGCGAAGTGTTCGGCAGCAATCCTGATGGCCACATCGAGAATGTCCTTGAAAGTTTCGCGGCTGTGGTCGCAGTAGCGCTCGCGCCGGGTGAGGGCCTCGACATCCAGCACTTCGTACAGCAGGAATTCGAGGTCGCGCCTCGAGATCAGCTTGTCCATCGCAGGATAATTCTACCCTGTCGTGGGCATCTGAAATAGTGCAGGACTCGAAAGTCCCCGGCCAGCCTCGAGGGCTTGATTCGGTATCTTCATTTTGGAACGGCACAGATCATTCGAAATTGGTCGCAAGTCTCAAGTCGCAGGTCTCGGGTCGAGGGTCGAGCGCTTCACCTCGAGTCTTTCAGGCACTCGCCGCAGATTCAGTTTTTAAGCTTATGGCCTTCGACTCTGACACCCGACTCTGGACTCTCGACTCTTCTTCCTCCACCTGTATATGGCAAAAACTTTCTTTCCAGACCGCTCAGGGTTTAACCCTTCGCAACACCCCAACCGCATCAATCAGCAGCCGCACGCTGTCTTCCATATGGCCGGTCGAGCCCAGCGAGAGGACGACTATGGCTTTGCTCTGGGAGTCCAGCACCAGCAGGGTGCCCAGAATGCCCAGGTGGCCGATCATATCGGGGTAGCGCAGCAGGGGAAAAAAGTCGGCGAACTTGAGGCGCATCATACCCCGCCCGTAGCGGAGAACCCGCTCGAAGCGGTTGAGCGGCTGGGAGAGGTACAGGAGGGTGTCCGGCCCGATCAGCCTTCCCTCCATCAGGGCCTGGCCAAATTTCAGCAGGTCGTCGGTGGTGCTGGCGACCCCTCCTCCGGCCCAGTCCACGGTAAGGGCGGGCGACTGGCTAAGGTCTGCGCCGTTGATCCAGACCGGGCTTAGCCTGGCGGTGGGCTGATTGGGCTGGGTGCGAAAGGGGAAGTAACTGTGCTCCATGCCCAGCGGCCCGAAGATGCGCTGGTGCACCACCTCTTCAAACGGCTGGCTGTAGATGGCCTCGAGTACCAGCCCCAGCAGCACGAAGCCCGAGTCGGAGTAGTGGAAGCCCTGGCCGGGGGGAAACACGGCTTTTTGGCCGGATCGAGTCAGGTGTAACAATTCCTGTGGTATCCAGGTCTTTTGTGGTTCTAAGGCCACCTGTTCCATCAAGGGCTTGCCGCCCTGCACCGGGTCGGAAAAGTAGTCGGCAATGCCCGAGGTATGCATCAGCAGATGCTCGAGCCTCACCTCGTCCCGGTAGTCCACACCGTCCACCACAAAGAGGTGCTCGAGGGTCTCGTGGGGCAGTAAGTCTACCAGCCTGGAATCCCAGCGCAGTCTGCCCTGCTCAACCAGTTGGGCAGTCAGCACGGTGGTGAAGAGTTTGCCCACGCTGGCCACATGAAACGGTTGCTCGGCCGAGGCGCCAAAATGCCCGGAAAACTGGGGGCTGGAAACCAGCATCTGGGCCTGGGCCAACCGGGGTGATTTTCTTTGCACGGCCTGCACGCGCCTATGTAGGGCCTCTCGAGCCTGGGCAGCCGTCATCGGACGCGCAAACGACCAGACCAGGCCTCCAGCAACCAGCACCACTCCCAAGCCCAACAGACCCCAGATTGGAACATTCTCGAGCATCATATTCCTAATAGTAATATGTGGCGTTCAAAAAAGCTATACTTAGGGCAGGTGACCTGTGGATTTTAGCGTTCTGGGCTTACTGATGTTGTTCCCCCACAGCCTCTACGACCTCAAGCAGTCCTTCTCACGCAGCCTGAGCCTGTTTTATAGCTCGAGCCTGGGCAGCCTCCAGGTCTCGGTCAGGAAGCTCCTGAAGCGGGGTCTGATTGAAGTTCACCAGCGCAGCCAGCAGGGCCGCGCCAAGGTCACCTACCGTATCACCGAGGCAGGCCGGGCCTTCTTCCTGAGCCAGTTCACCGCTCCCATCCCGGCAGGGAGGCTCGAGGAGACCGTGCTGGCCCGCTTTCACTTTCTGGGCCTGGTGGAGCGGGAAAAAAGGATCGAGGTGCTGCGCTTCTTAATCGCCGCCATCGAGGCTTCGCTTTCCGAGTTGCAAACCCTTAAGGCCAGCCTGGACGAGCTAGCCATCCCCCCCGAGTGGCAGGAGGTCGCGCACTACCAGATTGCCACCGCCGACTACGGCATCCAGGCCCACCAGACCGGGCTGGCCTGGTTCAAGGAGCAGCTAGAGCGGGAGGTTGAGCTGCTGGGCTCGAGTGGACGGCTAAAGGCCCCGCCTTAGCCTTCGTTTTTCAGCTTAGAGCCCAATTCCCTATTGGAATAACACTTTTCCGGGACGGTCTAGTCTTTAGCTTTGAGCTTTCAGCTGCTTATACCAGAAGTCTGTTGGGACTTTGCGATACCGGTTTCAACGCACCACCGTCCCGGCTCCCGCCAGCGCAGCCGAGATGGGGTTCTCGATACGTGCATCGCCAAACACCACCCGGCCCACGCCACCCTGCACGGCTTCTACTGCACCCAACACCTTTTTTTTCATTCGGCCCTGGGCCACGCTCATGTACTGGGGGTCGTTCACTCTGGCGGCGGGAATCTCGCGGATCAGGCTCGACTCATCGGGAAAGTCTGCCAGCAGGCCGGGAATGTTGGAGAGCAGCAGCAGGGCTTGGGCCTTCATGGCGGTTGCCAGCAGGGCCGCCGCAGTGTCGCCATCGGTGTTGATGGCATCGCCCTCGTAGCTGACGGCGGGTGGAGTGAGCACCGGAAGATAGCCCGCGTCCATCAAAGTCGTGAGCAGCGCGGTGTTAACCTTCTCAACTGAGCCTGTGTAATCACCTCGATGAATCTTGATCTTGCCGTTTTCAACATACTTCACTGCGTCCTTGCGCCTGCCTTCAAAAATACGCCCATCCAGCCCGCTCAGGCCCACCGCGTTCACGCCCTCCTTCTGCAAAAGCTCTACGATGCGCTTATTCACCAGGCCGCAGTAGACCATCTCGAAAATTTCCAGGGTCTTGCGATCGGTCAGGCGGCTGGTCAGGCCGCCGGGATGGGTCAGGAACTGCGGGGGGTGGCCCAGGGCGTGGGCAATCTGGTTGGTCTCGCTACTGCCACCGTGGACAATAATTAGCTTCTGACCCGACTTCCATATGGCAGCCGCATCTTTGGCTACCGCCGGGTAGTTGATGCCTTCGGAGCCGCCCACTTTGACCACAATCATCTGCAAACCGCCTTTATGGGTGCAGGCCGGTGAACTCAAGCCCCAGTGTCTCAGCCCAGCCCATCCGAACATTCAGGCTCTGGATAGCGTGCCCGGCCGTGCCCTTGACCAGGTTGTCAATGGCCGAGATCACCACCAGCCGCCCGGTCTCTTCTTCCAGCTCGAAGCCTATGTCGCAGTAGTTGGTACCCTCGACCACCTTGGGGTCGGGGTAGCGGTGGATACCTTTCTTGAGCTTCACCAGCCGGATAAACGGCTCCGCGCCATAAACTTTGCGATAAGCGCCCCAGACCTCTTTCTCGGTCAGTCCCGGGCGCAAAAAGGTCTGGGCGGTCATCAGGATGCCCCGCACCCGGTCGGTAGCAACGGCACTCAGGTAGACCTCGGGGTGGCCGGGCAGGTTCTCGCGGACTTCGGCGGTGTGGCGGTGGCCGGTGGGCTTGTAGGCCCTTATGCTGCCCGCGCGCTCGGGGTGATGCGAAGCCAGGCTGGGCTCGGCCCCGGCTGCGCTGGTAGAGATCATCAGCGTGACAAAGATCGGCCCGGGGGCCAGAAGGCCCTCCTGGAGCAGAGGATACAGGCCCAGGATGGTCGCGGTGGCGTTGCAGCCACAACACGCAATGCGGTTGGCGGTCTTGAGGGAGTCTCGGTAAAGCTCGGGGCTGCCGTAGACCCACTGGCCCACCAGGTCGGGGCGGGGGTGGTCTTCGAGGTAATACTTCTTGTACCAGTCCAGGTTTTTCAGGCGGAAGTCGGCCGACAGGTCCAGGATGATGGGGGCCAGCGTCTGGTATTTTTCAATCTCCCTGGCCGCTACGCCGTGGGGCATCGAGAGCACCAGGATGTCGCACGGTTCCAGACTCGCCGGGTCTACGAACTTCAGGCTGGTGCGGCCCCGCAGGTTGGGGTGAACCAGCGCCACCGGGTCGCCCACCAGCCGGCGGGAGGTAACCTGTTTGACTTCCAGGTAAGGGTGTCCCAAAGCCAGCCGCAGAAACTCGCCCCCGGCATAGCCGGAGCCCCCCACAATCGAAACAGTCTGCTTCTCGCTCATACCCCTAACGGCCTAGAATACCCGATAAGCACAGCTATGAAAACCGGCGGATTCTCCCACGTAATCGGCTTCGACGACTTCCCGTTCGAGCCCGGCCACCGGGGTAATGTGAAAATAGTGGGCGCGGTGTACGCTGGGCTGCGCCTGGAGGGCGTTGTAAGCGCACAAATTCGGCGAGACGGGCGCAACAGCACCCAGGTGCTCACCCGGCTGGTTCGGCACTCCAAGTTCTACCCAGGCCTTCAACTGGTGATGCTCCAGGGCATTGCGCTGGGTGGGTTCAACGTGGTGGACATCCACGCACTTTCCGAAGCCCTGGCCCTGCCGGTGCTGGTGGTCTCGCGCCGCAGACCCAACCTGAAGGCCATCCAGGCTGCTCTTGGCAAGGTGCGGGGTGGCAGACCGAAGTGGGCGCTGGTCCAGAAAGCTGGTGATATTGAGCCCGTGGCCGGGGTCTGGATCCAGCGCTGTGGACTGACCCTGCGGCAGGCCGAGCAGACCATCCAGCGCTTCGCGGTGCACTCCAACATCCCCGAGCCTTTGCGCACAGCCCACCTGATCGCAAGCGGCGTCGCCACCGGCCAGAGCCGGGCCAGACCCTAAAAAGCTCTGGCTGGGCAGTGGCCTCTGCTTGCGGAAATGCAGCCACACGAACTTTTCGGCGCTGCGGTTGGAGTGGCCGAGCGTGAAAAGCATGGCTCATTGCAGGCGGATGCTCCAGGCGTACTCGAGTATCCTGGCCGGAATATCCACCCCGGTGGTCGAGACCGAGTTTCTGAACTCCATGGTGTGGTTGACCTCGTTGACCAGCAGGCCTTTCGGCGACTCAAACAGGTCTATGGCTACCACGCCCCCGCCCACCGCCCGGGCAGCTTTTACGGCCATCTGGGCCAGTTCGGGGGTGACCTCGCACCTGGTGGCCTTGCCCCCACGGGCGGTATTGGTGATCCAGTGGTCAGAGCTGCGGTAGATGGCAGCGATGCAGGCGTCGCCCACCACAAAGGCCCGGATGTCCCGCCCCCCTTTTTCCACCAGTTCCTGCACGTAGTAGAGCTGGTGCTGGTACCCGCCCAGCACCTCCTTGTGCTCCACCATGGCCTCGGCGGCATCGCGGTCGCGGATCAGCGAGAGCAGGCGGCCCCAGGAGCCCACCACCGGCTTCATCACCACCGGATAGCCCATTGACTCGATCAGCTTGAGGGCCTGGTCGGGCTCGGTGGCCAGGGCAGTGAGCGGCTGGGCCAGGCCGTGTGCTTCCAGGGCGCAGCTAGTGGCCCACTTGTCGCCGCACACCTCGACCACCTCGGGCCGGTTGACCACAGGAATCCCCAGGCTACTCAAGTAGCGGGCGACAGCCAGTCCTTTGCTCTGCGAGACCAGGCGCTCCACTGCGACGGTTACGCCGTCCAGTTCGGGCGGGCGCTGCCCTAGTTTCATCGAGAGATGTTTGGAGTAAATCTTCTTGAAAGGGATACCCAGCCCTTCAGCGGCTTTGAAGAGCATCTCCTCGTCGGGGCGGATGCGGTCGTAAAGAATGGCGAGCATATGGGTCGCAGGTCACAGGTCGCAGGACACAGGTCGGGGGGCTCGAGACTTGAGACCTGCGACTCGCGACAAGCCGCAAGGCGGCTTACTCCCCCCAGTCCTCCGCCTCTTCGGGGGCCGCGGCCAGTTTGAGGGGCTCGAGGCCCACCACTTCCAGCTCGGCGCCGCAGGTGGGGCAGACTACCAGCTCGCCCAGCTCGGGGTTGTTGATTTCGACAGGGCTTCCGCATTCGGGACAGTCGGATATCATTTGCTCTCCTTCTTCTTGTTATCCTTTTAGGCTTCAGCTTTTGGCTATCAGCCATCGGCTGTCGGCTTAGCTACGGTAATCCCCTTCTTCTTCCTCGTCGTCAAACTCCGACCAGTCGGGCGTAAAACGGTGCCCGCATTCGGGGCAGACCACCTCTTCCTCGTTGCCCTCCACCTCGAAGGTGAGGCCGCACTCGGGGCAGTCTACAAAAAAGCCCTCCTCGCCGTCGTCAATAAGCGCCACTTCCAGGGGATTGGTAGATAAAACTTGCAGGTACCCTCCACAGGACTCGCACTCAAAGTAATCATCTGCGGTCATCCCCTCGAGCTCTTCAGAGGGAATGTAGCCGGGTTCGCCGCACGCCGGACAGATTATCTCCTGGTCTTCCATACAAGCCTCAGCCCTACCAGTCTACCCTTCGGCTGCTTCGCCAGGAAACCGGCCATGTTTGCGGTAATACTCCAGAAGGCTGCCCTCACGCAGGGCCTCGAGCAAAAATGCCGGGGGCGGGGTTAGCTGAAAGGTTTCCGAACCTCGCTTGAGCAGGCCTAGCTCAAACTCCAACTCCACCTCGTCGCCGTCCTGCAAAGCATCCACCACCTCCGGGGCCTCAAAGGGCATAATGCCCAGGTTAACCAGATTTCGGTAGAAAATCCGGGCATAGCTTTTAGCGATAATGGCCCGCAGGCCCAGTTTGCGCAGGGCCTCAGGGGCATACTCGCGTGAGGAGCCTAGCCCGGTGTTGCGCCCTGCTACCAGGATGTCGCCGGGTTTGTAGTTAGCGGCAAACTCGGAGCGGAGATGCGCGAAGGCGTAGGTATGAAATTTGTCCTCACCCACCATAAAGGGAGCATACTTGCCCGGCAGGATGTCGTCGGTGTTGATTGAGTCGCCAAACTTCCAGATTCGTGCCATCAGTTCCACTTCCTCTGCTCGCGGTCGCCAAGTTCTTTTATCGCCAACGCCTCCTGGGTAGTATCGCCAGGCTGCCGCCTGAGGCGGCTCGGGGTTGGGTGATAAACCATCAGCTTCATTAGTTTTCCGCCACTCGAGCCTCGACTCTAGACCCTCGACAATTCTTCCGGCGTGGTGATGTAGCCAGCCACCGCTGTCGCCGCCGCCACCCGCGGCGAGGCCAGGTAGATCTCGGCATCGGCCGCGCCCATCCGCCCTTTGAAGTTGCGGTTGGAGGTGCTCACGCAGACCTCGCCCGGCGCCAGCACCCCCTGGTGACGCCCCATGCACGGCCCGCAGCCGGGAGTGCCCAGGGTCGCGCCAGCTTGCAGCAGCGTGAGCAGCGTCCCGTCGGCGGCAGCTTCTTCCAGCACCTGCGACGAGGCAGGAATAACCAGCATCCGCACCCCCGTGGCCACTTTCCGGCCCTTCAAAACCGCCGCGACCTGGTGCAGGTCATCCAGCCGCCCATTGGTGCAGGTGCCTACAAACACCTGATCAACCCGCTTGCCCGCCACCGCCGAAACCTCCTCGACGTTGTCCACGTAAAAGGGCACCGAAACGCGGGGCGTGAGCGTGGCCAGGTCAATCTCAACCTGCTTGGCATACACCGCATCCGGGTCGGGGTAAAGCCAGCCGGGCACATCGTACATTTTCAGAATCTCGCCGCTGGGCACTACCAGCCCGCACTTGGCCCCGGCCTCTACGGTCAGGTTGGCCAGGGTCAGGCGCTGGCTACGGCTCAGGTACTCGGCCCCCTCGGCCAGATGCATCTCGATGCTCATGTAGGTGGCCCCATCGGCGGTCAGGACACGCACCATCTCCAGCGCGGCATCCTTTGCGCTCACGCTGGGGTTCAACTGGCCCCTAAAAGTCACTTTCACCGTGGCCGGCACTTTGAGCCAGGTGCGCCCCGAGGCCGCGGCCAGGGCAATATCGGTGGCTCCCATGCCGGTGCCAAAACAGCCAACTCCCCCATAGGTGGTGGAGTGGGAATCGGAGCCCAGCACAATCCCACCCGGCAGGGCCAGGCGCTCCTCAATCAGCACCTGGTGGCAAATTCCCCGGCCCACATCAAACACCCGGCAGCCATGTGCTCTGCCCCACTCGCGAATCTCTTTCTGAGCCTTGGCCACCTCTACGTTGGCCGCCGGGGCCACGTGGTCAATCACGATGGCCACTTTTTCGGGAAAACGCGGTGCAGCGCCAAGCTGTTTTAGCCGCTTGAAAAAGCTACCCGCAATGGAGTCCACCACCATCACCTGGTCAACCTCGAGCACCACTAACTCACCGGCTCGAACCTCCCGACCAGCCCGGTTGGAAAGGATTTTTTCGGCCAAAGACATTCCCATCGGCGCCCCCTATTTATGCGTGCAAATAGCTATCTAGCGCAAGCATAGCAAAGACCTCAATCCAGGTTCTCCAGCCTTACCGTGGGCACTTCCTCGGGAAGAAGGTGGCGGCTGAGGCCATATTCAGCGGCAATTTCCAAAAGCAGCACCTCGGGCTTTTTGTTGCGCCCAATCTGGGCGGTGCGGGCCTTGAACTCCTGGGTAACAAGCCGGGCCTGCTCCTTGCTAATCACGAAGTTTTCCACTTCTTTTAGATAGTAGTAAATCAGGTTCCAGCCTGACAAGGGCCCCAGCAATAGCTGGTTTTTGTCTACCCCAAAGTCGTGCAGATTGTGGGCCTCGTATACCTTCTTCTCGCCCAGGACAGCTTTCTGGTGTACTCCTGCGGTGTGGGTACGGTTGGTGAGCGAGACGGGCTCGGTGTAGGGAACCAGCGTACCCAGGATCGAGCCCATCAGCACGTTCAGAGGGTAGCACTGGCTCAGGTTGTACTGCTGGGCAATTTCGGGGTATTTCTTGGAGAGGTTGAACAATACCCCGGTTAGCGAGGGAATACCCGAACGCTCGGCCAGCCCCCAGATGGAGGCGTCCACGTAGGTTACCCCAGCCCGCACCGCAGCCAGAACATTGGCCAGGGCCAGCCCCCGGTCGTTGTGAAAGTGACACTCCAGCCTTGCCCTAGGGTAGCGCTGGCGCAGCAAGCCCACCACCTCGGTTACGTCCTCCGGCTCGGCAATACCCACCGTGTCGGGCATCCCCAGGGTGTTGACGTGGGGGTAAACCGCGTCGTAAAGAGCAAGCATATCGCTCTGGTCGGTGCGGAAGGCATCTTCGGCGCTAAACCGAATGTAAAGGCCGGGGTAGGACTGGCGGGTGGCCTGTACCACCTCAGTTGCCAGCTTTAGGGCCTGCTCGAGGCTCTTTTGCGAGTTGTATTTTTGGGCCAGCGGCGAGACCCCCAGATACAAATTCAATCCATTGCAGCCGAGTTCTAACGCCCGCTGAATGTCTGCCAGATTGCAGCGACAGTGGGCCAGAAACAGAATTTCCTGCCGGCTGAGGCTCTGGGCATAGGCGATCAACTCCCGCACGTCCTGCTCCTCGGCCACCCCCACCACCGGCGAAAAGACCTCGATATGGGTCACCCCCAGCTCGATAAGACCGGCCAGCAACAGTTTCTTCTCTTCCAGGCTAAAGCGGTACTTCTCGGTGTCGAATAGCAGGGGCGACTGCTGCCCGTCGCGGAAAGTGGTATCCACGATCTCAATGGCTCGAGGCCGATAGGGCGAGTTTTGTATTTGCGGTGTGGGGTATTCTGCCTGCATAAAAACCTCAACGGAGACAAAAAAAGCGACCCGCAGGCGGTTTGCGGGCCGGGTACGCAGCTATGCGGACTAGCTCAGACTAGCCCCCCCGGCAGTGGATTTTTTTGCACTTACGGCCATCTCGAGTGATAAGGTTAACGGTGGTATACCAGGGTTGTCAAGGCAGGCTCCCGAGGCGGCCTGGTTATGGTCGAGCGATGGTTGGTGAATACGTTGGGTGCTTTCAGTAGCCTGCTCCTATTAGAAAAGCAGCAAAAACCCTCGAGCTTCACCACAATTCGAGTAAAGAATGCTACCCTTACTTTTGGTCAAACCGCTAAAGATGAAAAACACCAGTACCGTCAGCAGCAAAGGTCAGGTGACAATTCCCCTCGAGGTTCGCAAAAAGCTGGGGCTACGAACCGGGGATAGGGTCGAGTTTGTCGCAGAAAAAGGCTATTTCTTCATCCGCACGGCCAGAGGCTCGGCAAACCCTTTTGAGCGCTGGGCGGGGGCACTTCCTGCTTTCGACAGCCTTGAAGAGATTAACCAATGGGTGCGGGATATGCGGGACCAGAAATGAAAGCTGCCCTCGAGGCCTAAGGTTATCTTAGGCGCTTCTTTCGGGCGGCGGGCCTGCTGGGACAGGCCAGTATGGGCGTGGTCTTGTGGCGGGGAGTGTATGCAGAACCTCTGGTCTGTTCAAGTAAGCTACCACTCGAGCTTCTCCCCCATAAACTCGACCGTCTCGCCTGGTTTGTAGAGGGTACAGGTGCGGTAGAGGCGCCCAATAGGCTCGCGGTAGACCTCGAGCACATCGTCTATCAGGTTTACCACCCAGTACTCGGGAATGCCCGCCTGGGCGTAGACTGGCAGTTTTTCTTTGCGGTCGTATTCCAGGGTGGTATCGCTCACCTCAATTATCAGCAAAACATCCTCGAGGTTTGGCAGTCGCTCTTGGTACTGCTCTTCAGGCAGCCTGAGCAAGGCAAAATCAGGCTGCAGCTCCGATTGTTCCGAAAGCCGCACCGAGCCTTGAACCTGCACAGTTGCCTTGCCGCTAAAACGCTGAGTTAAGCGATGGTTTAACTGCATAACTTTGTAGTTGTGCCTGGGGCCAATCGGACTCATCTGGTAAATTTCCCCCTCCAGCAATTCCAGGTTTTTGACACCCGCAAATACCCGCTCGAACTCTTCTACTGAAAAGCGGTATCTGGTAGCCATGGCTTAAGTGTAGCAGCACTTTTACCTGTGCGGCTTTATAGTTAGACCATGAGCAGACCCGAAATTGACCTCTTGCAGTATCAAGACTCATGGCGGCTGTGGCGCATCATGTCGGAAATCGTAGAGGGGTTTGAAGTCTTGGGGGAGCTGGAGGTGCCGCTGGTAACGGTTTTTGGTTCGGCCCGTTTCGGCCACACTAACCCCTACTACGCCCAGGCCGAGTTGCTGGGGCAAAGGCTGGTAGAAGCTGGCTACGGCGTGGTGACTGGCGGCGGGCCCGGGCTAATGGAGGCCGCCAACAAAGGGGCCTACAATGCCGGCGGCGTCTCGGTAGGGCTGAATATTCAGCTTCCTCACGAGCAAAGAGCCAACCCCTTCCAGACTCATAGCCTGAGTTTCCGCTACTTCTTTGCCCGCAAGCTGATGCTGGTGCGCTATGCCAGAGCTTTTGTTTTGTTGCCGGGAGGGTTTGGCACCCTGGACGAGCTGGCCGAGGTGCTGGTCCTGGTACAGACCGAGAAGGTGCACCCCTTCCCTATTTTCGTGCTTGATCGGGCTTACTGGAGCGGGCTACTGGACTGGATCCGTGGCACCATGCTCCCCGCCGGGGCCATTTCCCCCGAAGACCTCGAGCTGATGACCGTGCTAGACAGGCCCGAGGAGGTGATGGAGGCGCTAGCCAGCCTCCAAGAGGATAACCCCTGACCTGTGCGTGGGAACCGGAGGGCCGAGGATAAAGTGGACTGGATAACGAAGTGGCCCAGGCTTGTCCCGAGCCTTGCCCTGAGCCTTCGGGCCGAGGCCCCTCAGGCCGAGGGCTTGCCGAAGGGGCAGTCGAAGGGATGGGGATGATTAGTCTATCCAGGAGAGGCTCGCCAGTCCATCAGTGCTGTGGCGAACTGGGGCGAACTGGACTGCTTCGCGTCCGGCGCCTGCCCTGGGCCGGTCGAGGGTGCGTTGGCAATAAAAACATAAAAACGTTCCTATTCGCCACGTTCTTGTGGTGCAAGGCTCTTGGTGGGTCAATTATCTTGTAACCCGCTCACAAGTTGCGCCAAGGCAAGTGGTTGAGGTTCACCTGGCCTCACCCGGCTACCCTGCTCGGAAAATACTGGTATAGACTATGTCCCGATGAACACTACCGATTTGAACGGGGAAACCCTGGAGAGCATACTCAAACGTCTGCGGCGTATTGAAGGCCAGGTGCGGGGTCTGCAAAAAATGGTTGCGGAGGGCCGCCCCTGCGAGGAGGTACTCACCCAGATGACCGCCACCAAAAAGGCCATGGAGTCGGCGGCCACACTTATTCTTCAGGAATTCCTGACCATCTGCGCCACCGATATTGCCCAGGGCGACCGGCACAAACCCGCCCAAATTGCCGCCATTTTGCGTAAGTTTGCTTGATAGTCTGGTCGCATGGGCGCCTTGGTCAGATGGTTCGGCAGCCTGGTCTTTATACTTCACCAGGGTTATGACATCCGACCTTCGACCTTCGACCTTCGACCTGACCGCGGTTGCGCAAGGTTTTGAGAGTCATGTTACCCGACCGCCTAATGGCTGCCTACCGGTTTAGTATGGCCATCTCTCTGGTTTGCCGATAGCGGGTGGACAGCCGCGCTCCTTCTCCCACGCAATGTCAGCACAGCGCGGGAGACTGCCCCGGGGTTTATCGGCGCGGAAAGCGGAAGGCCAGCAGGATGAATAGCACACCCAAAGCGGCGCTCAGCATGGCCCAGGGTATGCGGTTCTGGATGGCTCGCACGGGCTCTAAAACCCCGCTTTGATATGCCTGATGCTGGCTCTGGGCGAGCACATCAACTGCTGCTGGGGCTCCTGCCGGGCCATCAATGGCCCACGCACCACCCCCGGGGCGCACCGGGCGGAAGTGCCAGGGCGTAAAGGGGTCGTAGAGCCCTATGGTCACGTAATAGCCGTAGTCGCCGGGGGGCAGATTGGAGTAAACCTCGAGCCAGTCGCCATTCCTGGCAATCGGTACAGCCTGCACGCTGCCATCGGGGCGGTGTTCTTGGGCTTGCCAGCCAGTAAGCAGATAGGCCCAGTCCCAGCCCTGCCCTTCGGGGGTTCGGAAACCTGCGCCTGGTAGCTCTTCCTGGCCCCCTTCCTCGGTATCCACAAAGATGCCGATGGTTGCCAGAGAGAAGCCATGGGGGGCGTTGCCGGGATTCGGGTAGCGGTGGAGCCTGACCCGCAACACCACCCGCTCCCCTCGGCGAAGGGTTTCAAAGCCAGTCAGGTCGGCAAAACCAGCCTCGGCAAATATGGCCGCAGCGGGGTAGGCATAGCCCAGACCGTGGTCGTCGCCCACCGGATCGGAGAAGAAAAGGGGAATCATGGCGTGGGCTCTGGTGCTATGCCCAACAATGCCACCGTTTTATGAGGATGAAATGTGGGGATTCGACCGGCTCCTGGCAGCCCTTTGTTGCACAACCTGCCCTGCCGTGCGGGCAGTATCAGGGGAATGGCTCGATATTCCGTGTCCGGTGGATTGCAACGAGGCTATTCTGGCCCGGTTGTCTTGCGCTGTAGTGCTGCGGAGAAAGATGGCAGCAGATAGGTTCTGTACAGGACTCTTGTTCGGATAACTACGCTACCGCAAGTCCATCAGGGCCTTGACCAGGCGGATGGGGTCGTGCTGGGCAAAGCCGGGCTCGAGGAAGTCGTCGGCCACAATCTGCACCGGCTGGCCCTGGAAACGCTTGGGGTCGAAGCCTACGGGCATCTGGCCTTCGGCCCGGTAGCGCGCCAGCAAGTCCTGGGGGATGGGGGCATTGTTGACCAGCACTACGTCTGGTTTGCGACCCAGGTGTTGTTCGATGGCCTGGAAATGGTCGTAGGCGTCCATACCCTCGGTTTCGCCGCGTTCGCTCATGATATTGACAATGTAGACCAGCTGGGCGCTGGACTGTTGAATAGCTGCCTGGATGCCCCTGGGAAGGAAGCTGGGGATCACGCTGGAATACAGGCTACCCGGCCCTAGCACAATCAGTTCGGCCTTTTGCAGGGCGCACACTGCTTCGGGCATGGCCGCCACATCTTCAGGAGTGAGCCCCACTTTGCGGATGCGTCCCGACTGCTCCCGCAGGGCGGTCTCACCCAGTACCCGCGTACCATCGTCGCGGTCGGCCCAAAGTTTAGCGGCCTCGTAGGTGGCGGGCCAGACTGCCCCGCGTAAACGCAGCACCTGGTTGGCCTGACGCATGGCTATGGCGAAGTCGTTGTTAAGTTCGGAAAGCGAGACCAGCAGCAGATTGCCGAAGGTGTGGCCCTGGAGTTCCTCCCCACGCTGAAAACGGTACTTCATCAGGTCTGGCAGCCCTTCGGCGTCGGAAAGAGCGGCCAGGCAGTCTACCAGGTCGCCCACTGCTGGAACCCCAAACGAAACCCGCAGGCGGCCGGTAGAGCCCCCATCGTCGGTTACGGCTACCACGGCGGTGGCGTTGGCGGTCTTCAGCTTGAGGCCGCGCAGCACACGGGAAAGCCCCGTTCCACCGCCCAGTGCTACCATGCGTGCACCGGCCTCGAGCCTTCGGTGGATATATACCTGCTTCGACACCAGGTCGGGGTCGGTGAAGGCAGAGAGCATACTGCGGTTCATCCAGCGCAAGCCCAGCATGAAAAGCACGGCCCCCCCCAGGAACCAGAGCCCGCCCGAGAGCCATAGCGGGACAGAGAAATAGCCTGCCCAGCGAGCGGTCTGCAGGAACCAGGCTAGTACCGGGGTCTGCCAGGCGATATGCACCACGCCAACAAACATACCCAGCAGGCCCAGCAAGGCCAGCAAGGCGTAGCGCTTGACCCGCATTCCCGGCAGTAGCCAGCGCAAGGCACTGAGAAAGCGGTCATCGGCAGGGTTGGTGGGCAGGCCCCGGGCTAGCGAGCGCAGGTTGGGTCGTTTGGCCTTTTTCCAGATCATGTCACGTAGTCTCACTCAGGCGACCAGGGTTTTTTCCAGGTCGCGGTGCTCCAGTTCAACCCGAAAACGCCCCGAGAGCTCCTGGGCCAGCCGCTCTACCACCGCCACACTGCGGTGTTGCCCGCCAGTACAGCCCAGAGCCACGGTGTAGGCAGCCCGCCCGGCCTGACGGGCGCCCTCGGCCGACAGACCGATGACGGTGAGCAGAGTGCGGTAAAAGGGTTCGTTTTTCTTTTCCGCAAAGACATAAGCTGCCACCTCGGGGTCGGTGCCGGGGCGCGCCTTAAGCACGGGGTCGTAGTGGGGGTTCGGCAGCGATCGCACATCCAGCACCATATCGGCGTCCTGGGGCGGGCCCCACTTGAAGCCAAAGGAAAACATTCGCAGCAGAAAGCCTTCCTCTTCGCCCAGGGCCGCCTCGAGGGCCTCCTTAAGCTGGCGGGGGGTGCGCTCGGAGGTGTCAAGCACCAGATCGGCCCGGTCACGCAGGGCTGCCAGGGCCAGGCGCTCTTCTTCGATCTCGCGCAGCAGATTGCCCATGCCCAGCGGGTGCAGGCGGCGCGAAAGGTTGTAGCGCTTGAGCAGGATGTCGGACCTGGCCTCGAGGTAGATGATGAAAGGCCTGAGTTGGGCCAGCACGGCTTCCACCTCGCCCAGCAGATCGCGGGCGCGGATGTCGAGCACCACCACCACTTTTTGGATACCCCTGGCCTGCACGGTCTTGAGTAGGTCGGCCCAGAGCTGGGGCGGAATATTGTCTACCGAAAAATACCCCAGGTCTTCCAGGGCCATCCGGGCCGAGGTCAGCCCCGCACCACTCTGTCCACTCAAGACCACAAACCGCATCGGTTTCACCAGGCTCCCAAAAATTGGCTGGGATGAGCGTTTGCAGTAAAAATCGGCAAACACCCCCAGACCAGTATAACCGTAGTCGGCTTCCAGCTGCCCGGGAGCGAAAAGATACGACAGTTTGCGCAAGAAAAGGCAGTTGCGTGGTCGGCTAGACAGCCAAGAGAGCCGCTCGTGATAAATCTACACAGATACCCCCTTTGCTGCCGCGTTCACCCTTGGGAAGTAGGCGGCGACACCCTGCCAGTTTTATGAGCGCATTAAGCCACAGACAGGTTTATTTACTCCCGAGGTGTCGGGGGTTATTGTGGCTGGCTCTTTATCCAGCTGGGCTGGCCCCGGCAGCCGCAACCGCGATAAAAAACAGCAGGCCCGCAACCTCACCCAGCTCCACCAGCATTCCATAGATGTCGCCGGAAATCCCGCCCCCCAGCCGGCCCGCCGCCCAGTAGGCCAGCAGCAACATGGTCGCCATAACCACCAGCGCAACCCAGGGGAAAAAGAAAATCACGGGTAAGGTAAGCAAGAAAGCCGGGAGAATTCGACCCTCGCGGCTCCGGGCGCCCAGCCCTTCGGCTTTGGCCGCAGGAAACAGGTTCATGGGCAGCAGCAGGCCAAAGCGCACTATTGCCGGCAAGCACAGTAATAGCCAGGGCGAGGGGTTTGACGCCAGCAGCTGCCACTTCAAGAGCAGCACCACAAACCCCACGCCAAAAGCGAAGCTGCCCAGATGCACATCACCCAGAATGCGCAGCCGCTCCTGGGGCGGTTTCATGGCCAGCAGGGCATCGGCCGCGTCGAGCAGACCGTCCAGGTGCAGCAGGCCGGTGCAGGCCAGCCAGACCGCCAGCAAAACCGCCCCCTGCAGACCGTCGGGTAGCGCAGCGGTCAGCCAGGCCACAAGGGCCAGCACCGCCCCAATCAGGTAGCCCGCCACCGGATAAAAGGTGGTGGCAGCCTTCATCTCACCGCTCTTGACCTCCCCCAGGTGGGGAACCGGGAAAACGGTCAGGAAACCGATGGCCAGCCAGAGGGGGCGCACAGCTTAAGGTTTTACCAGAACCGCGCCAAAGCGGGCCTCAAATTCCTCGCGGGTTTTGATGGGGCAGCCCTCGAGTCTAAGCTGAATGGCCTGGGCCTGAACCTCCTTGGGGAAAGGACAGTGCCGGCACCCGGAGCCACAGCAGTAACCACGCTTGCGATGAAAAGCTTCGGTGAAAACCACCAGGCCGTTTTCGAGGTAGTAGTCCAGGTTTTCTTTGAGTTCCATGTTCGGCCTCTTGTTTCCTAAATAAGGCTTTAGGGCATTTTGCGGAGTGAATATCAGTGCAGAGGCTCTTTGTAGGGCAGCCCCTTGGGGTCGCGATGCGGGTCATGCTCCTCAGCGACGTGAGCAACTCTTCTACGGCTTTAGCGTCTGCGATACCCCCGCCTGAGAAAAGGTTGCCATTCCCGCCATCACCTCGGCTGCTGCCCGCAGCACGGGAAAGCTCAAGACTGCCCCGGTCCCCTCCCCCAGCCGCAGGTCCAGTTCCAGAATGGGCCGCAGCCCCAGCGCTTGCAGCTGCCGGGTGTGCCCTGGCTCGGTCGAGCGGTGCCCGGCAAAAAGGTAATCTCGTACCTCTGGCTCAATCTGGCAGGCCAGCAAAGCCCCCGCCGTAACGGGAAAGCCGTCGCTGACCATGGGCAGACCGGCCTCGGCGCCCGCCAGGAAAACACCGGCAATAGCCGCAATTTCTAGCCCGCCCAGCTCGGCCAGCACCTCCAGCGGATCGGCTTTGCCCCGACTGCCCCAGCGGGCCTGTGCCCGGCTTAACGCGGCGCGGACCACCTCGAGCTTTTTCTCATACCGCTGGTCGTCTACCCCCGTACCGCGTCCGGTGACATCTTGCGCCTCCAGGCCCAGCAATACAGCGGTTAGAGCCGCTGCCGCAGTGGTATTGCCAATGCCCATGTCGCCCGCAGCCAGGATGGTGGCCCCACCCACGATGGCCGCCCGGGCAGCCTGGGCCCCCAGAAGGATGGCCTGCTGGGCTTCGGCGCGGGTCATGGCGGGCTGCTGGGCGATGTTGCCCGTTCCGCGTCGTACCTTGGACGCATGCAGCGGAAACAGGCCTGCGCTCTCTTCGGCATCGGCAGCAACATCACTGTTCACACCCACATCCAGCACCCAGACCTCGGCATCGGCAACCCTGGCAATCTGATTGATCGCTGCCCCGCCCACCTGAAAGTTTAGAACCATCTGTGCGGTCACCTCGGGCGGGTAGGCCGAAACGCCCTCGGCAGCCACGCCGTGGTCGGCTGCACAGACAATCACCGCCCCCTTGCCCAGAATAGGCCGCAGGGTCTGCCCAATGGCAGCCAGGCGAACGCCAATTTCTTCCAAAAAACCCAGCGAGCCCGCCGGCTTGGTCAGGGTGTTCTGGTGCTCGAGGGCTCGGGTGAGCCATTCTGTGGAGACGGGCTGGATGTGGAAGTTCATGGGAGAACTGGGGCCGGCGGGTCGGGGCAAAAGCGAACGGGAAACCTTGGCCTGTTTGGGGTCTTGCTACGCGTAGGCGCTAGCTGATGGCAGGGGAGCCTTCAATCCCAGAACCGCCTTACCCCGAACCTATCCAGCAAGTTGTCTTTACTGATCAAGGTTAGGTTCTGAAGCAGGGCCTGGGCGGCCAGGGCGCGGTCAAAGGGGTCTTTGTGGTCAGTCTCAAACAGCCCCGCTTGTAGCGCATGGGGCGCCAGCAAGGGCAGTTCGATAAAACCGTAGGCGCCCAGCACCCCGTAAAAGTCCGCCACCAGTGCGGCAGCGGCGGGTAGGCGTCCCATCTTCCATTTGATGCTGAGTTCCCAGGCGCTCACCGGGGAGATGAAGATATGGTTACCGCGATCGATGATACGAGCCAGGACAGGCTTTGGTAACAGCGACTTCTGGCTGTCGTACCAAAGCAAGGCGTGGGTATCGAGCAAAAAGCCTTGGCTATCGCTCACTTGTACCACTCTGCCAGTTCGCTTTCGTCTAAAGGAGCCAGAACCGCTGCAATCTCGGCTTTGCTAAAGCGGTGGGGGTGCAGCTCAACCGGGCGCTTGGAACCCTCGATTGGAACAAGGCGCAACAGAGGCTTACCGTGTTTGGCAATAATTACCTCCTCGCCCCGCAGGGCCTTCTCTACCAGCTGGGAGAAGGAGGTTTTAGCCTGATGAATGTTTACCTTGGTAGCCATTTCTAGTCCATTCTACTATAAGTTAGTCTCTTTTGGTAATCCCTGGTTACCAGCAGGCTCATGGCGGTTTTAGCTTCAGGGGAATGCCCGCAACCAGCAGGTAAACTCTGTCGGCCTCCTGGGCCATGCGGCGGTTGGCAGCGCCCAGCAGGTCGCGGTAGCGCCTGGCCAGGGCATTAGCGGGAACAATCCCCAGGCCCACCTCGTTGGTGACTACCAGCAGGGTTTTGCCGGTTTGGGCGCGGACCGCCAGCAGCTTTTCGACCTCGGGCAAGACCTCCCGCTCGACCTGCATCAGATTAGAGACCCACAGAGTCAGGCAGTCCAGCAGCACTACCCGGCCTCTGGCCCGCACCAGCGCAAAGGGGAGCTCGAGCGGTTCTTCCAGCGTCTCCCAGGCGGCGGGGCGCTCGGCCCGGTGCTGCTGGATGCGCTGGTGCATCTCTTCATCCAGCGCCTGGGCCGTGGCGATAAAGCTGACCTGGTCCAGGCCAAGCGCGTGCGCATGGGCCAGGGCAAAGGCGCTCTTGCCGGCCCGCGCACCGCCTGTTACCAGAATTAGGCCAGGTTGCACATACCCCTTTCGTCGTTCTTACTCTTGCGCCTCATCGGGCCCTGCCGGGTCGCGCACAAACAGCACCCGCTTGCGCTCCCAGTCCACCCCCAGCACCGCACACGGCGGCAGGAGGCGGTCCTGGCCAAGCTCACGCAGCACCAGGCGCAGCACGCCCCCGTGGGTGAAGATCAGGTGCCGGCCTCTGGGCAGGCCATCCAGGTAGTGGAAGACCCGCTGCCGCAGCTGCGCCGTAGACTCGCCCCCCGGCGCTTGAAAGCCCTCGAAGGCCATCAGAGCATTCTTGTGGATCTCGGGTAGCAAAGCCCATTTTAGACCCTCGAGCTCGCCGAACCTTAGCTCGCGCAGTCGGGCAGATACCTGGTGGGGCTGGCCATAGGCCAGGCGGGCGGTCTGGACTGCCCGCTGCAAATCCGAGGCCGCCACACGCTCAAAGTGCTCGGCCTTCAACCATTCCGACAAAGCCGTGGCCTGGCGCTCACCCAAAGCCGTGAGCGGCAGATCGGTCCAGCCGGTCAGCCTGCCCTCCAGGTTCCAGGTCGTCTGCGCGTGGCGCACCAGCCAGAGCTCACTCACCAGAAATCAGTCCTCTTTCCCTCTCCCCATGCAAAAGAGAGTGGTGACACTCTACCAAACAGGGCTCTAACTGTCCCGGGCGGCTTTTGTGCGAACGGAGTCTCGCTGGCTGAGGGGAATCTATCTCACCCTTCTGGGCCAATTTTTCCAGGCTCGGTCTCATGGCTCCACCCAGGCATAAAAAGGGGTCTCGACAAATTCGGGTGGGCCATCCAGATAGAGCCGCAAACCAGGTAGTAGCAGCCTGGAGCCGTCCTGTTCAAAGTCCAGTGGATCGCCGGGCAGGGTGTAGATTAGGGTTTGGGCAGGGGGAGCCCCGGCCCGCATTAGCCGGGAGTTTAAGTTTTGGCCTCCCTGGCGCGTACAGCCGGTCCGCTTCTCCTGAATTGCGGCAACAAAACGAGCCAGGCGCGGCCCATCCTGGGTGATGAGGCGACGCACCTCACCCAGGTCGAGCAGCAGCAGTTGTGGGGTCACCTTCAGGCTGGCCTGCATCTAGCCTCCCAGCAGCACCACCGGCTGGCCATCTAGCTGGAAGACCCGCACCCAGCGCCCATACACCGATTGCAGCAGGCTCTGGCTCAGCACCTCCTTTGGCGCACCTAGTGCGGCCAGCTTCCCTTCCGACAAAAAGGCCACCCGGTCGGCCAGGCGGGCCAGGTTGGGGTCGTGTAATACGGTCAGGATACCGAGGCCCTGGGACCGCAGGCCCGCCACCAGACCAATGAACTCGGCCTGATGGTGCAGGTCGAGGTGGCTGGTGGGCTCGTCGAGCAGCAAGAATTTTGGCCGACTGGCCAGGGCGCGGGCCAGCAGGGCTCGCTGCCGCTCACCGCCCGACAGAGTGGGCAGCAGGCGGTGCCGAAACTCCGCTACCCGGGTCTGGGCCATGGACCACTCCACCGCCTCCTGGTCGCGCTTGCCGGGGCTTCCTAGCAGGCCCAGATGGGGGGTGCGGCCCAGGCTCACCACCTCTTCTACCGTTAGGTCTTCGGGATGAGGGCCGTTTTGCGGCAGAAAGGCAATTTGCTGGCCTCTTACCCAGCTCGAGATGCCATGCAGTTGCGCCGTATTCAGCCTGACCTGGCCCCTCGAGGGCTTCAGCAGCCCCGCCATCAGGCGCAGCAGGGTGCTCTTCCCCGCCCCATTGGGGCCCAGCATGGCCAGCCACTCGCCAGCACGGAGCGTTAGGCTAATCTCGGTTAGCACTGCCCGCCCACGATAGGAGAAAGACAGGTTTTCGGCTACAATCCGGGCGCCAGCCGACGATGCCGGATGGTCCAAAACACCCACACCTCTGCTTGCCAGCAACTCTGTCCCCGTGCTCATACCCTCCTCCCCCGCCACATTAGATACAAAAAGTACGGCCCGCCCAGCAGGGTGGTGAGGACCCCCACCGGCAGCTCGGCCGGAGCGATCAGGATGCGGGCCAGCAGGTCGGCAAAAACCAGCAAAACCGCCCCGCCCAGCGCCGAGGCCGGCAGCAGGTAGCGGTAGTCTCCCCCTATCAGGCGTCGCATCAGGTGCGGGGCGAGCAGGCCCACAAAACCGATGATGCCGGCCTGGGCTACGGCAGCAGCAATGAGCAAGGTAACCGCGGCAATCAGCACCAGCTTGATCTGGTCCAGTGGCAGTCCCAGGCTGCGGGCGGTCTCTTCGCCCAGGTTGAGCGCGTTGAGGGTGCGCCCGAGCAACAAAAGCAGTGGAGTGATGAACAGCAGATAGACCGCCAGCGGCCCCACCCCGTTCCAGTTCAAAAAGGCCAGGCTGCCCAGGGTAAAGGCAAATACCGCCCGCACCCGGTCGGCGTCCTGGAGCATCAGATAGCTGGTCAGGCTGACCAGCACGCTGCCCACTATCACCCCGGCCAGGATCAGGTCGTGGGTGCGGCTGGCCCCGCCCGAGAGCAGCAGGGTCAGGGTAACCGCCAGCACTGCACCAGCAAAGCCAAACAGAGTGGCGGAGGCTGGCAGGTGGGTAAAAATCGCGTGCTGGGCAAAGGCTCCCGAGAGCCCGCCCAGCCAGACCACCGCCACGGTGACCCCAAAGGCCGCCCCAGCCGCCGACCCCATCAGGTAGGGGTCGGCCAGGGGGTTGCGGAACAGGCCCTGGAAAGCAGCCCCCGCCAGGCCCAGCGCGGCGCCCACCAGCATGGCCCCCAGCACCCTGGGCAGGCGCAGCTCGGTAACGATGGGGTTCTCCTGCAAACCCAGCACCGCCGCCAGCACTTCGAGAGCCGGCAGCCGCACCGCCCCATAGCCCACCCCCAGCACCAGGCCCAGCACCAGCAGCAGTAACAGGCTGAAAAATACCAGCCCACGGCGGTAGCCCGTGGCCCCAGTAGGCAGGGCAGCTCGAACAGAACGGCGGGTGAAGATCATGGCCGAACGGGATGAAAGCAGTTCACCAGCAACTCAAGACCCTGCGCAACCCGTGGCCCCGGGCGCGAAAGCTTGCTGCTGGCCTCGCCCGTAAAACTACAGATCCGGCCCGCCCGCACCGCCCGCAGCCCAGCCCAGCCAGGGCGTCTGGGCAGGTCGGCAGCTCCGGGGTGGGTTAGCACGATCACCTCGGGGTTGCGCCGTACCACCAGCTCGGGGCTGATCTGGGGAAACAATCCCAGCTCACGCGGGATGATGTTCTGGCCCCTGGCCTTGGTAATCAAAACCCCTATAAAAGAGTCAGGTCCCACCGTGAAGGGCGTGGGATCAATCTCGTAGTAGACGGTGGGGCGCGAGGGAGACCGGGCGGCCCGGCTGGCTACCTGATAGACCTCGCGCTGGATGCGCGCCACCAGCCTCTCGGCCTGGGCTTCCTGGCCCAGAGCCTGGCCCAGGAGCCGGGTAACCCGGAAAATGTCCTCGTAGCGTTCGGTGCGGACGGCAAAGGTTGTGACGCCAGCCCTTTCTAGGGTCTCGTGCAGCCGGCCGTGGACCGAGAGAATCACCAGATCGGGCCTGAGGGCCACGATGGCCTCGGGGTTGGGGTCGAACAGGCCCCCCAGCCTGGGCAGTGGCCTGATTTCTGCGGGGTAATCGGAGAAATTGTCCACCCCCACCAGGCGTGCGCAGGCATTCAAGGCGCAGACCTTCTCGGTCGCGGAGGGCAGCATCACCACCAGGCGCTGGGGGGCGGCCTTCAGGGTTATGGTGCGGCCCAGGTCGTCGGTGAGGGTGCGGGAGAACTGCTGCGCCAAGCCGGTAGCCAGTAGCGCATAGCCAATAGCCAGAAACAAGAACCAGACAAATCTTTTCATGCCACGTCCTTTCCCAACCCGGTTTCGCGGTGAGGGCACGAAAAAAACGCCCTCGGGAGTGAGGACGCTACATTAAAAATAGGTTCCCCGAGACTCCCCCTTCTTGCGAGAGGTGCCTTCCGTATCGGAGTTAGAAGGCGTTTTGGCAGGTATTCGGACTTTGGGCGGTGGTTGTGAGGGCTTGCTCACTACCCCAGTGCGCCATCACCGTTGCGCGACAGTACCGGACTGGCCTGCGGGGCACGCTGTGCCCCGGCTTCACCGGATTTCCCCACTTTAAGCCTGAGCTACGCGCCCAGACACCAAAACTTGGCCGGGTTGTATGGCCCTAGCGGGCCTGGACATACCTTACACCCAGGCCCGGCCGCCTTCAAGCCCCCTATTGACAGGGCTGAGGCAAAAGTTGGCCGAGTAGCCATTTTCCCTGGACCGGACGCTACGAATGGTGAAAGTTGTTCCTTTGGCGCCAGGACTCGAGGCTTTCACCACAACCCCCCCCTTTTTTTCCTTCCCCACAAGCGGGGAGGAGTCTGCAGAATGCCCCTACCAGGCCGGCCAGTCCGGTGCAGCCTCTAAGCCCAGTGAGCCCAGGTAGGCCCACAAGGGCTTTAGGTCCTCTGCATCAACTGGCTTGATGCCGTGGGCCAGAATGCTCTGATTTCTCGCCTGCAAGGGGTTTTGCAGCCTGGACTGGTAGTCGCCATATAGCCGCTGGGCCGTGGTGCCGGTATTTTTCAGGGCGGTATCTACCTCGAAGGCCAGGCCCAGGGTCTCTTTGAGCCCAAGTGTCCTGCCGGCCCGACCCGCTAGTTGCTGCAACGAGCTGGGGTAGGTCTGTGGGTCGCGCAGCACAATGCCGGTTCGCTCGTACATATCGGCCTCGGCGGCCAGCTCGATGGCGCGGTAGAGCCGGGCCAGGGCATCGTCGTAGCGCTGGCGGGCCTGGCGGCGGCGGGCATTGGCCAGCAGGTCGGCCAGCAGCACAAAGGTGGGTTTGTGTTCTTTGTCCAGAATCTGCCGCAGCCGCACCCTGGCTTCGTTCAAGCTATGCAAAACCCGCACCTTGGCCCCGTGTCTCCAGGCCTCGGCAATGCCCAGGGCGGGCTCGAGGTTCCTTTCCAGACCCTGCCAGGCCTCCTTGTGGCGGAACAGATCCCAGTCTTCCATCCCCTGGGTAATGCCCTCGAGGTGGGTGTAAAAGCGCTTCTCCGAAGGGGTAAGCGGCCTTGCCAGAAGCTCGGTGATAAAGTCGCGGGCGGCCGGAAAGTCGCCCTGGTTCCAGGCCCGCCGAAAGCCCTCCCACTCGCGCAAACCGTAACGATAGGTGGGGTCTTCGAGCTGCCGCATCCGCTCGGTTCCGGTCAGAACCCGGCCCTGGTCGTCACGCTGTTCGCCCCCCACATAGCTAAAGGTTACCCCCTGCCCGGTGAGGGCCAGCACCAGCCCCGCCGACATGGTCTTGGTGCCCCCGGTGATATCGGCCACTATGGCCCGGGCCTCCCACTCCAGGGCCTTGTGCAGGGCCTCACGCCCCCTGCGAAACACCTCGCCCAGGCTCTCGGGGTCGTCTAGCAGCAGAGTATGGTAGCGAAGCCCGCCGCCATACCGCCTGACCAGCTCGCCCGCCACAGACTGGCTGCCCTGGCTGGCCACAAACACCACTCCGCCGGGAGTGTGCTCGCTAAGGGCAAACTCGAGGGGCTCGAGGGTCTGCCCCACGCTCAGAATCAGAACCTTGTCCGGCAGTGTTTCCATATCCCAGGTATACCAGACCCAAAGCAGCCTGATGTAGTTTCAAGACCCCTTACAGGACCGCTTGCCAACCGCGACGGTATTTGTATAGTCATCACGACAAAAATCCCCACGCCACCCTTTTTAGAGGGGCAGGGAGCTAGGCCCTGTGGGCCACGCTTAGCTACTATTGTCCGCGCAAAACAGTTATTTTGACTGCTCAGCAAGCAGTTTCAGCCTCTTTAGCGGCTTTTGGTCTGCAATCGTTTGAGCTGAGACCTGCGTCATCTTTGTAGCTTCAATTCCCTTGCGCGGCTTTTTTATTAGCCGAGGATGTCATGCCGAGGATGCCCCAGGGCCGACGCAGCAATAGACTGAGCCGCGGAGTGGCCGAGGATTCGGATGATTAATCCATAGACTGGGTGAAGGAGTGGCCGAGGCTTGCCCTGAGCCGTGCCCTGAGCCCGACGAAGGGGCAGTCGAAGGGATGGGGGTGATTCCATCCAGGAGGGCCTAAACGAAACTTTGCCGACGGGGTGATCTGGATTGCTTCGCGCTCTCCGAGCGCTCGCAATGACGAGGGGTTGCGGTGGTCTCCTTGCAGTGACGGAGACGGAGGGGTCAAATGGCCTCCTGGCATACAAAACGGACTTCGTCATTGCGAGAAGGCCCTTGGGCCGACGAAGCAATCCAGGAGGGCCTAAACGCAATTTTGCTGACGGGGTGATCTGGATTGCTTCGCACCCGGAGCCTGACCCGAGCCTGTCGAAGGGGTGCTCACCACGACAAGAAAATCTGTTCCCGCGGTCATTATGAAGCCAATCGCAGCGGAAAAGGCTAGTTGAGCCGACCGATGGGCCAGTTTCATCCCTTTACGCGGATTTTGTCTTGCAGTCTTTCGACCCGAGACTTGTGACTTGCGACATCTTTGTAACTTCAATCCCCTTGCGGGGATTTTTGTTTGCGACTTTCCGTTAGGCCGTGCCGCATCGGGCATGGGAGGGGCGGTTTCAATCCCCTTGCGGGGATTTTTGTTTGCGACCTGTTTCCGGGGCAGCACCACAAGAGACCCTCCTGGGTTTCAATCCCCTTGCGGGGATTTTTGTTTGCGACTCTCGACGGTAAGGCGCGGAGCGCCGTTTACGACGATTGCCGGTTTCAATCCCCTTGCGGGGATTTTTGTTTGCGACCTTGCCAGCGAGAACGGTCAAAAGAGTGAGCAGAGACTAGTTTCAATCCCCTTGCGGGGATTTTTGTTTGCGACAAGAAAATAGAAGAAATAGTAAAATGGTTTGAAGCAGGTTTCAATCCCCTTGCGGGGATTTTTGTTTGCGACATGTCTATTTTATAGACATATAGATGTTGCTCCCACAAGTTTCAATCCCCTTGCGGGGATTTTTGTTTGCGACCGGGTAGAAAGAGCTCGGCAGTGGGTGGCCGAGTTCCTGAGTTTCAATCCCCTTGCGGGGATTTTTGTTTGCGACCCAGGGCCAGAGATGGGCCGGATGCTCCGGGCAGCTTTGTTTCAATCCCCTTGCGGGGATTTTTGTTTGCGACCAGCGGCAACCCGGGCCGGCTGGAGTATCGCGGAGTCTTGTTTCAATCCCCTTGCGGGGATTTTTGTTTGCGACTGGTAACAATGGCAAACACTCAAGCAAGAGGCAACAGCGGGTTTCAATCCCCTTGCGGGGATTTTTGTTTGCGACCTAAAATTTTGGTTTTCTGGATTTGTCAAACCACTAGTAAAGGGTTTCAATCCCCTTGCGGGGATTTTTGTTTGCGACGCGATCCGAATTTCGCTAGGGCAGGACCCTAGCAACCAGGTTTCAATCCCCTTGCGGGGATTTTTGTTTGCGACGTGAAAATGTTCGACATTCCAAAGTCCCCCCTCACCCACAGTTTCAATCCCCTTGCGGGGATTTTTGTTTGCGACACAACATTCGCTAAGATTGAGCCATTATCGTAAATGGTCAGTTTCAATCCCCTTGCGGGGATTTTTGTTTGCGACTTGAAGGAGATAGACAAGCCCTTCTTTGATCAGGAATCCCTCTGTTTCAATCCCCTTGCGGGGATTTTTGTTTGCGACTGAGCCATTAACCTGGCTGGACGGAAATACCAACCACCTCGTTTCAATCCCCTTGCGGGGATTTTTGTTTGCGACCTTTGCTGTTGTAGATTTGGCGCAGGCCCTCCAGCGCCTGTTTCAATCCCCTTGCGGGGATTTTTGTTTGCGACGTAAAGACTGAAGGGCAGCCACGAAGAAGGTCGAGATTACAGCGTTTCAATCCCCTTGCGGGGATTTTTGTTTGCGACATGTAGGCTGCCTCGCCCACGGGGTGGGCCTCGAAACGCACCCGTTTCAATCCCCTTGCGGGGATTTTTGTTTGCGACGTATTACAGCGGCTTCAAGATTGTAACGACAGTACATGGTACAGTTTCAATCCCCTTGCGGGGATTTTTGTTTGCGACCCAGGAAGGTAACCATCCTGACTTACAACCAGGAGGCTCAGTTTCAATCCCCTTGCGGGGATTTTTGTTTGCGACCTGTTTCCGGGGCAGCACCACAAGAGACCCTCCTGGGTTTCAATCCCCTTGCGGGGATTTTTGTTTGCGACTCTCGACGGTAAGGC
>JBGFRI010000021.1:0-61594 GCA_041695225.1 Deinococcota bacterium
GCATGTCTTAGGCATACCGCCAGCGTTCACCCTGAGCCAGGATCAAACTCTCCGAAGCTGCTCTTGCGAGCAGGAGTCTAAAGCTGATTGCTCATAAGTTATGACGTGGTAAAAACCACGTGTAAATCATGTTTTCTGCTGATCTTTCTTTGTCAAGATGCTTTGGCTGCCTGTAGGCAGCGCAACGAGAAGTCTACCTACTACTCGGGGGGCTGTCAAGCCCCAGACCGATCTGGAGTTTCTATCAGACTCATCTGTGCCGTGCGGAGTTGCAGCGCCCGCAACAGATCGGTCTTGCTCAAGATGCCGATCAGGTTACCGTAAGTATCGGTGATGACCAGCCTGGAAAAACCCCGTTCGGCCATGCGCTGCAAAGCGTCTATTGCGGTGGTCTCTTCGTCGGCATAGAGGGGAGTACGCATTCGCTCAGCCACGGTAGTGCTGGGCGAGACGTTTTGAAGCTCCTCGAGGCTAATTAGCCCCAGAATACGCCCGTTCTCTACCACCGGATAGCCGACATGCCGTTCGAGGGTCATCTTTCTTAGCAGCTCGGCTACGCTCATGCTGGGGGGAACGGTACTAACCTGTCGGGTCATCAGGTCGCGTACCAGCAGGCCCTCGAGGGTCTGGCTAAGGACGGTATGCTCGGCCTCGGCGCTGGCCGCCATAAAGATAAAAAATGCAATCAGAATCATGAAGAGGTTGCCCAGGAGCAGACCTGCCAGGCCCAGCGCAAAGGCCAGAAGCTTGCTGATAGCTGTGGCAGTGCGGGTGGCCTCGAGGTGAGGGCGGTAGAGCGCCAGCAGACTACGCAAAATCCGGCCGCCATCCAGCGGCAAGGCTGGCAGCAGGTTGAACAGGGCCAGCGCCAGGTTGATAAAGGCCAGGTAGCTGACTAAAAACTGCCCGGTAATGGCCTCGGGTGGAACCAGCCCTCGCAGCAGGCCAAATAGCCCAGCCAGCGCCACGCTCACCACTGGGCCAGCAATAGCAATTACTGCCTCGGCTCCACGGGTGCGGGGCATCTGCTCGAGTTGAGCCACCCCACCCAGGAGCCACAGAGTGATCTCGCGGGTTTTAACCCCGTAGACCCTGGCCGCCATGGCATGGCCCAGCTCGTGGATTACTACGCTGATAAAAAGCCCCAGGGTGGCAATCAAGCCCAGGATGTAGGGCACTGCTCCCTGGAGCAGCTCGGGTGGGGCCTGAAGCTGAAACAAGCGCAGATAAACCGGGAGCTGACTGCCTATCAGAAAAGCAAACAGCGGCAGCACTATAAGGAAACTCAGGTCGAGCGAGACCGGAATTCCCAGTAGCCGCAAGGGAAGCCGAATGGCCCGGGTGAACATGAAACCCATGCTACACCCGGGCCAGACCGCCTATGTGAGACAGCTTCTTTTACCGCACCCAGATACCCCGGGGCCATTCAAACTGGTTGGCGCCAGCGCCACGGGCGCCTAAGGTAACCCAGCCCGCCCCGGTCATGTCGTTCATGCGGGCGATGCGGTGGTTTATATCTGCCACGTATATCCGGCCTTCTCCGTCTACCGAGATGCCCCAGGGCCAGTTGAACTGGCCTTGGCCGGAGCCACGGGTACCAAAGGCTACCCAGCCTGCCCCGGTCATATCGGTTATCCGTACAATGCGGTGATTTATACTGTCGGTGATGTAGATCCGGCCGGCCCCGTCCACGAAGACACCCCGCGGATAGAAGAACTGACCGGCCTCGCCGCCCCTGGCGCCAAAGGCTGTCCAGCCTGCGCCAGTCATATCGTTTATTCTCACGATACGGTGGTTGCCGCTATCGGTAATGTAGATCCGGCCTGCTGGGTCTACAAACATCCCCCGCGGCCAGTTGAACTGACCGTCGCCGTCGCCCCTGGCGCCAAAGGCCGTCCAGCCCGCTCCGGTCATGTCGTCCATCTGCACGATACGGTTGTTGCCGGTGTCCACTACGAAGATGCGGCCTGCTTCATTTACAAAGATGCCCCAGGGCATGAAAAACTGCCCCTGACCGCTACCCCTGGCGCCAAAGGCTACCCAACCGGCCCCCGCAATATTGTTGATGCGCACGATGCGATGATTCCAGCTATCTACGATGTAAATCCGGCCCTCCCGGTCAACTGCCACAGCTCGGGGCCAGCTAAACTGATTGGTACCGCTGCCGCGACTGCCAAAGGCTGCCCAGCCTGCCCCGGTCATGTCATTCATGCGCACAATGCGGTGGTTGTCGCCATCTGCCACAAAGATGTTTGGTGCGGCTAAGGCGACAGGCAGAGCTCCAAATAGCAGTCCTATGACCCCCAGTAACAACCCTTTTGAGACTACCCAGAACCTCTTATTCATCAGACACCTCTTCCCCGCAGATGAGCCAGGATGTGCATTACAGCTTTACTACCGCCGTAAAGTTTACGCAATTGCTAGCTATCTCACATAGGGACGATAGTCCTGTGGAGACCTGCGAGTAGAATCGAAGAGATGCGGCTGGTGCTGGTTCCCACCCCTATCGGCAACCTCGAGGACATCACCCTGCGGGCAATTCGGGCGTTGAGAGAAGCCGAGGCGGTGGGCTGCGAAGATACCCGGCGCACCGGCATTCTGCTCAAGCACTTTGGCATCTCCAGGCCCATGATTCGTCTTGACCAGCACACCGTGGCCAACGCCAAGCGGCTCTTGCAGGGCTACAAACAGGTAGCTTATGTGACCGATGCGGGCACCCCTGGTATTTCGGACCCAGGAGCCGAGCTGGTAGCGCTGGCCCTGAAAGAAGGCTGGAAGCTGGAGGTACTGCCGGGCGCCACGGCGCTGATTCCGGCTCTGGTAGCCTCGGGCCTGCCCGCCGCCCGCTTTGCCTTTGAAGGGTTCTTGCCCCAGAAGAGTTCGGAGCGCAAGGAGCGGCTGGAACAAATCGCCATCGGCCGGACGGTTGTGCTCTACGAGGCGCCCCATCGCCTGCGCGACACTCTCCAGGACCTCATAAATCAATTTGGCCCCCAGCACCCGGCTGCCCTGGCGCGTGAACTATCCAAGCTGCATGAAGAGATCTGGCGCGGCAGTCTGGGTGAGGCACTGGAGTATTTCCAGGAGCCCAGAGGGGAGTTTGTGCTGGTACTAGGGCCAAAGGAGCCCAGGCTCGAGGGCCGGGGGCCAAGCGCCGAAGAGCTGCTAACGCAGCTCAAGGGACAGGGGCTCAAAGGCAAAGAGCTGGTCAAAGCCTTGACCGCGGCGGGAGTTCCCCGCAACCAGGCCTATGCGCTGGCCCACACACCGGATCAGAAGTGACGGGGTCTTTCGGCAGCCTGGTTTTAAGTTTTGTACAGTACCGGGTGACCCAGCGGAACGATTGAAGGACACTGTGTGGCGCAAGCACTACCTTTCTGAGTAGACTAACTGGCGGTTTTTGGCCTTTGGATGTATAGAGTAGGGCAGGTTTTTCTGGTGGAGCGGGATTTGATGAAGCGAATAGCGGTTTTTACCAGTGGAGGCGATGCACCCGGCATGAATGCGGCCATCCGCGCGATTGTTCGCAATAGCGTGGCCCACGGTCTGGAGGTCATTGGTATAAGAGGCGGCTACCAGGGCATGATTGAGGGCGACTTTGTGCCGATGGGGCCGCGCGATGTGGCCAATACCTTGCAGCGCGGCGGCACCATCCTGCTAACCGCCCGCAGCAAGGAGTTCATGACTTCTGAAGGCCGGGCCAGGGCCGCAGCAAATCTGAAAAAGGCCGGTATCGAAGGGGTAATTGCCATTGGTGGCAACGGCACCTATGCCGGGGCGGCCAGGTTGATGGCCGAACACCATATCCGGGTGGTAGGCGCGCCGGGAACAATTGACAACGACCTCTATGGCACCGACTACACTATCGGTTTCGACACTGCGGTTAACACGGCTCTGGACGCCATTGACCGTATTCGCGATACGGCCGCCAGCCACTCGAGGGTCTTCTTTATCGAGGTGATGGGCCGCGATGCTGGTTTTATTGCCCTGGAAGTGGGAATTGCTGGCGGAGCGGAAGTTATTGTCCTGCCCGAGGATCCAATCAGTGCCCAGATGTGCGCCGAGGTGATTGCCGACTCGGCAGCAAAGGGCAAAAAGTCGTCCATTGTGGTGGTGGCCGAGGGTGGTTACGAAGGGGGCGCGGTTGCCCTGGCTAACGATGTGCACCAGCACTCGAGCATCGAGAGTAAGGTCACGGTGCTGGGCCACATCCAGCGCGGAGGCAGCCCCACCGCCAAAGACCGTGTGCTGGCCAGCCGCCTGGGTGCGGCCTGTGTAGAAGCCTTGCTCAGCGGGGCCAGCGGGGTGGCGGTTGGCGAGGTCAACGATGAAATTCGCCTCACGCCCTTCAAGGAAGCCATCGAAAAACGCAAGGACATCAACCGCAAGAAATACGAGATGGCCAGGGTGCTGGCCTTGTAAAAGGTGCTACCATACAGTCATGGCGCTGGTGTTTGAACCCTTGAGACTGCCTCTCACTACCGATGATCAAGGCGAGGTTCGGGTGAAGGGGACTCGAGTTCCCCTGCAATACCTGGTTTACGACTACCGCAATGGTGCAACAGCTGAAGATATAGTTTCCAACTATCCCACCCTGAACTTGGCAGATGTTTATGCGGTGCTGAGCTTTTATCTTGCTCATCAGGCCGAGGTAGATGCTTATGTGCAAGAGCGAGCCACTGCTGCTCAAGGGCTTAAGCGGGCTATTGAGGCCCATTTCCCGCAAAAGGGAATTCGAGACCGTTTACTGGCCCGTCTGGAACAAAAATGAAGTATCTGTTGGATGAACACGTCAACCCCGCTATCCGGCGGGGTTTGCTGCGCGCAAACCCTTATATGGAAGTCATAGAGGTAAGCCAGCACATGCCAGGAGCCTCAGATCCTGAGCTTATCGCATGGGCTACGGCCCAAGGCTACATTTTGGTTACTAAAGACGTAAACACACTGGTGGGAGTCGCCTATGCACGCATCCTGGATGGCATACACACCGAAGGAGTTTTGGTATTGCGACAGGATGCAACTATTGGCGCGGTAATCCGGGACTTACTGCTGATCGCGGCCACCAGCCAGACCAACGAATGGGCCAATCAGGTGGTCTACATCCCTCTGAACTGATCAAGGACTTTTCTTGGGTAAGTCGGCCCTGCAAGCAGTTCGGTCACCTGGATTACGGCGCAGTTGAGCAATTTTTGTCAGGATAGCGGGGTATGAGTCAAAACCTGGAAGTCGCAACCCTGGGAGGCGGGTGTTTTTGGTGCCTGGAGGCGGTTTTCGACGAGCTAGAAGGCGTGGTGGAGGTGGTTTCGGGGTACTCGGGGGGGCATCTGGTCAACCCTAGCTACCAGGAAGTGTGCGGCCAACAGACCGGTCATGCCGAGGTGGTGCAGATCACCTTCGACCCCAGGGTGATCTCTTACCGGGAAATCCTGGAAATATTCTTCACCATTCACGACCCCACCACCCCCAACCGCCAGGGAAACGATCTGGGTCCGCAGTACCGCTCAGTTATTTTTTATCACTCACGCGAACAAAAAGCGCTGGCCCAGGAGGTGATGCACGCCCTTACCCAGGCCAGGGTCTGGGATAACCCTATCGTGACCGAGCTAACTGCCTTCGACAGGTTTTATCCCGCCGAGGACTACCACCAGGAATACTTCAGGCGCAACCCCAGCCAGCCCTACTGTGCTATTGTGGTCGGCCCCAAGGTTGCCAAGTTTCGTAAGCAGTACTCTGGCAGGCTCAAAAAGAACCGCCTGGCAGGCTAGGGTATGGTTGGGCCGGACCCATGAACCTCCAGAACCTAACTTCGGGGAGCACAACCTTGAGGATGCAGCGACTGGTGCAGGCCCCTTCCGCGTTAGCAGGGTGCAGCTTCAGGTGGCTTTTGCGGTAGACTCATCAAGCGGATGGTGAAGAACAAAGGCAGATATTATGTGGTCTGGAAAGGTCGCAAAACCGGCGTATTCTCTTCCTGGCTCGAGGCCGAGGCCCAGGTCGGGGGTTTTGTGGGGGCCCAGTTCAAGGCTTTTGCATCTCTGGACGAGGCCAGGCGGGCTTTTGTGGGGAAGTACAGGGACTATTTAGGCCAGAAACCCAGCCAGGGCAGGCTTTTAGGTTTGCCTGCGCCGCTCACTCCCAGCTTTTGTGTCGATGCAGCCTGCAGCGGCAACCCCGGCCGGCTGGAGTATCGTTGTGTAGATACCGCTACGGGCGAGGAAATCTTCCGCCGTGGGCCGTTTGCTCAGGGAACCAACAACGTAGGGGAGTTTTTGGCCATTGTCGAAGCCCTGATGCTGTGCCAGCAGGATGGTCTGGCCTGGCCCATCTACTCCGACTCGGTGAATGCTATCTCCTGGGTGAAAGCCCGGAAGGCCCGCACCAAGCTGGCGCCCAGTCCGCAGAATGCCGAGCTTTTTGCCCGCATCGCCCAGGCCGAAGCCTGGTTAAAATCCCACACCTATCCCAACCAGGTGCTCAAATGGCAGACCGAGAGCTGGGGAGAGAACCCGGCCGATTTTGGCAGAAAATAGCGCGCGGTCTCAAGTCTCAGGTCGCAGGTCTCAAGTCTTTTGACCTGCGACCTGTGACCTGCGCCTTCTTTCATGCAGCCCACTACTGCTGGCTTACCTGCGGTAGCAGGGCTGCTTTTAGCACCGGGTTGCTGGCGGCCCAGTTGAACAGGGGCCGGGCGAAGGGGCTGCTTACGATGCCGTCCCTCACACCGGAAGGAAGCTGCTCCGATGGGTAGCGCAAGGCCCCGGTGGAGGCCACAAACTCGCTGGGAAAGCTAACCCAGATGGTGAAGGCCAGAAACAGGCCCCAGAAAAACCCCCCGATACCGCCTATGGCCCCCTCGAGGGCGGGGGTCAGGTGGGTGAGCGGAATGAAGCGGGCCAGATAAGCCATGGCCAGGCCCAGGGCCATGGCCAGCAAGGGCAGGGCAAAACCCGGAACGAAAGGAGCGATCAGAGAGGCCAGCAATATGTATGCCAGCAGCGCAGGAACCACGGCCAGGGTGAAAGGCACCCCCTGGCGTATGCCCAGCGCCAGGGCCGCCGAGAGGACAAAGAGGGCCATCAGATCGAGCCAGCTTAGCATCAAAGCGGAGTATAACCGCCCATAACTCCCCTAAAGAGCAAATTTGACCAAGGCTTATCAAGCAGTCGGGTAAGGCTGGTTCCTGGGGCGAAGCTGGCCTTTAGAGAGGGCCAGAAGTCTAGGGCCAGGTGCAAAATCCCTGTGAGGGCGTAGCCAGGCGTGGAGGGTGCTCTGGAACTAAGTTTTTGTTAAGTTAATAAGCGAGCTGCAACCGGTAAAGCAAACCTGTCTCTTCGGAACGCTTAGCCCAGGTCTGGAGGCCGTAGGGCATGCGCCTGAGGTGGCAGGTCTGAGGGGCCAACAGCAGAACTGGCCCCACAGATGAGTCGCTTTAGATCGCCGAAAGCCGCTTGCTACCTGCGGATTGCGAAGCCGCTGCTTTCAATTGTATTGATGATGTTTTGCATGAGGCCATCGGTCTCGGGGTCGGTCAGGGTGCGCTCCTGGTGGCGGAAGGTCAGGTGGAAGGCCAGGCTTTTTTCTCCTTCCGAGAGCGGCCTACCCCGGTACACATCGAATATTTCCAGCTGCTCGAGGTGTTTGCCTGCGGAGGAGCGGATTAACCCTTCTACCTGGGCATATGGGGTGTGCTCGGGCACCACCACCGCCAGGTCGCGAATCGAGGCTGGGTACTTGGCGATGTCGGAGAAAGTAACGGGTCCTCTGCTGAGCGGGAGCGCCAGTTCAAAAAGGAAGACCTGGGGACGATCCCCATCGGGACGGGCCGCGGCCCGTGCGCCGCCGGGTAGCTCCAGGGCCGCCATGATGGCCGGGTGCAGGGCGCCGATATGCCCGGCCTTCTGGCCGTTCCAGTAGACTGCTCCGCTAATGCCAGGGTGCAGGTAGGGCTGGGCTTCTTGCTCGACCCTTACCCGGCTGCCCAGGTTTTGCGCCGCGGTCTGAAGGAGGCCTTTGAGAGCAAAAAAACCACCCCCCAGGCCAGGCTGCCAGTATCCGCGCACGGCCTCGCCCACCATCAGGGCGGCCAGATGGGCGGTCTCGGTCTGCTGGAAGACGTTGCCAACTTCGAAGAGCAGAAAGGGCCCGCTCTCGGCCTGGGCCAGGGCGGTATGCAGGTTTTTTAGCAGGCCGGGGTAGAGCGCGGTGCGCAGGGCGGTACGGTCGGGGGTTTGCGGGTTTTGCATGAAGACGGTGGGCGCAGGAGCCCGCATCAGGGCGCACTCCTCCGGCGACGACCAGGAGTAGTTGATCACCTCCTGGAAGCCCAGACCCGCCAGAACCTGCTGCAGTCTCTCGAGGGCCTCATAGAGTTCATCCACCCCCAGGTTGTCGGGATGGGGAAAAAAGCTGGGCAGGGTGATGGGAATCTGGTCGTACCCCACGATGCGGGCCACCTCCTCGACCAGGTCTTCCTCGATGGCCAGGTCTACCCGGTGGCTGGGAGGTGTGACCTCAAAGTTTCCGGCTTCCAATCGGGGCTCGACCTTGCAGCCCAGCCGGCGCAACACCGCCAGCTGTTCGGTTTCGTGGTAGGCCATCCCCATCAGGCGGGAGGTGTGGGCTGGACGAAACGCGATGGGACTGGGGGGCCGGGTGTGGTTGAGGTCAATGCGGTCGCGGGCGACCTGGACTCCTCCACCGGACCAGGTCTGCAACAATTCCATGAAACGATCGGCGGCTCTTAGCTGGCCATCCGGGTCTACCCCGCGCTCGAAGCGGTAGGAAGCCTCGGTTTTGAGACCCTGGCGCTTAGCCGTGCGGCGCACCATTACTGGGTCGAAGTGGGCCACCTCGAGGGCTACCTCGGTGGTGCTGGGGCGGATTTCGTCATCGGCCCCGCCCATCACCCCAGCGAGCCCCGCCGGGCGGGTAAGGCTATTATCCCTGACCGTGATCAGCAGGTCGCGCTGGTCTAGCGTTCGCTCCTGTCCGTCCAGGGTGACCAGTGTTTCGCCTGGTCTGGCCCGGCGCACCACCAGCCCCTGGCGGATGTAGCTGGCATCGTAGGCGTGCATGGGGCTGCCCAACTCCAGCATGGCGTAGTTGGTGGCGTCTACCACGTTGGAGATGGGGCGCATCCCGGCAGCATACAGGCGGCGCTGCACCCAGAGCGGGCTGGGCCCCACCCGGATGCCCCGGGCATACGACAGGGTAAAGCGCGAGCAGTCCTGGGTATCCTCGAGCCAGACCTGGAAAGGCAGGGTAATCGGGGTGGTGTTGGGCCTGGGGTCGGGGTGGTTCAGGGTCATGCCCAGCGCGGCCAGATCCCGCGCCACCCCGTAGACCGAGAGCCAGTCCGGGCGGTTGGGGGTGATCTCGATCTCGAGCACCTCGTCCGGGCTCCAGACCTCGGCCAGCGGCGTGCCGGGGGGCAGTGCATCCGGCGGGAGTTCCATCAAGCCGCCGGCGTACTCGCCCACCTCGAGCTCCCTGGCCGAAAGGGCCATTCCGAAAGACTCTACCCCGGCAATTGTGCGCAGGCCCAGCTCGGTGCCATCCGGCAGCACTGCACCCGGCAGGGCCAGCACTACCCCCATACCCGCCCGGGTGTTGGGCGCACCCGAGACCACCTGTACCTCCCGCCCGATGTCCAGGGTGAGCTTGCGTAACTCCTTGCCCTCGAGGTCTTCAACCTGTCGCACCCTGGCAAAGACAATTTTGCCGTGCGGGACGGCAAGCGACCGGATGGCCTCGGTCTCGATGCCCAGCCCCGCCAGCAGCTCTTCCAGGCAGCTGGGGTGGGGCGCCTCGGGCAGGAATTCTTTGAGCCAGCTATAGACGATTTTCATGAATAAACCTCGCTAAAAGCCTTTTTTATGCTGTCGGCTATGGACTATAGACTATAGACCATTGGCTATCGCCTAACCTCTAAACTGCCGCAGGAAGCTCAGGCGGTTCTGGTAGAAGTAGCGGATATCGGGGATGCCGTAGCGCAGCAGGGCCAGCCGCTCCACCCCCATGCCAAAGGCCCAGCCGGTCAGGCCCTGGTAGACCCTGGGCAGGCCCATTTTCTCGCGGTACTCGTCCACCGCCATAAACAAATTGGGGTGTACCATCCCGCTACCCCCCAGCTCGAGCCATTTCTGCCGCTCGGGCCACCACATGGCAAACTGCGCCCCCGGTTCCACAAAGGGAAAGTAGGTGGGCTGGAAGCGGGCCTTGCCCTCCTTGCCAAACAGCCCCCGGGCCAGCTCGGTAATGGCCCCCTTGAGGTCGGCCATGGTAATATCCGACCCCACCACCAGACCCTCAAGCTGATGAAACATGGCCTCGTGCGAGGCATCGGTCTGCTCGTAGCGGAAGACCCGCCCCGGCACCACAATTTTGAACGGAGGGGTGTGCTGGATCATGTAGCGGATCTGCATCCCCGAGGTGTGGGTGCGCAGCACCGCGCCGCCCAGCGCGGTGACATCCTCGCCGAAGGGGCCCTGGATGGTAAAACTTCCCGGCTTCCCCTCCCCCCTGGCGGGGGAGGGGATAGAGGGGTGGGGGGATGGGTACTGGTTCTCGCCCTCACCCCTCTGCTCCCCTCTCCCAGGTAGGAGAGGGGATGGATGCTGGTTTAACTGTACCCAGAAAGTATCCTGCATATCCCGCGCAGGGTGCCAGTCGGGCATGTTCAGGGTATCGAAGTTGAAAAACTCACTCTCGACCTCGGGGCCCTGCACCACGCTATAGCCCATCCGGCGGAAAATGCCCAGCAGCTCGGCCATGATCAGGCTCGAGATATGCAGCCCGCCGGAGGGGAAAGCGTAGCCCGGTAGCGAGACGTCCACGGACTCTTGCTCGAGCTTAGCCTGAAGCATCGCTTCCTTGAGGCTGGCCTCGCGGGCTTCAATCGCGGCTTCCAGAGCCTGTTTCCACTCGTTTAACACCCGGCCCTTTTCCCTGCGCTCGTCAGAAGCAAGACTGCCCAGGGTTTTCATCTCCTGGGTTAAAACCCCGTTTTTGCCCAGATATTTCACCTTTAGCCCCTGAAGGGTTTCCAGGCTGGGGGCGTTGCCGATTTCGTCCAGTGCTGCGCTAATCTTCATCTGGCCTCCAAAAGCCCTGTCAAGTCTATCCAAAAAGCGCTGGGCGGCACACAGGCCGCCCACGAGAGAGTAATGCGTCTCCCGCAGGCCTAGCTAAAAAACCACCTCCGCGCCATTCTGCCTTAAAGTCTAAGCGCTGGCCGGCCAAAACTCAAGGGTAAGTGGGGTAGGTTTGATCGGATTAGATCTCAAAGACAAATACCTGGATTAGCGGCTCTTCCCGATCCTGTGGGGGATTTATGCGCCAAAGATAACATCTGCAAATCAAATAATAACACAGAACCCCGCAACCACAGAGTGCAGTGTTGTAGCAGTTCCACAAATCGGTGTTAACTTTTGGTAGAAGCCAGAATGGAGCAGCAACTATCTGGGAATCGGCCTGAGCGCCCCTAGTCTATTCGCACGTTATGCACGACCACACCTGGGACGGGTGCGCGGGCCAGGGGTCCGTCGGCCGTAAGCAAGGGCGCCTCATACCGGTGAGCAGCAGCGACGTAAAACGCATCATAGGCGCTGAAGTTGTGTCGGTACTGCCAGGCCTCTTCAAGTAATGAAGCGTGGGAAAGGCGCACAATGGGCCAGTCACCAAGGTCGTCGAGCGCCGTCCGCGCACGCTCTTCGGCAAGGCGTCCCCGCAACACGGCGCGCCGCAAGACCGAGAGCACCTCCACGTCCAGCAGCTCTGGGGAAAGCAGGAGGGCGTCCTCCATGAGGGGGGCCAGTTTTAGCCCGAGAGGCGTGCGCAGCAGGTACTCTGCAGCGGCAGAGGCGTCCACCACGTAGCCGCTCACGGCAGTTCACGGTCTCGCCCGGCGCGTTCTTCAGCAAGCAGCGAGGTGGCGGAGACGCCCAGCTCGCTCTCAGGCCGCTCGGCCAGCCGCCGCTGCCATTCGCGCCGCGCCAGTTCGCGCTCGATCGCCTCCAGCATGATCTCGCTCAGGGTGCTGCGGCTATCTGCCGCCACTCTCCGCAGGCGCTCGTGCAATTCTTCTGGTACGTGTTTGACCTGCAGACTAGCCATAACATGAGTATAGCATGCTTGAGGCATGCTAAGAACCCATAGGCCGCGCAGTCCCCTATCTTCCCCTATCTTGGGCGTAGTCTAGATGTGGGCTAGCCGTTTGTTGCAAGGACTCTTGCCTCCCCACCGCTCCGCTGGCATCAGGGGGCGGATCTTGACGCCCAGACTCTTTTGCCCCATCCTCGCCGGACTCAGGCACAAGCCGGGCATAGCCTGCGGTCTGTGCTCCGAGCCCAGATGCGGAGAGCCCTCAACCAAGGGGAACGGAAGTCCGACCTACCAAGAATCTCCCTCCCGTTTTGTCGCCACCGCTGCGGTAGCTCCTGAAAAGCTTACTTCAGATAAGAAGCTATGGATGGATTACGGGCCGATAACCAGAAGTGTTCACGGGAGCGCAAATACACGAGGTGGCGGCTTCAACCCCCCACCTTCCCTCCCCCACAAGGGGGGAGGACTTAGTGGCAATTTTTCTTGTACATCGTGAAAACGGCCCTAGCCAGAAACAGCTTTCCGTTTCGTCGCTATGGGTGCGCGCGGCTCATGGAAAACTTACTCCGGCATGGAAAGACAGCAGGAAAAGGCCACAGTATCTTCGGAGGAGCCACATTTGGTTAAGTTATCTATTTCCCTAAACGCTACGAGGCTGCTATGCCCTGAGAACTAAGCTGCTACAGGAGGTTGCAATGGGGTCAAGCATCCCAAAGCCAGGCCGAAGCTCTCGCCATCCTCCGTAAAGGGTATAGAGAATGCTATGAACGTTAGTCCATCCCACGTCTCCAGTACGTCCGAAGCTCCGCCTCCGGTGCTCGAGGTCGCCTCGCTAAAGAAGCGCTACGGGGCAGTTGAAGCCCTCCGGGGTATATCTTTCCAGATTGACCCCGGCGAGCGGGTGGTGCTACTGGGGCCCAATGGCTCGGGCAAGACCACCACCCTGGATATTCTGGGGGGCTTTCTGCGCCCCACAGCAGGCCAGGCCACGGTGCTAGGGGTGGAGGCCGCCCGGCTCTCGTCCAGAGAGCGCTCGCAGATGGGCTTTGTGTTTCAGGACAAACCCGGCCTTTACCCCGAGCTCACCGTCGGGGAAACGCTGGAACTCTTCCGGGGCTACTACCCCAGCCCCCTGCCTGCCGCGCCCCTGCTGGAGCAGCTCGGTCTGCAAGAGAAAAAGACCCGCCGGGTAGCCCATCTGAGCGGGGGTGAGCGGCGACGGCTCGAGCTGGCAGTGGCCCTGGTGGGGCGGCCCCGGCTGGTTTTTCTGGATGAGCCCAGCGCGGGCCTGGATCTCGAGGCCCGCCAGCGCATCTGGGGGCTGCTCGCCGACCTGGCGGCGGAGGGGACGACCCTACTCCTCACCACCCACTCGCTGGAGGAAGCCGAACGGCTGGGTAAGCGGCTGCTCTTACTCAAGGCCGGTACGCTTATCTTCGATGGCCCGCCCCAGGCCATGATCGCCCGCGCTGGTCTGCCGCACCGCATCAGCTTCCGCAGGCCGGAGCTGCCCCTTCCCCCCAGCCTGGCCGCCAGGGCCAGGGCCGAGGGGGAACGGCTGGTTCTGAGCAGCGCACAGCCCGAGGAAGATCTGCTGGCTATCAAGCAGACCGGCCTGCCGCTCTCCGAGCTGCGGGTGCAAAGCCCCAGCCTGGAGGAGGCCTACCTGGCCCTGATGCAAGGGGGTGTGCATGAGCGCAAAGACTCTGTTCTGGCTGGCTAGAGAGACCCTCTGGCAGACCCGCGTATACCTGCGGGACCGGGTGGCGGTCATCTTTACCTTTGCTTTCCCGGTTCTGCTGCTTCTCTTCTGGAGCCGTCGGGAGGGGCTGGACCCCCTCACGGTCACCGCCTTTATCGCGGCGCTGGGGCTGGCTGTAGCGGGATATGTGGGCCTGGCTATAGGGACTGCCTCGGCCCGCGAGACCGGGCTCCTCAAGCGCATCCGGAGCACCCCGATGCCCACTGGCCTGCACATTGGCGGGCGGGTCTTAGCCTCGGGGCTGCTGGGAACCCTGTCTTTGGGCCTGGCCCTGGGGGTTGGGGCGGCGGCGCTGGGCCTGACGCTATCGCTGGCGGGGCTGCTCTGGCTGCTTCCGGTGTTGCTGGTGGGCTTTGCCGCCCTGGGAAGCTGGGGGCTATTGGTGGGCAGCCTGGCCAGAACCGCAACGGCTGCTAGCTATCTGACCCAGGCCACCTTGTTCCCCATCTTTCTGCTCTCGTCCGCAGCCCAGCAGGGCATGCTACCGGCCTGGGCGGCAGACCTCACCCAATGGCTGCCGTTAGAAAGCCTGGCCCTGCTGATCCGGCAGGCCCTGGTTAATCATGAGTTGCTGTTACTCCCCCTCCTGACCCTGCTGGCCTGGGGCGGGTTGGGAGTGGCGCTGGCCGGATGGCGGCTGGCCCGGCCTTTGTAGCTTCCCAGCCCCAAGCCGTCACACAAAAACTGGCACCAAGACCTGTACTCTGCTTCCATGGACCTGGAAGCGACCTGGGCTGCGGGGCGCCCACAAGAAGGGCTGGCCTGGTGTATGGAGCGTCTGGGCCAGTCATCCGATGGACTCTATGCGCGCT
This sequence comes from Deinococcota bacterium, assembly GCA_041695225.1. Taxonomy (GTDB): domain Bacteria; phylum Deinococcota; class Deinococci; order Deinococcales; family Thermaceae; genus Meiothermus. The sequence goes on from JBGFRI010000021.1 coordinate 14,677, forward strand.
ATGCCCTCGAGTTTGCCCTCGAGCTCGGAGAAAATGCCGTTATATCCCGCCTCTCGGAGCTGGAGAACCCCGACCCTGACTTTCTGGCCCTCAGGAGCTACCTCCTGTGGCAGCGGGGCCGTCTGCCCGAAGCCCTGGAAACTGCCCAGCAAGCCTATAGTAAGCAGCCCAGCTTTCTTACCGCATTCGCTCTGGGCGCTGCGGTGGCCCTGCGTAGCGCCCGCGAGGCCGAGGGCTGGCTTATGGAGGCCATGCGGCTGGCCGAGGGCGCCTGGCAGTCCCCACGAGCCGTGCAGGCCGCAGCACACCTGGCCAGCTTGCAGGTAGCGCTGGGGGCCTATGGCCGGGCCGAGACCTGGGCCGGCTGGGGGCTGCGCCTGTTTGAGCGTAGCGGCATGAAACACCCTGGGGTGTGGAACAGCCTGGTTATGGGTTTAGCTCATGCGCAGATACTGGGCGGAAGGCTCGAGGCCCTCCCTACCCTAGACCTCACGCAGCCCGAGGCCGCCCTGGCTCAGGGGGATCTCCTGCTGGCGCTGGGCCAGGCCGAGGAAGCTTTAGCGACCTACGCCGCCCTGGACCAGACTCTTTATCCCATCCGGGAACTGCGGCTGCCGGTTCTGGCCCGCCGGGTGCGGGCTTTGTTGGAACTAGGACTAATAGACCAGGCCCAGAGCCTTGGCCGTGAAGCGCTGACCCTGAGTGAGGGTGTGCTGGAAGCGTTTCGGGGCTGGGGTGAGCTGGCCTACTGCCTGCCCGCGTCGCTGGCTAGGCCATCCGAGGCGGTGGAGCGGCTACCGGGGCTTTTACGGCGGCTTTTACGGAGGCCCAGCGCTCCCCGGGCCGCTATGGCGGCTTTCTACCTGGCCAGGGCCTACCTTGCCCTGGGCATGGAGGGGAAAGCCCGCGCAACCATAGCCGAGGCGGCGCCGGTCCTGGAGGGCTTGAGCCCGGCGGGCAGGGCCTTTCTGGCCGGGCCCCCGGCAATGTTCGAAGCGGTTTGGGCCCTTATGCAGCCCACGCCGCCCTTGCGGCTGCATCTGCTGGGCCGGCCAAGCATCTGGCTGGGCTCCCAGCGATTACAGCTGGGGCCCCGCCAGCAGGAGATTCTGGCGGCCCTGGCGCTGCACCCCGAAGGGCTTGGCGCAGAGCAGCTGGCGCTTTTGGTCTGGGGTGAGGCAGGAAGACCCGAGGTAGCCCGCGCCGAAGTACGACGACTGCGCCAGAAGCTTCCCTTGCAGGGAAACCCTTACCGGCTGCCCCCTGGCGCCTGGGCCGATTTTCTGGAAGTACGCCGGCGGCTATTGCAGCCAGACCTGGAAGGTGCGCTGGCCCTGTACGCGGGCCCCCTGCTGCCCGGTTCCGAGGCCCCAGGGGTGCTAGAGCTACGGCAAGAGCTCTGGGACTTGCTTAAAGCGGCCTTGCATGACCAGGGCTCGCCCGAACAGATTTTTGAGATGGCCTTGCAGGAAGACGACCCCGAGTTGTGGCAGGCCGCACTGGATCGCTTGAGCAAAAACGATACCCGTCGGGCCTTGTTGGAGGCGCGGCTTCGGCGCTTTCTGGCCGGGTAGAGTCGGGCCACTTATCCCGGAAGGCTATGCCGCGTTACATGAAGTCCCCAGGGGCTAGAAAGGCTTCTGGTGCCACTCACCCTGTAAAGTGCAGAAAGCGGCAGCATATTTGCAATTTAGCTGCGGATGACCTTTGCGTAGCATCGGCATTAAACCGCGATAACTGACTGGGCGCCCTAACCCCAGCTAAACAAAAAAACGCCCAGTATGCCAGTCCCCACTGCTGCCACCATCAAAAAAGGATAGATTTTTGGCGAAATCGAGCCCCGCCCCCGCAAAAAGCTCCAGACGGCAATTTCCACCAGACTCAGGACCATAATAGCCAGTCCGGCTTGCTCGAGGCCACTCATCGGGTTAATCCTAACCGGCGCTTAGGCTGGTTTCACCCATCTGTGGCACACTAGACCCGATGACCTATGAAGCATTTGTAGAGACCACCGAGCGTTTGTGGGAAGAAATTCCCCCTGTCTACAAGCAGGGTTTGCACGGTATTCATGTGCTCGAGTACCTCCGGACCGACCCCGACCAACCCGAACTGCTGCGCCTGGGCGAGTACCACGACCCTGGCTACCCCTCGGTGCTGGGGGGCTACGCGGGCATTGGGCGGCATATCGCCTTGTTCTACGGTTCTTTTGCCGAACTGGCCGCCGAAGACCCCGACTTCGACTGGGAAAACGAAATTTGGGAGACCCTGCTGCACGAGCTGCGTCACCACGTGGAGTCGCTGGCCTGGCGCGACGACCTGGTGCAGGAGGATCTGGAAAACCTGCGGCGGTACAGGCACCAGCGTTAGCAGCCCAGGCAACGGGCTATCCCAGCTCGAGGCTGCTCAGATCACCCAGCACCAGCTTGTGGGCTTTAGGCAGGCCGTTGCGCCTGGTTACCCTGGCGCCAACCCCCAGAATGCACTGGTGCAGCCGCAGGGGCACGTCCTCCACTACTGCCCCATCCTCGAGAATGGAAAACTCCACCTCGGCCATGCGCACGCTGGCATTGGGCCCAACCGAGGTAAAGGGGCCGATATAAGCCCCCTCGATCACAGCATTCTGGGCGATGTGCACTGGGCCAAGCACGGTGCTGTTTTTGACCACCGCCCCCTTCTCGATAACTACCTTTCCGGTGATCTGGCTGTCGTGGACCTGCCCCTCCACCACCGGGGTGGGGCTCTTTTGTTCCACCAGGAGCAGCCGATTGGCGTCCAGCAGATCGGCGGGGCGCCCAGTATCTTTCCACCAGCCCACAATTTCCTGTCCCAAGACGGCATGACCCCGGTCCATCAGAGCCTGGATGGCGTCGGTGATCTCGTACTCACCCCTGGCGCTGGGCTTAAGGTTAGCGATGATCTCCATAATGCTCGGGCTGAATACGTAAACCCCAGCCACCGCCAGATCGGAAGGTGGGTCTTTGGGTTTCTCGAGCAGCTTGACAATGCGCCCCTGATCTAGCACCGCCACCCCAAACTGCCGGGGATCGGGCACCCGTACCAGGGCAATTACCGCCCCCACTCCGGGCTTGAACGCCGTTACGAAAGACTTGACTCCTTGCTGAAAGAGATTGTCGCCCAGATAGAGCACAAACGGACTCTGGCCCAGCCAGTCTCTGGCGGTACCTACCGCATGGGCAATACCCAGGGCCTGCTCCTGTACGATGTAGGTAAGCTGGACGCCAGGAAAATCCTTAAGGGCCTGCCGGATATCCTCCTGGGTATCGGGAGAGACCACCACCCCTACTTCGGTAATGCCCGCTGCGAAGAGGTTCTCGACCGCGTAGTAAATGATGGGTTTACCGCCCAGTCGAATGACCGGTTTGGGCCGGGTATGGGTAAGGGGGCGAAGCCGGGTGCCGCGCCCGGCAGCGAGAATGAGTCCTTTCATGTCGAGGCTCATCTTAGCAGGGCGGGGTGTGACCCGGCGGTTTATCTGAGCAAGAGCGGGGCGCGGAAAACTGTCGCACCGAGCTGGATAGCGGTGGAAGCAGTCTGCCATACGGCTACCCATTAAACCGACCCCGGGCAGTGGCGGACGGGTTTGAGAGTGCAAGCAGGCTTTTCGACACGGTAAACTTAGCGGCGATGCGCCTGCTTGCCATCTTTGCCCACCCTGACGACGAATCGCTTTTCTGCGCCGGAACCCTGACCAGGTATGCTTCAGCGGGTCACGAAGTTTATCTGATCTGCGCCACCCGTGGGGAGCAAGGGGAGATCCGCCACCCCGAGATTGACCCCGAGCTATACCCCAAAGGCCCGGCCAGGGGAAAGCTGCGAGAGGGGGAGCTCGAGGCTGCCTGCAGCGTCTTGGGTATTCAGCCACCGATTCTTCTCGACTACCAGGACTCCGGCTACCCCCTCGAGGTGGCCCAGGCCAACCCCGGCGGTTTCATGCACCAGGACCTGCGGGCCGTGGAGCAGGTTCTGCTCGAGCACATTGCTCGGATTCGGCCCGAGGTGATCATTGGCTTTGACCCGCAGGGCTTTTATGGGCATAGTGACCACATCCACCTGCACCGTGCTACTATTGGGGCTTTCTGGCGGGCGGGGCACCGGGTCCAGCCAGCTCCCCGACGCTTGTTTTTTCCCGTGCGCCCCGTGGAGCTGGTGCAGAAAACCAGGTTTGACCCCCTGGTATTCTCGGTCTCGGAAGACTCTTTTGCCGCGCGCCTGGATGTGCGCCCTTATGCCCAGACCATCCGTGCTGCGCTTCTGGCCCATCGCTCTCAGGTGGGGCCAGCTGCTACCCTCGAGCTTATCCTGCAAGAGTGGCCAGGAATTCTGCAAGAGGAGCAGTTTGTGCTGGGTGGGCTGCGGGGGAGTTTTCCGGCCATGCCGGTGCAGGACTTACTGGTCGGGCTTCTGGACTAAAGGGGAGGACAACTTGAAACTATTTCCTGGGTGTCCACGACCAAGCTTCTGGCGGCTTTGATACCATGTATGTCTGAATGGACCCCAGGCAGGTTATGCAGCTGCTCTCCTTCCTCCCCGACCTGCACATGGTAGGCGGCGCGGTGCGCGACATCCTGATGGGACAGGAGCCCGAAGATCTCGACTTTGCCACCTCGGCGCCACCGGAGGAGAGCATGCACCTGGTCCGGGCGCATGGCCTCGAGGCTATTCCTACCGGGGTTGAACACGGCACCATCACCGTTCTGATTGACCGCCGCCCCTACGAGATCACCACCTTCCGGCAGGATGTCGAGACCTATGGGCGTAAAGCCCGGGTGCGGTGGGGGCAGAGCATCGAGGAAGACCTGTCCCGGCGCGACTTTACCATCGGGGCCATTGCCATGGATCTCAAAGGGCGGGTTATTGACCCCTACGGGGGTCAGCAGGACATCGAAACGGGCGTCTTGCGGGCGGTGGGCGACCCCGAACAGCGCTTCCGCGAGGACTATCTGCGGGTAATTCGGGCCGGCCGGTTTGCATCACGGTATGGCTTTGAGATCGAGGAGAAAACCCTGCAGGCCGCGCGGGAGGCGGCCCCGGAGGTGCTCTCACATGTGGCCATCGAGCGGGTTACAGCGGAGTTTGACAAGGCCTTTCAGAAAGGAACCCCCAGCCGCTTTTTGCAGTATCTGTACGATCTGGAAATTTTGCAGCGCCTGATTCCCGAGTTTGAAGACATGCACCTGCTGCGGCAAAACCCCCGCTGGCACCCCGAGGGTGATGTGCTGGCCCATGTATTGCAGGTTGTTGATCGCATCCCTTCGCAGTACCGCTGGCATGCTTTGCTACACGACGTTGGTAAAAAAGACACCGCCAGGTGGAGGCCCGAGGGCTGGTACAGCTTTCCTGGACACGAGCAAGTAGGCGCACAGCTAATTCCCCGCATTGCCCGTGAACTGCGCCTGCCCAATGCTTTGCGCAACCAGATAATGGTCACCACAGCCCTGCACATGGTTCCGGCCTTTACCGAGCCCACTCCCCGGGCCATTCGCAAATTCCAGGCCGCGGCCGGGGAGCACCTTCCGGCCCTGGAAGCGCTATGCCGCGCCGATGCCGAGGATCGCCGCCCCCTGGAGTCCTGGAAGTTTTTTGAGCCCCAGCCGGTCCCGGTGCAGCCGATTTTGTCGGGCCGGCATCTGATCGCCAGAGGCCACAAGCCGGGCGCGCACTTTAGCCGGATGCTCCAGGCTGCCCACATCTGGCAGTTAGAAACTGGCGAGACCGATATAGAGCAGCTATACCAGGCTGCGCTGAAGGTTCTGTAGGTTACGGCTTTGCCGGAATCGCGTAAGCGACTCGCCTAAAGCAGTCCGGGAAATACCAGAGCGAAAGATGTCTCAGATCGCAGGTCTTTTTGGCTTGCGACCTGAGACTTGAGACTTTCGACTATTCTAGTTAGTATGCCAACGCCGATCATCTTTCTTCACGCCTTTCCCTACCGCCCCCAGATGTGGGACGAACAACTCCAGGTAGTGCGGGGTCATCCGGTACTAAGGCCCGAAATTCTGGGCTTCGAGAGTCTAGAAAGTGCAGCGGCCCATGTGCTGGTGGAGATGGACAACCTGGGCTGGGAAAAGGCGGTGTTTGTGGGGCTTTCGATGGGCGGGTACGTGATTTTCCGCTTGTGGAACCTCGAGCCCGAACGCTTTGTGGGAATGGTGCTGGCCGATACCAGGGCCACCCCCGACACCCCCGAACAGAAAGCCAACCGGGCCAAAGCCGCCGAGCGCATTCGCGCCGAAGGCATGGGCTCCTTTGCCGAGGCGGCTTTAGAGACCAATCTGGGAGTCACCACCAGAGCCCAGCGCCCCGCACTGGTGGAACAGGTGCGCCAGACTTTACTAACGGCCAGCCCAGAACAGACCATTGCCAGCCTGAAGGGGCTGGCAGACCGCCCCGACTCGTCACCGCTGCTGCCCGGCATATCGGTTCCGGCGCTGATACTGGTGGGGGAGGAGGACACCCTCACCCCGCCAGCCGATGCAAGGTTTATGGCTGCCAGAATTCCAGATAGCCGGATGCTAATCATCCCCGAGGCCGGCCACCTGGCCAACCTGGAGAACCCCAAAGCCTTCAACACCGCGCTGCGGGGCTTTCTGAGCGAGACGGTTTTACGCTAGGGTGGCTCATACCAGACCCAAATTTTCTGCTGCCGCCACCACCCCAGATCTAACGGCCGTACTGCGGCCCCAAGCCCCGCACCATGAGTAGCGCTACGCGCTGTCGAATGCCGAAGGTCAACGGTCTAGAGCATTGCCGGTGGCCTTCGACTTTCGACCTTTGACATTTCTAAATTACGGAGTGGCCGAAGATGGGGATGATTAATCTGACCCGGCCTTGCTAACCCGGCCTCGGGAGTTTCTAGGTAGGCAGCAGCAACTGGTTGGCCTTTGCCCAGCCCTGACGCCTGTTAGTTTTCTGCCTTATGCTTTGAATGGTGTTGCCTTTTCTACTATCCTGGCTTCACGCCACCAACGACCTGTTTGCTGCTTTCCTGACGCCTCTGCTACCCACCCTACAGGCTGCCTTTGGTGTGAGCTACGGTGCGGTTTCGCTGCTGGTAGCGGTGCAATCGCTTACCGGTAGCCTGCTACAACCCCTGGCAGGGCTGGTTGCAGACCGCTACGACCGCCGCGTTCTGGCTGCCCTGGGGCCCTTGCTGATGGCTTTGGGTGGTGGTCTGCTGGGGTTTTTCCCCAATCTTTGGGTGGCAGGTGTGGCGCTGGCTTTGGCGGGGCTGGGTTCGGCCTTGTTTCACTCGGCGGGGGCGGCCCTGGTGGGGCAGTATGCCGATCCGGCTCGCCGGGGCTTCTGGATGAGCTTTTTTGGCACCGGAGGCTACATTGGTATCTCGCTTGGCCCCATCGTATCGCTCGCGGCAGTTAACCATGGGGGACTGCAAACCCTGGCCTGGTTTATTCCCCTGGCCCTGGTTCCGGCCTTTTTGCTCTTGCGCCAGGCTCCGCCTGCCCGGCTACAGACCAGACCCTCCACATTCCGCGACCTGCGGCGGGTCTTTCGCGGACACGTGGCCCGCTTGTGGGCTGTCTCGACCCTGCGAAGTATCGTCTTTATGAGCTTTGCTACCACTATTCCGTTCTGGTTTCACCAACGAGGCATTTCCGATACCCAGTTGGCTCTCACGCTTTCGGTCTACAGCCTTTCGGCAGTCGTAGGCGCCTTTCTGGGTGGAACCCTGTCGGATCGGCTGGGACGACGCAATGTGCTGGTAAGCACCATGATCTTTGCCATTCCGCTATACCTCGCCTTACTTCTTATTCCGCCAGAGAACGGGTTTTATGTGGTGCTGCTGGCCATCACCGGGGCGCTGATGAACGCGGGGGTGCCGGTAGCCGTCACCATGGCCCAGGAGCATGAGCCGCGTCAGATGGCCACCGTTTCGGGGCTATTGATGGGTTTCACCTGGGGGTTTGCGGGGCTATTGTATGGGGTGGTGGGCCCACTCATCGAACGATTTGGGGTGATCGAGAGCCTGAGTGTACTGGGTTTGTTGTTAATTCCAGCCCTTCTCCTCTCGCTGGCGGTGCGTGAAGCCAGCCGTGACCACGAGGGGTGTCGAAGGTCTAAGGTCTAAGGTCTTTTGACTTTCGACTTTTGACATTCTTGAACTTTTGCCCGGGCAGGGTCAGGCGCGGCACACTGACCGGATTATGGGGCCCAGGCCGGGGAAGCTGCTAATTCCGAAGTTCAAGACGGATCTTTGAACAAGGCCAGCCTCATTGTGTTAAAGAGCCTATGAACCTCGAGCCGTCCCAGCGAAGCCAGACAACATGGCCAAGTTATCAAGTCTTCCACTTTGGGCTATTTACTCTTAGCCTTAAGCAGATGTATCTGGCCATCGAGGGCGTGATAGGGGTGGGTAAGACTACCCTGGCCCAGCTGCTGGCCCAGAGGCTGGGGGCGCAGAGCCTACACGAGGTGGTAGAAGATAATCCCTTCTTGCCGCAGTTTTATCAAGACCCTCTTCGTTACGCCTTCAAGGTGCAGGTTTTCTTCCTGCTTTCGCGCTACAAACAGCTCTTGCCCCTTTCACAGCCCAGCCTGTTTGCTAAAGGGGTAGTAGCCGACTACCTTTTTGCCAAAGATGCGGTTTTTGCCGCGATGAATCTTTCTGGGGCCGAGTGGGAGCTGTACAACGATCTCTACACTAACCTGGCACCCAAGATTCCTGCGCCCGATCTGACCATTTACTTGCGTGCGCCGCTGCCGCTCATTTTAGAACGCATCCGTCGTCGGGGGCGGGTTTTCGAGAAGCAGATAGACCCGGAGTACCTGGCCAGGCTGAGCGAGTTCTACGAGCGACACTTCGCTACCTACATGCACCCGCTGTGGACCATAGACACCCAGGAGTTCAACTTCGCCGAGCGAGAGGCCGACCGCGACTGGGTGGTGCGGCGCGTACAGGAACGGCTGGGCATCCAGAGGATGTCTCAGGTCTCAAGTCTCGGGTCGCAAGCCAAAAAGACCTGAGGCCTGCGACCTGAGACATTCTTCATCGAGATCCCCTTGTCTGTGACCCTCCGGAACTATGTATATTGCTATCGCAGGTAATATTGGCTCTGGTAAGTCTACCCTGACCGGACTGCTGGCCGAGCGCTACGGCCTGTTGCCGGTCTATGAGGCGGTGGACGAAAACCCCTATCTGGCCGATTTCTACGCCGATATGGGGCGCTGGGCCTTCGAGTCGCAGGTGTTCTTTCTGGCCAAGCGGCTGAAGCAGCACCTGGAGCAGATCAACCCGGCCCTACACGTGGTGCAAGACCGCACCGTGTACGAGGATGCCTTTATCTTTGCCCAGAACCTGTGGCTCGAGGGCTATCTTTCCCAACGTGACTGGCAGACCTACCTGGCCCTCTACCAGGGCATCGCGCCGGCGCTGCGCAAACCCGACCTGCTGATTTATGTGCGCTCTTCGGTTGAAACCCTACAAGCCCATATTATCCGTCGGGGGCGGGACTATGAGCAAACTATCCCACAGGAGTACCTGGTCTCGCTGAATCTTCTCTACGAGGCCTGGATTGGCGCCTACGACCTCTCCCCGGTGCTGGTGATTTCTAGCGATAGCGTGAACTATGTAGACGACGAAGAAACCCGCGAGCTGATGTTTCGGATGCTGGAAGCCTACGGCTTGAGCAGGCCCTTGGTTTGAATGCGGGTTGATCTAGAATGTCTCAGGTCACAGGTCGCAAGCCAAAAAGACCTGAGACCTGCGACTTGAGACATTTTATCGTCCTGCACTGGTGCGCCCGGCAGGACTCGAACCTGCGACCTAAGGTTTAGGAAACCTTCGCTCTATCCAAACTGAGCTACGAGCGCATTAGGATGTCTCAGGCTTCGCCCTGAGGGCTCTAGCCCGAAGGGTCTCAAGTCTCGGGTCGCAAGCCAGAGAGACCTGAGACCTGCGACTTGAGACATAAGTTTAGCACTTACCCACCCAGGCTTCTATAGGGTTTGGCTACTACTCTGCGACCCGAGAACTACGACTTGCGACCCAAATAAACTCCACCCAAGAAAGGTTTGAGCCTAATCGCGCCCTATAATGTTTTGGTATGCCCGATTTCGAAGCTGTGGTGGGGCTGGAAGTTCACCTGCACCTCAAAACCCGAAGCAAAATGTTCTGTGGGTGCGATGCCAGCTACTTTGGCGATGCGCCCAACACCCATACCTGCCCGGTCTGCCTGGGGCTGCCTGGAGTACTGCCCACGGTAAACGCACAGGCTGTGGATTACGGCATTATGCTTGGGCTGGCCCTGAACTGCCAGATAGCATCCTGGACGCAGTTTCACCGCAAAAGCTATTACTACCCCGATATGCCCAAAAACTATCAGATCTCGCAGTACGACCTGCCCATCGCCCAGAACGGGCATCTCGAGGTAGAAGGGCAGACAGTGCGCATCAAGCGGGTGCATCTGGAAGAGGACGCGGCCAAGTCTACCCACCCCGACGGGGCTACCTACTCCCTGATAGACCTCAACCGGGCCGGCTCACCCCTGATCGAGATGGTTACCGAGCCCGACCTGCGCTCTCCCCAGCAGGCCAGGGTTTTCCTCTCCCATATCCGCTCCATTGCCCAGAGTCTGGGGGTCTCGGATGCCAGCCTCGAGGAGGGAAAGATGCGGGCCGACGTAAACGTCTCCATCCGGCCTGCCGGGGCGCCGCTGGGAACCAAGGTAGAGATCAAAAACCTCAACTCCTTTCGCAGCGTGGCCCGGGCCCTCGAGTTCGAGATCAGGCGACAGCAAGAAATCCTGCGCACGGATCGCAGAGTTGACCAGGCCACGCTGGGCTGGGATGAGGCTCTGGGCAAGACCTACCTGATGCGCCTTAAAGAAGGCGAGTCTGACTACCGTTACTTCCCCGACCCCGACCTGCCCCCCATCGTGGTGGACCAAGCCTGGCTCAACCGGATTAAGGCCGCCCTGCCCGAGCTTCCCGCCCAGAAATTCGCCCGCTACGTGAGCAGTGGCCTTCGCCCTTACGACGCCGAAATCCTGGCCTACAACACCTCGCTGGCCAGTTTCTTCGACCTGGCTTTGGCGCATCACCAGGGCAACCCCCGGACCGTCGCCAACCTGCTCAATGCCGAGGTGGCCGGCTACCTTAATGAGCGGCAGTTAGAGGTGCAGCAAACTGCGCTGAAGCCCGAAAACCTGGCCAGTCTGGCCGGGTTGTTCGAGCGGCGCGAGATCACCAACCGGGTGCTGAGCCAGCTTTTGCCCAAGGTGATGGAAGGAGCCGACCCCCTGCGGCTGGTGGAGGAAGGCGGCCTGCGCTCGGTCTCCGACGAAGCCTCGTTGCGGCCGGTTGTGGAACGGGTGGTAGCCGCCAACCCTGGCGTGGTGGAGCAGGTCAAGGCGGGCAATCTCAAGGCGGCCAACGCCCTATTGGGGCCGATCATGAAAGAGACCAGGGGCACCGCCAAGGCCGAAGTGGTCAGGAAGATACTGGGCGAGATGCTGGGGGTGGAGCTATGAAATACCAGGATGCAGGCGTAGACATTAACCGCAAAGCCCAGGCCCTCAAAGCTGCTGCCAGCAAAATCAGAGCAACCTATACCCCCGAGGTGCTAGGCGGCATCGGGGCCTTTGGGGGAATGATCGAGGTCTCGCGGCTCAAGAGCATGGAGCAGCCTGTCCTGGTGGCATCTACCGACGGGGTGGGCACCAAGACCGTGCTGGCAGCCCAGACCGGGCGTTACGGTGGGCTGGGTTTCGACATTGTGAACCACTCGGTCAACGACCTGCTGGTGCAGGGGGCCAGGCCGCTGTTTTTTATGGACTATATTGCCAGTGCGAGACTCGAGGCCCAGGTGCTGGGTACGGTGCTGGAGTCGCTGGCCGAAGCCTGCCAGGCGGTGGGAATTCCCCTGTTGGGCGGCGAGACCGCCGAGATGCCGGGGGTCTATCAGGAGGACGGGCTGGACCTGGTGGGCACCATTGTGGGGGTGGTAGACAGGGCCCAGATTGTAGACGGCGCCAGGGTACAGCCAGGCGATCTGCTGCTGGCCCTGCCTTCCTCGGGGCTGCATACCAACGGCTACAGCCTGGCGCGCATGGTGTTTTCGGGGTGGAGCCTGGAAGAGCCCAGGACCGAGCTTGCAGGAGACTCGCTGGCAGATGCCCTGCTAGAGCCCCACCGCTGTTACCTGGGGCCGGTTTCGCATCTTCTGGCCGAAGGCATCGAAATTCGCGCCATGGCGCACATTACCGGCGGCGGTGTTTATGAAAACCTGCCGAGGGTGTTACCCGAGGGGCTGGGGGCAGAGATCAGGCGTGGAACTTTTCCCGTTCCGCCGATTTTCTCACTAATTCAACAAGCTGGCCATGTGGATGAACCGGAGATGTACCGCGTGTTCAACATGGGTCTTGGTTACATTCTGGTCTTAAGTGCAGATATGGCAGCCTGGGCCCAGACCCTCTTGTCCAAAAGCTACCTGGTAGGTTGTATCATAGGAGAGTCAGGGGTCAAGGTGGTTTAGCCCTGCCCCTATCTTCCTTATGAAAGAACTATGGCTTGTGCGCCACGGCGAAACCCTCTGGAATGCCGAGGGAAGGTTTCAAGGCCACCACGATGTAAACCTTTCGCCGGAGGGCCTCAACCAGGCCTACCGCGTGGCCGAGCGCCTGGCATCCAGCGGCTACCTGTTTGATGCCCTCTACAGCTCTGACCTCCAGCGGGCCACACTTACCGCCAGGCCCATTGCCGAGGCACTACACCTGACCCCCATCTTCGACCCCCGCATCCGCGAGATCTACGCCGGTGAGTTACAGGGATTACTCCGCAGCGAGATTGCCGAGCGCTACCCCGAGTTTCACCAGGCTGTACAACACGACCCCTGGAACGCCAGACGCCCTGGTGGCGAGAGTATGGCCGACCTGGCGGCCAGGGTGCAGCGCTTTATTGAAGACCTGCCAGATGGGCGTTTTGTGGTGGTTACGCACGGCGGGGTGATCCGGGCCTTACTCAAAATTGTGCTCAGGCTCGAGAACGGTTCCTGGCGCCAGTTCCAGATTCAAAATACCTCGATCACCCGCCTCTTGCACCCCGACGGTATGGCCCTCTCGGTGGGCGATGTGGGCCACCTCGAGGCCTGGGCCGAGGGGCTGGCCGACGAGGTTGCGCTGTCGTAGTCCGCAGATAAAACAGCCCAGGGTTATGGGCTTTGGGAAACCAAAGGGCCGCCCGACAAACCGTTGCCTGGCGCCGGTCTGCCCTCGGCTACTTCGACCAGCGAATGCAAAGAATGTCTCAAGTCTTAGGTCTCAAGTTTCAGGTCTTTTCGGCCTGCGACTTGCGACATATGGCCGATAGCTGATAGCTAAAAGCCTAAAGCTGAAAGCTAAGAGCCTTCAGCCTTTATTTGACCTGCGACCTGCGACCTGCGACCTATTTTTGCGACCTGCGACAACTTTTTGCGTGTCTGGCCCTGGTCACAGCTCTTTCCCCAAGCTGCTATACTCTTTTCCTTGTGGAGAGAACCCTCACCCCCCGCGCTCTGGGGTTTGCCATGCCCGCCGAGTGGACGCCACACGCCGCCACCTGGACGGCCTGGCCCTACGACGACGAAAAGTGGCTGGGCTACCTGGAGCCCGTGCGGCAGGAATTTGCGGCTTTTGTAAACACGCTGGCCAGGTTCGAGCCTGTTCGACTGTTGGTAAACGACGAAGAATCTGAGCAAGACGCCCGGGCCCGGCTCTCGGGCAGCATACAGTTTCATCGCATTCCCCACGACGACCTGTGGCTGCGCGACTCCGGTGCGATCTTTGTCACCCGCCCCCCCCAGTCCCCCGACCCCTTTTCCTCCCGGTGGGAGAAAGGAGGGGCTGTAAAGCTGCCCTCGGTGGCCCCCATCAACTGGGAGTTCAACGGCTGGGGCGGAAAATACTCCGCCGAACAAGACAACCAGCTACCCGTGCGGATGGCCGGTATTCTGGGGGCCCAGTTGTTCCACGCGGGCATTGTGCTGGAAGGGGGGGCGCTAGAGGTGAATGGGCAGGGGGTGGGCATCACCACCCGCCAGTGCCTGCTGGCGCCATCGCGTAACCCTGGCCTAAACGAGGAGGAGCTCGAGGGCTACCTGAGCCGGTACCTGGGCATTGACCACCTGGTCTGGCTGGGAGAGGGCCTCGAGGGCGACCATACCGATGGACACGTGGACACCATCACCCGGTTCACCTCGCTCACCACCATTGTTACCGCGGTCTGCCCGGACCAGGACGACCCCAACCACCGCCCCTTGCAGGAGAACCTGGAAATTCTACGAAGCCTGGGGGTCTTCCTGGTGGTCGAGCTACCGCTGCCTCGCAACCCGGTCTGGCTAGATGCCCAGACCCGCCTACCTCTTACCTATGCCAATTTTTATATTGCCAACGGAGTGGTCCTGGTTCCCACTTATGGCGACCCAAACGATGCAAGAGCCCTGGAAATTTTGCGCCCTCTGTTTCCTGGCCGCGAGGTCATTGGCCTCAGCAGCCGGGCCCTGATTACCGGCGGGGGTAGCTTCCACTGCGCGACCCAGCAGCAGCCGGAGGGCCAGATCTGGCGGGCCGAGCATCAGGCGCCAGTAACGAATAGCCGATAGCTACCGCTGTCACAACAACTCTCGGTGCACCCCGGTAATATCGGTACTTTCGCAGCCGGTCAGGTGTCTCCATAATAATGAAGATGTCTCAGGTCGCACGTCGCAGGTCTCAAGCCAAAAAGACCTGAGACCCGAGACTTGGGACATTTTAAATTTAGTAGGGTTAGAGTGCGTGGAACATTGTGCCAAAGAGGACTTTGTAAACTTTCTGTGGCGCAGCTTGAGAGGCCGGATTACAGGCGAACTGCCCGCTTCGCAATTTTTTAGCTATCAGCGATTGACTATCAGCACTCATAGGAGGAACCATGACCAGACTTGGCGTAATCCAGATCTCCATGACAAAAGACCGAAACCACAACATCGCTAAGGCCAGCGCCATGGTGAAGAAGGCCGCCGCTCAGGGCGCCCAGATTATCCTGCTGCCAGAGCTTTTCGAGAGCCTCTACTTTTGCCAGGCCCAGCGGGATAAATTCTTTGCCCTGGCCCACCCAGTCGAAAACCACCCGTTCTTGCCGCAGTTCCAGCAGCTGGCCCGAGAGCTAGGCGTGGTGCTGCCCATCTCGTTTTTCGAAAAGGCTGGTCAGGCCCACTACAACAGCCTGGCCCTGATTGACCAGAGCGGTGAAATTCTGGGCGTCTACCGCAAATCGCATATCCCCGATGGGCCCGGCTACCAGGAAAAGTATTACTTCAACCCCGGCGACACCGGCTTCAAGGCCTTTAGTACCCGGTTTGGCAGTATCGGCGCCGGCATCTGCTGGGATCAGTGGTACCCCGAGTGTGCCCGCAGCATGGCCCTGTTAGGCGCGGAAATTCTGCTATACCCCACCGCGATTGGCAGCGAGCCTGCCGAGACAGGGGTAATTGACACCAAAGACATGTGGCAGCGCGCCATGATTGGGCACGCCGTCTGTAATATCTGCTACCTGGCCGCCGCCAACCGGGTAGGGAGCGAGGTAGTGGAGGGCCTCGAGCAGACTTTCTACGGCTCCTCCTTTATCGCCGACTACATGGGCAACAAAATTTCCGAGGCAGGCCGCAGCGAAGAAACCGTCCTGGTGGCCGAGCTTAACCTGGAAGAGGCCCGCACTTTTCGGGCCAGTTTTGGATTCTTCCGCGATCGCCGGCCCGATCTCTACGGCCCCCTTCTGACCCTGGACGGCAAGACCCGCCGGCTATGAGCGCAGTCCCCAGTACGCGTAGTGCTGCTAGCGTCGCATGTCTAAGGTCTAAGGTCCAAGGTCGAAGGTCTAAGGTCTGCGACGGTCTCGCGTTCTGGCCTTCGACCTTCGTCTTTCGACCTTCGACCATGCGTGTTAGCGCCTGTTTGGCCTGCGACCTGACACTTGAGACCTGACACTTGAGACCCGCGACACTCTCAATGCGCGTAACCCAGCCAAAATCAACCTGCCTAACCATCACTTTTTTTGCCTGCCTTGGCCCGGCCTTCGGGAGTTAGGGCGAAGCTGCGGGTCATGGTTTTGATGAATGTCACCCGCCGAAAGCGGAGCGCCGACCAGTCCTCATCTAGGGCTACCTGGCGCACTGGTTCCAGGCCTAGCTCCCCCAGCGCTGCCCAGCCGGTGTCGCGGTTGAACTCACACCTGTACTTTTTGGAGGTGCCCTTGGGGTAGGCAAACCAGACCAAGGCGTCTCCCTCGAGCCTCCCGGCTATGGCCTTTGCAGCCTCGTCCACTAGGCGAGTCGCTTACGCGATTCCGGCAAAGCCGTAACCTACTCGGCCTGTCTGGTTGCAAAGATCAGGGCGAACTGAACTTTTTGAACTGCTTTCAGGTCGCGGAGAATTTTGAGGTCCTGTAACTGCTCCAACTCAACATCAAAGCTCTTTGGTGCGTTCAGGATGACCAGCTCGGACTGGTCTTTGAGGTTGAGTTTTTTGAACAGGGGAGTCATGATCTTATTCTACAAAACGCGCTGATTGGATAAACTTTGAGCATGTTCCGGGGCAAAGTGGTGCTGGTAACCGGGGCTGCCAGAGGCATTGGACGGGCCATTGCCCAGGCATTTGCCAAAGAACAGGCCCTGCTGGCGCTCTGCGATTTGCGCCCCGAAGGGCTCGAGGTCGCCAAACAGCTTGGAGCCCTGTTCGTCTATGCCGATATTGCCCAGGCTGCGCACCGCGAGCGCTTTGTCGAGCAAGCCACCAAGCAATGGGGCGGCATTCATGTGCTGGTCAACAACGCTGCCATAGCCGCGCCCGGCTCGGCGCTTAAGGTGGGTCTGGCCGAATGGCAGCAGACCCTGGAGGTAAATCTGACCGCCCCGATGCACCTTTCTGCCCTGGTCGCCAGAGAAATGATTAAGTCGGGGGGAGGCGCGATTGTGAATCTGGCCAGCGTACAGGGCCTTTTTGCCGAGCAGAACAACGCTGCTTACACTGCTTCGAAGGGGGGTCTGGTAAACCTTACCCGCTCTCTGGCGCTCGACCTGGCCCCCATGAACATCCGGGTCAATGCGGTGGCCCCTGGCGCAATCGCTACCGAGGGGGTGCTGGAGGCCATCCAGATCTCTGAGCACCCCGAACTCACCCGCCAGGACTGGGAAGACCTGCACGCCCTGCGCCGCCTGGGGAAGCCCGAAGAAGTAGCCCAGGCCGTGGTGTTTCTGGCCTCCGAGAAGGCCAGCTTCATCACCGGAGCCATTCTGCCGGTAGATGGCGGCATGACCGCCAGCTTCATGATGGCCGGAAGACCAGTCTAAAGAAAAAGCCGCCCCGGCCCTCAGCACCTTAGTCCTGGTGCAGTAGTTTAAACCCGGTGAGCTTGTCGCTCTGGCTGCCCCTGGCCCAGTGTTTGAGGAGTTGATCGCGCGCGTCCGAGATGGCCTGCTGAATGCGGCCCAGTTCGGTACGGGAAAAGCCGTTGTTAGATTGCAGGGCCAGTAGGCGAGTCGCTTACGCGATTCCGGCAAAGCCGTAACCTAGGGTTGCAGCGAAAACTTGGCAAAATGCCCCTGGTACTTCACACAGATATAGGGCTGCTCGAGGTGGTAACCAGAGTTTACGTAAAAGCGGTACTGTCCTGAACGATAAATTGTAATCATAGGCGAATAACCGTAAAGCTATATATCTACGTAACGCTACCCTAGCACAACTACCAGGATGTGGGATGAGATGACGTCTATCTGTATGGGGGCTAGCCCGGCGCAGCCTGTCCCCTGCGCTTCGGTGTGGGTGGTGGAATCTGTGGGACCACTACCCTGGTATCAGCGGGTGAACGACCACCAGACCGGCTGGCCGTTCTGGTAGGGCATCACCCCGTGGAAGGGGCGGGGGTCGGAGTCGAAAACCAGCGGTAGAAAGTTCTTGTCGCCAGGCCACAAAGGCAGCTCCTGGCGCACTATTGTTTCCACCGGAACCCACTCCAGGCTACCCTCATGGTTCGCCGGCAGGGGTGTTCCCGTCCACTGCGGAATTACAAAAATAAAACCGAACCAGTCTTCGCCGTTTTTACCAAAGCCTGGCCAGGACAGGGTGCCGCGCAGGGTAAGTTGTTGGGCCTGGAGGCCGGCCTCTTCCAGGATTTCCCGCCGCATACCGGCAGCTATGTCCTCGGTGGGCTCGAGCTTGCCCCCCAGCCCGTTGTATTTGCCAAAAGCCGGGTCGTCGGGCCGGGTGTTGCGGTGTATCAGCAAGACCTCTTTTCCATCGGGCGAGAGCACATAGCCCAGGGTAGCCAGAATGGGGGTATAAGCCACAGCCCTAACCTACCGGTTGGGCAAGGGAGTTTTCAACTCGAGGGTTCGGCCCATGACCCGTTGGGTGGTCTTGCGCGGGCTGCCCTGATGGAAGCTGAACCGCAGAGGGTCAGTGCGCGGGATACCAGCCCACGCAGCCACAGAACGCGGGTCGTAGATTAGTCACTCCCGTCCCCGGCCGCTCCATCACTTTCTGACCATGGCTGGTCCTAGTCACCCTTCCAGAGGATGCGACCACAAGAAGGGCAGCGCACTACCTTGCTGGCCTGGTGGATCTGCTGGGCCACGTGGGTGGGAAGCTGGACGTTGCAGGCGGTGCAACGGTAGCCGTTGCTGGTTTTGGCCATCTGGGCCAGGCCGGTGCCTTTGCGGGCCTTGCGAATGGACTCGTACTCCTTGACGATGGGGGCAGGAATAGCGGCGGCCAACCGGTCGCGGATGGCTTTTTTGGACTGGTAGGTGGCCTCGAGGTCGTTTATGCGCTGCTGATTGGAGGCTTCCAGGGCCCCCAGACTGGGCTTGGCCTTGTCTACCTGGGCCTTTAACTGGGCCAGTTCTTCTTCCAGCTTCTCCATCTGCTCCATCAGTGGCAGGATCTGACCAACCACGTCCTTGTTGTTGCCCTCGAGGTCTTCGATCAGACCCGATAGCTGGCGGATCTGCTCACCGTACTGGGTTTGTTCCTTGGCGCCGGTGGCCTGGGCCTGGGCGGCCCTGGCCTTTTCGCGCTTGCTTTTGAGATCTTGCAGCTCGAGGTCGGCCTTGTGGTAGGCCAGCCGGACCTCTCGTAGCTGGTCTTGTAAACCGCCGAGCTGATTCTCCAGCGCCTTGAGGTGTAATCTAGCCAGTCTCAGATCCTCGGGAATGCGGGATTGATCTTCGCGGATCTGGTCAAGCTCGAGGTCACATTTCTGTAAGCGGTTCAGCTCGGCCAGAGGATCACTCACGCATACAGTCTAACACCCCAGATCGCGCCTGGGCTCAGGATGGTTGGGGCCGGGGCAAAAATTTAGCCCGCAAGGTAGGGATTGCTGGCCATTTCTTCGCCAATTGTGGTGAGGGGACCGTGGCCGGGGTATACCACCGTCTGCTGGGGCAGCTGGGTGAGTCTCTTTAGCGAGGCGAAAAGGGCCTGCGGGTTGCAGCCCGGCAGATCGTAACGACCAATTCCACCCCGAAACAGCACATCCCCACAGAGCAGATGCCCTGGTCTGTAAAAACCCACATGCCCTGGCGAGTGGCCGGGCAGAAACAGCACCCCCAGGCCCAGGCCAAAATCCAGGGTCTGTCCCTCGGCTAGTGGCTGCACGGGCTCGGGAGGCGGGGGGATGGACAGGCCCCAGCGGCCCGCGTTCTGGGCTGCACTCCGGTAGAAGACCAGGTCGTCCGGATGCAGGTAAACCGGAAGGCTCAGGGCCTCCACCAGAGGGGCCACCGCCCCCACATGATCGAAATGGGCGTGGGTTAGCAGAATGGCCTCCGGGGAGAGCCCCACCCGTCGGGTCTCGGCCATAATGCGCTCGGGCTCGGCGCCGGGGTCTACAATCGCACCCCGCCCATCCTCGCCCACCAGCAGATAAGTGTTTTCCTGCAAAGGGCCGACACAAAGTCCGTATACCTTCATGCCCTATAGCCTACAAGCTACGCTCGCCTAGCGGGCTGGTAAAACCTTCCTGCAGAGGGAATGACTGCTGAGAGCCGCACCCTATCGTTGCACCGGAAGGTCGGCCTCAGCTTCCCACTCGAGCATGCTGCCCAGATAGTTTCTGGCCTGTATGCCCTGCTGCCGCAGCAGCCAGAAGGCACTGGCGCTGCGGGCGCCACTGCGGCAGTAGACCCCCACCGTCTGCCCGACCTGCAGACCCAGGGCTTCGGCGCTGCCCAGCGCAAAAGCACCCAGCGGGATATTTTTCGCACCCGGAATTCGGGCTAGAGCAAACTCGTGGGGTTCGCGCACGTCGAGCAACAGCCCTGCCGGGTTCTGCAAAACTTCGTCGGCAGTCAGCAGGATCTGGCGGTTGAGCCTGGCCCAGGGCTGGCCAGGAGTGGGCTGGGCAGGGGTCTGGCTGGTGGCCAGGGCTTCCCAACCCTGAGGCCACAAATACACCTCCAGACCGCCCAGGGCAAGCATGAAGGTCGTCTTGCTCAGACGGGTATTGAAGCCGGCGTCATAGACCACCAAGGGCTGGTTGGGGCGAGCCCGTATGCGTCCGTTGAGGTCTGCCAGGGCCTCCTCTAGCCGCAGAAACTCGTCGTCGCTTAGGCGAGTCGCTTACGCGATTCCGGCAAAGCCGTAACCTAGCGGATGCGACCCCGAAAGCCAGAAAGATCTATGTTAATCGCCCCTTCCAGATGACCCTGGGCATACTCGGCGGGCGGGCGGCTATCTATAAGCAAGGCATTGGCGGGTGGGTCGGCACGAAGAATCATGCCCCAAATTGTACTAAGAGCGATTCCTCGGTAGCTTGTAGCAGGATTTGATGTGCTATTGCACTGCCACCTCACTCAGTCCAGGGACCTGAGCGGTTTTCGAAAAGAACACCGCCAATCGAGCTGGATAGCATTTGCACCTCGGTAAGACCTGGGCCAGGCTCACCAGCGACCAAGACCAGGGGAATTCTGGCCCAAGCAGCTCTAATACAAAGCGCATGAATTGACAAGCGTTTCACAATTCTGCTGGCGGGCGGAATGGTGTGGTGACCAAGAAAACCCGGCCTCTCCAGATGCGAAACACCAGGATACCCACAAAGTTATCCACAGGAACCGGTAGCTTATCCACAGAGTTATCCACAGGCTGGGCTGACACTCCTTGGGTGCGGGCCAGGCGAACCAACCAGGGCCAGCCTTTTAGACAAATGTGAGTTAAAGCCTAAAGGAGCTTTAAGCGTTACATGAGTACATACTTCACTTGTTTCTGCATCCAGGCCATAGCATTATGTTTCAAAGGATATCTATGCAGAACAGCGATGCTTTGCCAGGCGTCAATCCCAAGGGTCTTTTGTACTATGTGGCGGGTCTGCTCAACCGGTGCCCCCACTGGGTGGCAGCACTGACCCCCGACCAGGGCCATGCTATTGCTCAGTCACCCACAGGCCAGCGCTACTTGTTTCAACTCGAGGTTCAGGCCCCTTCCCACGAAGGCGTATTGCACACTGTTGTGGCGTCTAAGCAGACCAACCAGGCCGATGGGGCCGTGCTTATTGCCGCTAACGGGCATTACAGCCCCCAGTTTATGGAGCTTGCTGGGGCTGCCGGGGTTAGGCTTTGGACCCTGGAAGAACTGGACTATCTGGTCATGGCCGCCGCCCTCGAGTCCAACGAACCACTAGCCTATCTGGGCCTTCTGCCCAAACCATCTAAAACTACCCCGGCCCCCCACCCCGAATCTGCGCGACAGGCCAACCAGGGCTTTTAAGCCAGCAAAGCGTCTCAAACGCAGGACGCACCGGTTGCCAAAGTCGCAACCTACGTTTACTCGAGGCCATGGCTTTCGGGCATATACGGAAAATGTCTGAGGTCTCAGGTTTTTTGCTTGCGACCTGCGACATCTTTATTGGTATAAGCTGTCTGCATGAGCCAGAAGCGAGTTCATACCGATCAGGCGCCCCAGGCCATCGGCCCTTATAGCCAGGCTATTGTTGCAGGAGGAATGGTGTTTTGTTCGGGCCAGATTCCCCTGACCCCGGCCGGCGAGCTGGTAGCCGAAGATATCGAGGCTCAGACCCATCAGGTAATGCAAAACCTGGGCGCGGTGCTCGAGGCGGCTGGCAGCTCGTATGCCAGGGTGGTGCAGACTACCTGCTACCTGGCCGATATGGCCGATTTCCCCATCTTTAACCAGGTCTACGCCAAGTACGTGCGAGAGCCTTTCCCAGCTAGGGCCACGGTGCAGGCAGCCCGTCTTCCACGGGAGGTTAGGGTGGAGGTTGCCTGCATTGCGCTGCTGTGACAGCCTGGTCTGTGTCCAACCCTGAAGAGGAGCCCCCATGCAGATCGAACAGCGTCTGGAACAACTCGGTATTGTACTGCCCGAGGTCAAACCCCCCATGTTCAGCTTTGTGCCCTGGGTACAAAGCGGCCAGCTGGTCTTTGTGTCGGGGCAGGTTTCCAGCCTCAAAGGCAAGCTAGGGCGCGATCTCGCCACCGAGCAGGGCTACCACGCGGCCCGTGAAGTCGCCATCCGCCTGATCGCAGTGCTCAAGGATGCAGTGGGCGACTTAGACAAGGTCAGCCGGGTGGTCAAGCTTCTGGGCATGGATTAATCACTCCCGTCCCCGGCTATTCCATCACTCTGCCCATGGTCAATTCCATGCCCGACTTCGAGGAACAGCCCAAGGTTATCAATGGGGCCTCTGACCTGCTGCTGGAAGTATTTGGCGCCAAGGGCAAGCACGCCCGCTCAGCGGTGGGCATGGCCCAGCTGCCCTTCAGCAGCAGCCTGGAAATTGAGGGGATTTTTGAAGTGAGGTCGTGCAGTTCCCTGAAAAACCCGGGGCTTTACAACAAATACCGCTTAAGCCGCAATTGACAAACGCAGCCGCAAAAGCGGTAATCCCGATAGACTGGCCTTATGAACCTCTACGAGCGTTTTGTGGCCCAAGACCTGCGGGCGCTGGCCCGGGCCATCACCCTGGTGGAGTCGGGGTATGCCGAAGGACAGGCCCTGCTGCACAAGCTACGCGGACGTGGCCAGGCCAAGGTGGTGGGCCTGACCGGCAGCCCAGGGTCGGGTAAGAGCACCCTTACCGACCGACTGATTGAAGCAGCCCGCCAGCGGGGGGAGGCTGTGGCGGTGCTGGCGGTGGACCCCAGCAGCCCCTTCACCGGTGGGGCCATTCTGGGTGACCGTATCCGCATGATGCGCCACCACCAGGACAAGAAGGTCTATATTCGCTCGCTGGCTAGCCGGGGGGCTCTGGGCGGGCTGGCTGGAGCGGCGGTAGCCACCCTGGCGCTGCTGGAGGCTTTTGGCTTTGATCGCATTTTTGTCGAGACGGTAGGCGTGGGGCAGAGCGAGGTGGATATTGCCCGCGTAGCCGACACCACCGTCCTGATCCTGACTCCCGCCGCCGGGGACTCTATACAGGCTTTTAAGGCCGGGGTGATGGAAATTGCCGACCTGTTCGTGGTCAACAAGTTTGACCTGCCGGGGGGAGAGCGCATCGTACAGGAACTCAAAACCACGCTGGAACTAGCCGCACCGCGTCCCGCGGGCTGGAAGCCTCCGGTCCTGACTGCCGTGGCCCCCAAAGCCGAGGGCATCGGTGAGCTATTCGAGGGCCTGGAAACCCACTGCCAGCACCTGCAGGAGCACAACCTGCTCGAGTCGCACCGGCTTGAGCG
Organism: Deinococcota bacterium; assembly: GCA_041695225.1. Taxonomy (GTDB): domain Bacteria; phylum Deinococcota; class Deinococci; order Deinococcales; family Thermaceae; genus Meiothermus. Next base: position 38,351 of record JBGFRI010000021.1, read on the forward strand.
GGCTCGCTTTGAGGTCGAGAGCATAATCCAGGAGTGGGGCCGCCAGAAGACCCGCGAGGGCCAAGACCTGATTGCCAGGGTAGCCCGCGGCGAGCTTACTCCAGAGGAGGCCGCCATGCAATTACTGGGTAAGGGTATGGGAATTCGGCTCGGGTGAAGGCCAGACTACCACCGGCTCCCGGGAAACCGTACCAGCTAGGTGGTAGGGTCAAAACACGAGCACGTCACCGGCAGCACTGGCCCACAGCCCGGGACAAACACTTTTTTGGACACGCCGCAAGCTGCTATATCGCGAGCAGCTGGCTTAAAGCTGTGCTTGAGTGAGAGGCGGCGTGGTGATCACACGCTATCCAGAGAAGCCAGTCCCCAGCCAGCCACACCTATTCGGCGGCCATAACCAGAAGGTCTCAGGCTGCAGGTCACCAGCCGACAAAGACCTGCGACCTTTGACCTGCGACCTTTTGTTGTGGGTGTACGATGTCATAATGTCGCGGTAATGCCTGCAAGTAAAGCTGCCTCGATACCGTTCATTCTGGTTTCAGTGCTTATAAATGTAATGGGGCTAGGGCTGGTTATTCCGGTGCTTCCCAAGCTAATCCAGAGCCTGGCCGGGAGTGTGGAGGCAGGGGCACTGCTCAACGGCATCTTTTTTGCGGTATATGCCCTGATGCAGTTTGCCTTTGGTCCTGTACTGGGAATGCTCTCTGACCGGTACGGTCGTCGCCCGGTCTTGCTGGCCTCGCTGGTAGGCACCGGGATAGATTACCTGATTGCGGCATTTACCCAGTCCATCTGGGTGCTCTTTTTGGCTCGAGTGGTTGCCGGGGCGCTGGGCGCCAGCCTTTCCACGGCCAATGCCTACATTGCCGATATCTCCCAGCCCGAAGAACGGGCGAAAAATTTTGGCCTAATTGGGGCGGCCTTTGGGATGGGGTTCGTGCTGGGGCCGGTGCTGGGAGGGGTGCTGGGTAGTATTGACCTGCGCCTTCCTTTCTTATTTGCGGCGGGGCTGGCCTTCCTCAACTTTTTGTATGGCTATTTTGTGCTGCCCGAGTCGCTCAAACCCGAAAACCGCAGCGCGACAGCCAGGTCGCTCAATCCCCTAACCGGACTTGCCATTCTAGGCCAGACCTCCATCCTGCGCGGGCTGATACTGAGCCTGTCGCTGATTTTTCTGGCTTTTGGGGCTTTGCAGAGCATCTGGGTCCTGTACACCGCTCATAAGTTCGGCTGGACTCCGCTGGAGGTAGGCTTTTCGCTGTTTCTGGTGGGTTTGGGCGGGGTGATCGTCCAGGCAGCGCTGGTGGGGCCGGTGGCAGCCCGATTTGGTGAGCGCAAGGGGCTTATTCTGGGGCAGAGCGTGGGGATTTTCTCCTTCACCCTCTATGGCCTGGCTACCCAGGGCTGGATGATGTACGCCATCATCGCCTTTGCAGCGCTTAGCAACCTGGGGCAGCCCCTCATTCAGTCTCTTTTGACCCGCGAGGTCTCGCCAAAGGAACACGGAGCCTTACAGGGCGCCCTGACCGGAGTGCAGAGTCTCACCCTGGCCACAGGCGCCTTAATCGGAGGGTTCATCTTTTCGCTGGTGGCCAAGCCGGGGCTGGCGCCCTGGCTGGTGGGCTTGCCCTTCTTCGTGGGGGCCTTGCTGTACCTGAGTGCGGTTATGAACACCGCGCGGCTGTTCCGCGCCACCCCGGATACTGGGTCTCACGCACGGATTGATCGGGATTGAAGGCGGGCTTACCCGTAAGCTGACATGGCTATGAAACAATGATGCCAGAATCATCGCTAGGTGGCCAGCCAGGTTTGTAGGTTTGTCGGGCCACTTCACACAAAAAAAGTCTTTTGACCGGAGCACCATGAAAGAGCCAGGTGAAATCAGGCGCCTCGAGGGTCTTTACCACCGTCTAGTTGAGCTGCAGGGCAAGGTTGAGCAAAAGGGCCAGGAACAGTACCAGCACTGGCTCCCCTACCTCAAACGACCGGTTTTTGTACACTCGGCGCGCAACCTGGCCGATTACCTGGCCTTGCGTGAACACGACCTGCGCCCGCTCCAGCGCGAACTGACTACCCTGGGCCTCTCGTCGCTGGGACGGTCTGAGTCCAGGGTGCGCGAGAACCTAAAGGCAGTACTGGCCTCGTTACACCGCATCCTGGGCCTGGGCGAGCTGCCCTATCCCCCGGCAAAGAACTTTTTTGCCAGCGAAGCCCGCCTGCAAGCAGCGGCAGAGGAATTGTTTGGCCCGGGCCAGGGAACCCGAATTCTGGTTACGCTCCCCGAGCAGGTTGCGACCGAACCCGAGCTGGCCTGTGGTCTGGTCAAAGCTGGCATGGATGCAGCCCGCATCAACTGCGCCCACGGCAGTCCCGAACTCTGGGGTGAGATGATTTCCCAGGTAAGACAGGCCGCCCAGGAACAGCCGATACCCATTTTGATGGACTTAAGTGGGCCGCGCCTGCGCACCGAGCAGGTCCGGGCAGATCGTCGGCTTTTTCCCCGCGATCAGCTGATGCTCACCACCAGGCCGGTTGGGCGAGACCAGGACGGGTTCTGGGCCTCGGTTACACTTCCTCTGGCCCTGGAAGGTTTGCGGGCTGGGCACCGGGTTTTTGTGGACGAAGGCAGGCTCGAGGCTTTAGTAGAACAGACCAGTACCGAGATGGCGCTGCTGCGGGTAGTCAACACCCCGCCCAATGGCTTCAAGCTGCGCCCCGAGAAAGGGCTAAACCTGCCCGATACACCTCTGCCTATCGAAGCCCTGAGCGATAAAGACCTGCAAGACCTCGATTTTGTTGCCCGGCACGCAGACCTGGTGGGCTATTCCTTCGTGCAAAGAACCGGCGATGTGGAGCGCTTACTGCACGAGCTGGAAGCCCGCCAACCACTGCGCCTGCGGGGAATCGTGCTCAAAATTGAGAACTCCCTGGCCGTGAGCAACCTGCCCGACCTGATGGTGCGGGCCGCCGGGCGCTGGCCCACTGCCATCATGATCGCCCGCGGCGACCTGGCCATTGAGCTGGGCTACCAGCGGCTGGCCGAGATGCAAGAAGAGATTCTTTGGCTGGCCGAGGCCGCCTCGGTGCCTGTAATCTGGGCCACCCAGGTACTAGACCGCCTGGTGAAAAAGGGCACCCCATCCAGAGCCGAGGTCTCCGACGCAGTGCTGGCTGCCAGAGCGGAGTGTGTGATGCTCAACAAGGGGCCTTATTTGCAGCAAGGCATCCAGGTGCTGGACGAAGTACTACAGCGAATGCAAACCCACCAGTACAAAAAAACCCCCAGGATGCGAGCGCTCAAAGCCTGGGCCCGCTAGGAGTGTCTCAAGTCTCAAGTCTCAAGTCGCAGGTCGTTTTGGACTGCGACCTGCGACCTTTTTTGACCTCATACCGCTTTTTGGCGGACTGGGTAGCGTTCTGTCGAGCTCGGCATACTCAGGCTAACGGCCTTACGCCTCGGGTTGAAAACCCAGCAAGTCATCGGCTCAAGTCTGGCTGAGCCAGAGGGCCAGAGCGTCCGCAAGGGCCAGCGGGGAACGATTCCCCAGGCGCGCCTGGAGGGCCCCGGCGGGCCAGATCTTGCCCAGCACCCGGCCCAGCTGTGCGCGGTAGACCGCGGGCAGCCCAGCAGAGGCCAGGAGTTTTTTCCAGGCTGCTTCCTCCTGGGCCAGTCCCAGCAAGGCCTGGGTTTCTAATCCCAGCTTCCAGCTCTGTACCCCAGGGTCTGGTAGATCGCCAATCTGTACGACCTGGGCCAGGGCCTCGGCCCACCGCTTTTGCCTGGCCAGGGTCTCGGCATAGCCCAGGCGCGCCTGGGCCTGGAAGTAGAGGTCGTTCTGCTGCAGGTAGCCCTCTAGAAGCTGTTCTGCCCTGGTCGGGGGCAGTAGCAAAGAAAGCTTAAGGGCCACGTCAATGGCCAGGGCGGTATAGCGGTCACCGGGTAGCTGCCGGCTCGAAAGCTCCTTCTGTAGCCTGCGCAGAAGCTTCTCGCTCTCGGGGGCTTTCTGCCCCCCCACGTACGGAGGCAGATAGGGCAGCCCGCTGGCCCGCACCCAGTAGGCCACGGCAATGCGGTAGAGGGTCCGGCGGTGGCGGTAATGGGCTTCTTCGGGGCGCTCGCGTACCTCCCGCTGGTATTTTTCCGCCTGGGCTAATAGAGCCAGGGCCTCGAGGGGGCGGCCCCGCGCCAGCTCCAACACGCTGGCCTCGCTCATGGCCCGGGCGCGGATAAACTCATCCGAGGCCTCCCGGATAGACTGATAGAGATATTTTTCTGACTCGGCAAAGTTGCCAATACGGCGCAGGGCTGTGCCGAACCGGGCCCGCACCCGGGCTACTTCCTCGGGGGGCGCGCCGGAGGCCTGTAGGGCCTCCAGGCCCTGCCGCATCTGGGCCTCGGCCTCGTAGACCCGGCCGGTGCGCAGGAGCAGGTCGCCCGACTGATAACGGGCCCGCCCAACCAGGAGCGGGTCGTGGATCACCTGGCGCAAAGCCTCCAGGGCTTCGTCGAAGCGGCCTGCGTCCTTGGCCACCAGGCCCTGCCAGAGCCGCACCCGGTCGGCCAGGAAGGGCTGGATGGGCAGTGCCAGGGCTTGCTGCACATAGGCTTCGGCCTGGGAGTAGTCACCCTGCCACCGCTCCACCGCAGCCCAGACCAGGAGGCCTTCGGCCCCCACCTCACCCGAGAGCGCCTCGGGTGGGGGTAGAAGCTCCAAGGCCGCCGGGTAATCCCCGGCATCTACCCTGGCCTCGGCCGCCTTGACCCTGGCCCAGGACTGTTTGGCCAGGTCGGCAGATTTAAAGAGCAGCTCGAGGGCATCCAGTGCTTCGGGGTGGGCATACTGGCCCAGTACCGCGCGGTAGCGCACCACCGCCATAGCCAGCCTTTCCCGTTCGGGAGTTGTCCAGTGCTGCGACTCGGCCCAGATACTGGGTAGCAGCGAAAGCCGCGAGGGGTCCTCTGCCAGCAGATCCAGAAGCTTGTCCAGGCGGTGCGCCCCGCGGGCGTGGTGCAGCAGGCGGAACATATCACCCTTAAAAAAGTCCAGCGCCAGTGTGTGTAGCTTGCGGGCTTCTTTCTCGGGTACTGCTGGCAGCAGGGTGCGTAGGGCCGGGCGAACCTTGCCCTCGCCCATCGGGGCCAGCAGGGCCCGTTCGGCCTGGGTGAGATGCTCTAGACCTCTGTTCAGGGCCCTTTCCAGCAGGATCACCGGAATGCCCGGGTCGGCCTCGGGCGAAAGAATGCTCAAAGCGTACAGAATGGGGCGCAGGGTGGGGTCCTGGGCCAGGTTGTAGCCCGCCAGGGCCGAACTGCCGCTCTGGGTCTGGGCGGTCTCCAGTAGCACCAGGCGGGAGAGCTCGGCAAAGTTGCGCCCAGCCTGGTTTACCAGCGCCTCCACCCGTTCGGGGGGCAGATCTGGTAGCCGGTCTTTTACGTAGCGGCGGGCCTCGGCCCGGCTGGGGGCCGAGAGGGGGTTCCAGGCCAGGTTGGGGGGTGGTTCGGAAAGCCCGGCCAGAAAGGGAATGGTCAGGCGGCGCAGCAGGGGCTCGAGCCAGGCCGCCAGCCCCACCGGGCTGCCCTGGGTGTCGCGCAGGCTCAGCCCCCCAATCTGGCCCTCTTTTTCGGCCCGCAACAACAAGGGTTTGCCATAGGCGTTGAGGGCCTTGGCGATCTCGCCCCGCAGCTCGTCCTGAAGGGCAGCCTGCAGGGCGTAGGGCTGGGTGGGCGAGAGCTGGGAAAAAATGGCCTCGAGCTCGATATCCAGCTTCTCGGCCAGGGGGTAGAGGTGCTGGGCTAGCTCGCCGCCCAGGTTGACCATCAGGCAGTCGGGCACCGCCCGCTCGACTGCTGCTAGCAGCACCCCCTTGCCCGTCACCGCCCCGCCCACTACCACCATCTGGGGTTTTTCGCCCTGCTCCAAAGCCCGCACAAAGCGCCGGAAGAGGCGGCGCTTGTCGCGCCCCAGAGCCCTTCGAGCAGACTCCAGCGCCAGCTCGGAAGGCAGGGCAGGGGTTGGTAACCCTGCTGTGGTGTACAGGTCGCAGATTACCTCAAAAAGCCTCAGCTTCTCTTCGGGGCTGCCCAGGTCTTTGTACAGGATGTTGCGTACCGTTCCAGCCCGCCCCCCACGCTCGGCCACCGCTGCTTCTAGCCAGCGCAGGCTGCCCATTTTGCCTCGATGATCGCGCCCGCTCAGGCGAGGCCGCAGGGTCTCGAGGTGGATCTGCCAGAGTGTACTTACTCGGCTCACAGTTTCTACACCATACCGAGGTGTAGTGTAAGATGCAAGCAGCCTGTTACAGGTGGGTGCAAGCCACCCGTCCTCGTGGTGATTTTATGTGGAGGACTTGCTCAGCGGCCATTAGATAGAATTTTTCACGCTTTTCCGAAACTCAAGTGAGTGTCTGAACCCGGCGGCGCGATGCTGATGGTCTCACGAAGCCTGAGAAGGCCAGCAGCCAGCGCGACCTGGGTGGGGGGGCCAGACTTCTACCCACACAAACGACGTTAGAACCGAAAACCGGGTTACCGAGCCGCCATTCAAAGCCAGTTATCCTTCCAAACCCGGCATCAGCTCACAACCAACCCAAGAAACGCGTTACGGCAATTTTATGCTGGATTTCGACAAACCTTTTCCCCAGCCTGGGCTATGTTTTGAGTGTATGGCGAAGATCGAAGAATACATGCCCTGGGCGCAGAGCTTTGTCCAGGCCCGTCGGGTAGTGGCGGTGCGAATGGACCCCGAAAGCGGCGAGTACGAAGCCCTGAGCGAGACCGGCTCGAGCTACTTTCTGGACCGGCTCGAGCAGGCCAAGGCCCTGAAGCTGGTTTTGCAGGAAAGGCACCGGGTAGCGGACTAAGCCCAATGTTAGCCGGATGGTAGACGTGGGAGGCGGCTGGTCTGGGTGTGCAGAAGGCCTGGGCCGGTGGTCGAACTGATGGCCAGACAACAGGTGCCGTTGCCTACTGGGGGGTTGCCCAGTAGATATTGGGCGATGGAGATAGTGATGGAATGGTCGGGGACGGCATTGATAATCCATACCCATGCCGATAGAGGTTTCTGCCACGCTTTGCTGCACCGGTTCAGGCGCCCAGATTTGGCGGATGTGCCAGGTAATTGTGGTAGGAAAAGCCCCGTAACTGGCGCTATCGGCGAGGGCCCAGGGCTCTTCAATGGCGGTCGAAGGCAGCAATGCCGCCTCAACTTTTTTACAGGATTAAGCCACCGACAGCGTTAGACATCTCTGGAGCGTCGCCGGATGAGCGACTTGAAGAAAGCGGCCAAAGGCTATTACTTTTTTGAAGTTGGAATGAACCTTGGGGTCGAGTGGCAGGCGCCAATCAGATCATGGTCTGGGGCAGGGATCGAGTCTGCTGCCACGCTACCAGACACTGGCCCTCAGCTATGGGCAATGAGATCTGGTGTACAACCTTTCCGACACTCCTGCATTCAGTGCGGCAGCCTGCGCTGCACCATCCCGTACAGATAGGTGCCCAGCAGCGCCCCCAGCAAAATTACCAGCGCACCCACAAACCCACTGCCCAGCAGGGCGTAGATGGGGCCCGGGCAGGCACCCACCAGGCCCCAGCCCAGGCCAAACACCACCCCTCCCAGGATGTAGCGGTAACGCCCAGGATCGGGGGGACGTACGCTAATGGCTTCGCCATCGCGGGATTTGAGACCCAGGCGCCGCAGCAACCACAGCGAGAGCGCCGCGGTCAAGACCGCGCTGCCAATGATCCCATACATATGAAACGACTCAAACCGGAACATCTCGTAGATGCGATACCAGGAGGCAATTTCCGAGCGTATGGCCACAATGCCGAAAAAAACACCCGCCAACAGGTAAGGAACATACTCCAGAACATGAACCGGGCGAGCAGGGGTGGCCCCGGCTTCTGCAAACTCATCAGGAATGGGAAGAGCCATTCTTCACCTCAACAAACCGAGCACCCATGGCAGGATGAAGTAAACCGCCGCCAGCCCGCCAATAAAAAAGCCGACCGTAGCCATCAGGGAAGGCAGTTGCAGTGCAGCCAGACCGGTGATGGAATGGCCCGAGGTGCAGCCAGCAGCCCAGCGGGCCCCAAAACCGATCAAGAAGCCACCCAGCAACAAAAATATTAACCCCGGCAGGCTAAGCACGGCCTGCCAGGAAAAAAGTTCCTTTGGCACGAAGCCCGAGTCGGCAGAAACTCCCATCTGCTGGAGTGCACTGGCGGTCTGGGGGTTGAGGGCTATGGGATTGGGGTTAGCCAGAAGCACCCCGGCCACAAATCCCCCCAGCACAATACCCAGTACAAAAGCCAGATTCCAGCCTTCGGCCCGCCAGTTGTATCTGAAGAAAGGCTGCCGACTGCCCATTGCCGCACATACATGCCGCAGCGAAGAGGAGATGCCAAAGCGCCGATTACCAATGAGCAGAAGCAAAGGTACGGTCAGACCAATCAGCGGGCCTGCCACGTACCAGGGCCAGGGCTGTGTGAGCCAGTCCATAGACATTTATCATCCGGAAAAAGCTGACAAAGACTGTAAACTAATGTGCAAAATGTTTAGTGTCAGGGTCCAGAAGGCCGGGTCCAGGCAAGAAATTCGTGGTCTGGTGGTCGCCAGTTACTTGTGAATAGTAGCGTGATTGCGAGGAGGCCATAGGCCCCCCTCATCATATAAAGGTAAAGGAAGAACCTCGCATTGTGAGGGGGCCCAAAACCGACGAAGCAGAAGCAAAAGACTTGGTAACTTAGTGGCCGAGGCTTGTCCTGAGCCTAGTCGAAGGGATGGGGCCGATTAACCCATCCAGGAAGGGCTAAACGCAATTTGACTGCCGTGGTGAACTGGATTGCTTCGCGCTCCAGAGCCTGCCCCGAGCTGTCGAGGGGAGCGCTCGCAAAGACGATAAATATTGTCACTGCCGTCGTTACAATGAGGCCCCCGGACCATTTCTCGTCAAATAATGTTGGTATCAGTCCTGGCTCTGACCCGGCCTCTTCGATAGCTGGCGGTGACCAGTAACGCCATAGGATTGGCCGACCCTCGAGCCTGTGCGGTGCGGTAGGATTAGGCTCATGAAACTTGATCATGTTGCACTCTCGGTAGACGATGTCGAAGCCGGAATCGAGCACTTTGCAACGCTGGGCTTCACCCTGCGCCGTCGCGGCAAGCATTACGCCAACGGTATGCCCACGGCCTTCATTACCAACCCGGCCACCGGCGTAGACTTAGAGCTAATCCAGGTCGCGGGTCAGCCCGCACCCTCGCTACTGCACCTGGCTTTTGTGGTGGACGATATCCAGGCCACCTGTGCCGAACTGCTGGCCCAGGGCTACAGCTACCAGACCGAGCCCTTTTTCAACGAAGCAGCCCGCACCCACATGGCTTTTGTGCGCCACCCTGCGGGGTTTATCGCCCAGATCAACCAGCCCGAAAAACCCTGAGCACTCAGGACCCCGTCAGCTAATTGAGCCAGCGGTTACGCTGGTAAGGGCAGCGGGCCATCTCCGGGCACCTGCGCCTTCCCTGGCGCAAGGCAGCGATCTCTGCCCGGTTGAGCAGTTCCTTACAGACCCGGCATTTCTCAGTTGCTCGGCCTGGCACCAGGCGCAGTCCTCGAGAGCGCAGCCGGGCCAGCCAGCGGGCAGGCAGTACCCCCCGTAGCACCCGGAAGAGAAAATAAACTACCAGACCCAGGAGCAGTGCGGCTATCAGAAAATCCATTCAGCCTATTGTATCCCCGCCTGCCGGCCCAGGAGCATGGCACAAGCTCCTATCCAGGTCGTTGAGTTCATTACCAGAGTCCAGCAAAACAGGGATTCGTCGAAAACATCAGGAGGGACACCAAGGTCGCAAGCTGACCGGAAGGATTCGGATCCGCCCGGTCCACACTACCCAGTTCGCTTCTGACCCATCATCACCGTTTTCGGGTGATTATCCCAGGTGAAGCTTAAAGGCCTCCAGCGCCTTATGCAGCGCGATCTGCGGCAGCACCCCCAGCTTGACCAGAGCACCGCCACCCTTTGCCCCTAAAGGCTCCAAAACTGCATGCCAGATGGCCTGTAAATCTTCGTTGCGACTGGGGTACTTGAGTAGGGCGTAGCGGGTTTTGTTCTCAGCTGGAGCGACCAGCAGGGCCAGCACCCCCGGCCACTCGGCCAGCCTCTTGCCCACCATCTCCAGCACTGCGCTGGGAACCTGGGCCGCGATGGTCCGGCTGGGAAATTGGGCCAGCAGTTCGCGCATGATTCGTTCGGCCAGGTCTTCCTTGAGGGCGGTGTTCTCGGAGCGCACCCTGTACCATTCTTCGCGCATATTGCCGATTGGCTTTTCCAGCTCCATAATGCCCGAACTAAACTTCTCGCCTAGCCGGGTTAGCAGGGCGTGTTGGGCGTTGAAGATTTCCAGGGCCTCCCAGCCCGCCATAAAGTAGACCCGCGCACCTGCCTTGTAGCGCTCATATTTTGTGACCTTGATGGGCCCTGCCTCGCCCGTGCGGGCCAGGTGGGTGCCGCCGCAGGCCACCATGTCCCAGCCTTCAATCTCTACTACCCTGATCGTCCCTGCGACTTTCGGGGCGCGGCGGAGGGGGTAACTGACCACCTGGTTATGGTCAACCATAAAGGCTCTGACCGGGGTGTTCGCATAGACGGCCCAGTTGGCAAGGGCTTCGGCTTGGCGGACCATGGCCTCATCTGGTTCCCCCGAAAAGTCTATGGTGCAGACCGGGCCGCTCATGTTGACGGCCAGCGTTTCCCATCCGGCAGCCCGCCAGAAAGCCTGGGCCAGGATGTGCTCGGCGGTGTGACGCTGCATCCGGCGGTAGCGCCCAGCCCAGTCCAGCTGCCCGTGTACCTGTGCTCCGGGTTGCAAAGGGCTTTCCAGCAGGTGAATTACCTCGCCGCTGGCCTTGCTGCCCTCGAGCACCTCCAGTACTGCCACAGCATTCAGGCGCCCCGTATCGCAGGCCTGTCCACCTGCTGTGGGGTAGAACAGGGTTTGATCCAGCACCGCATAGTGCCTGCCGCCCTCGCTCCAGGCTCGGGTTACGGTGGCGCTAAACTCACTTTGGTAGGGGTGCTCCCAGTAGAGCCGCATTCCAGTAGCTTAGCGAGTTAGCGGGTGGTGGAGAGGGGAGGGCCTGCTCATGCTCCACCCAGGTTCGGCTTGATTTTTGGCACGATGCGAGGGGGTTCTTTTTCTTCTTTTTCCTTGGACGGTTCGCTGGGGGGCACAGGACTCTCTAACTCCTCGCCCTCAACCACCCGCACGAACTCCTCGGAGTTGAGGGTCTCGCGCTCCAGCAGCACCCGCGTGACCCGTTCCAGTACCTCTCTCTTCTCGGTCAGCAGGTTCAAGACCTTGTCGTGCTGTTCTTGCAGCAGCTTCTGCACTGCCTCGTCAATTCGCTTGGCGGTCTCCTCGGAGTACTGCCGGGTGTCGTAGCCGCCCAGGTAGGTATCCTCTCGCACCTGATAGGCCACCATACCAAAATCGGGGTGCATGCCCCACTCGGTAATCATGCGCCGGGCCAGGTTAGTGGCCTGTTTGAAGTCGTTCTCGGCCCCGGTGGTTACATCGTCAAAGATCAGTTCCTCCGCGGCCCGGCCCGCCAGGGCTACCCCAATCTGGTCGGTCAGACGCTTTTTACTCCAGTGCAGGGTGTCCTGGCGGCTGGGCATCATGAACCCCATGGCCCGCCCGCGAGGGACAATGGTCACCTTGTGGACGTTGTCGGCGTACTGAAGGAAGTGTGCTGCGAGTGCGTGCCCGGCCTCGTGGTAGGCGGTCACCTCGCGGTCTTTTTGTGTAACCACCATGCTTTTCTTGGCCGGCCCCATTACCACCCGGTCGGCAGCCTCTTCCAGGTCCTTCATGGTGATTCTTTTGCGCCCATCGCGGGCCGCCAGTAGCGCAGACTCGTTAAGCAGGTTCTCGAGGTCGGCTCCTACAAAACCGGGCGTGCGCTTGGCCAGCAGGGCCAGATCCACATCCTCGGCCAGGGGTTTGCCTTTAGCGTGAATTTTGAGAATCTGTTCGCGCCCCCTCACATCCGGGGCGTCAATGGCTACCTGGCGGTCGAAGCGGCCCGGGCGCAGCAGGGCCGGGTCCAGTACGTCGGGGCGGTTGGTAGCCGCCATGATGATGATGCTGGTCTCCTTCTCAAAGCCATCGAGCTCGACCAGCAGCTGGTTAAGGGTTTGTTCGCGTTCGTCGTTGCCGCCGCCCACACCACCGCCGCGCCGGCGGCCTACCGCGTCAATCTCGTCAATGAAGATGATGCAGGGGGCGTGGCGCTTGGCCGTCTCGAAAAGGTCGCGCACCCTGGCAGCGCCCACCCCTACGAACATCTCCACAAAGTCTGAGCCCGAGGCGGCGATAAAGGGTACCTTGGCCTCGCCCGCAACCGCCCGCGCGATATGGGTCTTGCCCGAGCCCGGCGGCCCTACCAGCAGCACCCCTTTGGGGATGCGGGCGCCCATCTCGTGGAAACGGGCGGGCGACTTGAGGAACTCCACAATTTCCTTGAGCTCCTCTTTGGCTTCTTCACAGCCCGCCACATCCTTGAAGCTGGTCTTGGGGGCCTCGGTCAGCACCTTGGCCCGGCTCTTGGTAAAGCTAAAGGCATTGTCGCCCGAAGGGTTGCGGTTGCGGGAGAAGAAAAAGAATATGGCTATCAGCAAGCCAATCAAGAGCAGCGGAATCAAGAAGCCTAGCAGGGGGTTATCGCGCCTTGGTGCAGCAACCTCAACCTGAATATTCTTAGCACCCCAGGCACGGATAGTGGCGGTGTCGACTGGGCCGGGAGCAAAAGTGATGTACTGGTCGCTATCTTCCCTGCGGGTCACACTGAGCTGTTGGCCGTCCACTTTAATTTTGGCTACCCTGCCCTGCTCAATTTCGTTGAGAAAGGTGGTATAGGCTACCTGATTGACGGGCTGCTGATTAGCGGTCAGGCTAAAAGCCCAGGCAATCAGAATAGCAATGAGCAGAACAAACCATAAGTTGAACGGCAACCGGTTCATTGTCTTTCCAGAGTACACCCTATTGCAAAGATAAACGTAGCCAAAATAACCGTGGGCCTCAAGTCCGAATGTCCTGCGGAAGACGGTCTTGGGCCGCTATCATCCCCATTATCTCAGAACGGATCCCAGTCAAGGGCTCGCGTCTCAAATTTGCTACAGGGTTGCAACCACTGTAGCCTTGCTGTGACCCGGGATGTGATAGAGACAGGCGCCCGGTACCTGTATAGGCGGCCCGCCCGATCTGGCAACTGGTGCACCGCCCCCATGCCTAGAACCCGCGTTCCATCGGCTTTCACCAGGGCCGGCGCAACCACCCCAGGGTAGAGCGCATAATCACTTTCGCGAGTAAGGAGCATACCCATCTACGCGCCTGAGTCTGACTCCTGGCTATCATCGAAACTCATGCCCATTATGCTGTAACCAGCATCTACATACACCGTCTGACCAGTAGTTCCGCTAGACAAAGGAGAAAGCAGGTATAAGCCCAGACTGCCCACTTCTTCGTGGGTGACCATGCGTCCCAAAGGGGCCGTGGCATTGTGTTTGGCGGCCATCTTGCGGAAGCCTGGAATGCTCATGGAGGCCACCGTGCGGATTGCTCCAGCGCTAACTGCATTCACGCGGATATTCTTCTTGCCCAACTCGTAGGCCAGATAGCGGACGCTGGCCTCTAGCGCAGCCTTGGCTACCCCCATCACGTTGTATTTTGGTACCACCTTTTCGGAAGCATAATAGGTCAGACAGATAATGCTAGACCCGTCTTTCAGCATCGGCTCGGCCTCGCGCGTGATGGCCACCAGCGAGTAGGCCGATACCGACAAGGCGGTATTCCAGTCGGCGGCGGTAGTATCCGCAAAGCGTCCTTCCATGGCCTGGCGCGGCGCGAAGGCGATGGAGTGAACCAGGCAGTCTAGCGACCCCCAGGCGCTCGCCAGATCGGAAAACATGGCTTTCAGGGCTGCCTCGTCGGTCACATCCACCTGGTATAAGCGTTGGTTGGGACGTCCGGCGGTCAATCTTTCTAACTTTTCCCGCAGCCGCTCCCCTTGATAACTGAAAGCTACTTCGGCCCCGGCTGCATGGAGTTTCTCGGCGATAGCCCAGCCCAGGCTATGCTCATTGGTTACGCCCATGACCAGGGCCTTTTTGCCAGATAAGTCAATAGAAACCATAACCCCAGTATCTTACCCGTACCACCTCGAGGCCTGGCAATCTCGCCGTTCGAATAACTCGTAATGACTCCAACTAGTCACCTACAAAGTGCCGCCGGGTGCTTTGGGTACTCTGTACCAATCCTCACAAAATCTGCGTATAATAATGTCTACAACAGGTGGTTTGGGTCTTTGACCAACGCCAGGTCGCAGGCAGGTTAGTACTCCAGTCCCATGCCCGTTGGGCTGCACATCCTAAATAACGGCGTGAGTCTCTTTCGGTGGAAAAGGGGGTCAGACATGCAGACGCTTCAACCGGGGGTGGAGGCAATGGTGGGTATCCAGTGTGAGTGGGTTCCGGGTACCATGGACCAGGTCAGGGTTCGCCTGCCAGACCATGATGTGCAGGTGACGCTAAAGCAGTTGCAACAGATTGCCGGGCTAGATGCAGTACACGAGCTCTACCTCAAGGGCCTCATTTTCCTGCCCCTCGACAGCAAGCTCCGCGAAGCTTTCGATAAGGCGTAGCAGCAGCTTGTGAAGGTAGATTGGGGGCTCATTCGGTTTTGTTTGTGCGTCCGCTGGCTTGCCCCTGGGCCAGGAATACAGTAACTCAGCCCTGTACGCTGGTGACGTGCAGCATGGAGTGTCTGGCCTGCGGGCCACAGCCGCTATAATTCGGTAGAATATCGGTATGTCGGCAGAACAGGAGATTCTGGGTCGTTTTGGCGACACAGCAAGCTGCCTAAAGCATCTGGAGCGCACCAGGCGGGAACTGGTGCAACTTATTGAAAGTCTTAGCGATGAGCAGCTACACAAGCGGCCTGGTGTAGATATCTGGAGTCCGGCAGAGGTATTGGAGCATGTTTTGCTAGTGGAAGAATCGGTGGGTAAGATTATCCGCCGATTGCGCAAGGTAGCGCTGGGCGAGGCCGATCCCTTTCCTTCCCTGCCGGCTGGTCAGACCCGCCCCGATGGCCGCCCTCTGGCCCCTCCAGCAATGCAACCCAAAGGAGGGTTGTCCCGTACAGAGCTGCAAGAACGGCTGCAGGCTGTGCGTACGCGCCTGCTGGACGAGGTAGCCGAGAGCGGCGAGCGCTTGCCTAACCCGCCTACCTACAAACACCCCTTTTTTGGCGACCTGACCGGTTTGGGCTGGCTACAAACCGTGGTCTACCACGAGCGACACCACCTTCGGCAAATTCAAGCGCGACTAATGCAGTAAGTCTAAGAATGGGATGTCGGGCATATAAGCTCGGTGGCTCACATCCTAACGGCCATGAAAACAGTTAGAGTAGCTTATAGGCCAAGCAGAGAACCAGTCCGTCAGATGTACCCACCCACTGGTTGCTATGCTTGGTTCCAACAAGGAGAGAACCATGATTCCAAACGTTGGCAGCACAGATCGGCTGGTTCGCTACGCCCTGGCGGTGGTGTTTTTCCTGATAGCCTTCTTTGGCGGCGCCGGAGGCTGGGCCTGGTTGTTTGGGCTTCTGGGTGTGATTATGATAGTGACTGCTACCCTCAACTTCTGCCCCATCTGGGCGGCATTAAAAATCAACACCAAGGGCAAAGTGACCTGACATCCAGCACTACTTTTTTCGCTGCCCGGCCGGGGCTTTGTTTTGAGCCAGGAGACTGGGAGTTTGATACGGAATTCCCATAAATAATCATCACTACGTGTTCGCGGTTGCTTCGACTACCCCTTCGACTGGCTCAGGGCAAGGCTCAAAACGGCCCTTGAGGTGCAGTAGTCCAGGAATACATGAATGATGAGCCTTTCCTGCACTGCTGCGATGTCCTTGGCAGCACAAGCGCAGTGGTGACTGCGTCACAGAAATGAATACTGTCTATGTGACGTTAGCATGAGGCGGTCTGCGCCTAGAAAAACAGCCTCGTTCTAACTGGGTTAGTCTATTCCTACCAAGAAACTCCCTCCCGTTTTGTCGCCACTGCTACGGGTAGCTCCTGAAAAGCTCACTTTAGACTTTAGCTAAGAAGCTATGGATGGATTGCCAGCCGAGGGCCAGAAGTGTTCATGGGAGCGCAAATACACGAGGCTGCGGCTTCAACCCGCCACCCTTCCCTCCCCAACAAGGGGGAGGAGATACTCACAACTTTTTCTTGTACATTCTGAAAATGGCCCTACCCAGAAACTCCCTTCCGTTTCGCAGCTATGGGTGCGCGCAGCTCATGGAAAACTTAATCCGCTATCGGGGTCTGGCCTGCCAGTACCCTGACCATGGTTGAATACACTTGGCTTGGGAGAGCATGTATGTGGACATTGGTGCGTACTGGCATTCTGTCAACAGCGCTGGTATTGCTATCAGCCTCTACCCAGACCCCCTCGGTCAAACACCTGGCCTCGACCGCGGCTTGCGCGCTGCCCTATACTCCGATCTATCAGATCCAGGGCCCCGGCCCTACTGCAGCAATTACTGGTAGCCTGGCTACCAGGGGAGTAGTGGTAGGAGATTACGAAGGCCCCTCGCCAGCGTTACGGGGTTTCTATCTCCAGGACCCGGAAGGTGACGAAAACCCGGCTACTTCCGATGGCATCTTTGTTTTCAACGGTGACAGAAATAGTGTTGCACTGGGCGATCTGGTGCGGGTAGAGGGCAGGGCAGAGGAGTTTGAGGGCCAGACCCAGATTAGTGCAACCGCCGTTTCCAGGTGCGGAACCGGAACCGTGAGCCCGGTGGAAGTTAAGGTGCCCTTCGCTTCGCGCGACTACCTCGAGCGCTACGAGGGGATGCTGGTGCGGCTGCCGCAGACCCTTTATGTCACCGAACACTTTCAACTCGGGCGGTTTGGACAGGTGACGCTATCTTCGGGCGGCAGACTCATGCAGCCAACCAACATCACCACGCCCGGTGCGGCCGCCAACGCTCTGCAAGCCCAAAACGACCTCAACCGCATTGTCCTGGACGATTCCCTGCAAAACCAAAACCCCGACCCAATTGTCTTTGGGCGCGGCGGAGAGCCGCTCAGCGCCAACAACACCCTGCGCGGGGGCGATACTGCTACCGGTATAGTGGGGGTGCTCACTTATACCTGGGCTGGCCATCAGGCCAGCGGTAATGCCTACCGGGTGCGTCCTATTGGGGCTTTGAACGGTTCGGCCCATTTTGTGGCAGCCAACCCGAGGCCAGCAGCTCGGGCTAAACCCGATGGGGTGCTGAGGGTGGTGGGCTTTAACCTGCTCAACTTCTTCACCACCTTCGACGGGGCCGGCGGTAGCCCACCCTTCGCCTGCAGCCTGGGGGTCGGGGGGCCACCCACCAACTGCCGCGGCGCCGATGATGCAGCAGAGTTTGCCCGCCAGTGGCCCAAGACCATCGCAGCAATTCTGGCCCTGAACCCCGACGTGCTGGGCCTGCAGGAGCTGGCAAACGACGGCTATGGCCCTGGTAGCGCTATCGCTACCCTGGTTAGAAAACTCAACGATGCCACCGCCCCAGGGCAGTACGCCTTTATTGACGTAAATGCTGCTACCGGGCAACTAAATGCCCTGGGTAGCGATGCCATCAAGGTAGGTTTGATCTACCAGCCCGGCCGCGTAACGCCCATAGGGCGGACTGCGGTGCTCAATACCCCCGTGTTTATCAACGCTGGGGACGGCGTTCCACGTAACCGGGCCTCGCTGGCCCAGGCTTTCCAGCAAAACTCCAATGGCGCCAGACTTATAGTCAATGTCAACCACCTCAAAAGCAAAGCCTCTCCCTGCGACCTCCCCGACCAGGGCGATGGTCAGGGCCATTGCAGCACTGTACGTACCATTGCAGCGCGGCAGCTGGCGGTCTGGCTGGCTACCAACCCCACCGGTACTGCCGACCCCGACATTCTGCTGATCGGTGATTATAACGCCTATGCCCAGGAAGACCCCATCACCAGCCTCGAGCAGGCCGGCTATGTCAATTTGCTGAAGACACATCTGGGGCAGGCCTATACCTTTGCCTTTAGCGGGCAGTGGGGCGCCCTAGACCATGCCCTGGCCTCGGCATCACTCAGCCCCCAGGTCTTGAGGGTGGCCGTATATCACATCAATGCCGACGAGCCCAGAGTGCTCGATTACAACGTCAATTTCAAGAGCAGCGGGCAGCTTGCCAGTCTTTACCAGCCCGATAAATTTCGCTCTTCCGATCACGATCCGGTAGTTGTGGATCTGAAGCTAGTTGCTGCGGGTGCGGGGCGCTTCGGCCCCACTGACATAGTATCTGCTTTCAACTCTGCGGCTACCGGCCAATCAGCACCACGTAGATGACGCTTCACACTGGTAAAGCCTGGTGGCCAGCCATGGAGTAGGTGATCGCATCCCCGAGCATGTTATTCACTCGTCCATGGAGCAGGTGATAGCACCCCGAGCAGATCATTTGCCCGTTCATGAAGCAGGTGATGGCATCCTCGAGCAGGCCATTCACCCATCCATGGAGTAGGTGATGGCACCCCGAGCATGTTATTCACCCGCCCATATGGCAGCCCGGAATCATGACAGTTGCGTCTGCCAAACCCCGGTCTTTTGTCTTGTGCTGGGCCTGCCAACTGGGAGCGGAGCTGGAGGGTGCAGCAGAACGGCGGTTTTATAGGCCAAATGGACGATAGCTTACGCCCAAAACATATTTGTCTCGGCCCTGCTTAGGGCCAGGATGTCAGGGCAGCAGCAGCCCGTCAACGGTATAGATTAAGCAACGGACTGGCCGAGGATGGGGGTGATTAATCTATACTTTACTAACTATGAAGCTCGTGCGTTTTGGCGCTGGTCGGTGGGGAATTCTAGAAGGCGAGATGATTCGCGAGACCGATGGCCCGGCGGGTAATCCCACCGGCGATCGCTATGACCTGGGAGGCGTGACCCTGCTGGCGCCCGCCACCCCCAGCAAGATCGTCTGTGTGGGGCGAAACTACCTCGATCACATTAGGGAGATGGGGCACGATACCAACCTGCCCAGTGAGCCGGGTCTGTTCCTCAAGGGGCCCAACACCCTGGCCCACCCGGCCAACCCGGCCCGCCCCAATCAGTCCGGCGATGCGGTACCCTATCCCAGCTTTACCCAGCTGCTGCACTACGAGGGCGAGCTAGCGGTGGTGATCGAGCGGCGGATGCAAAAAGTATCTGAGGAAGAAGCCCTGGACTACGTACTGGGCTACACCTGCGCCCTCGACGTGACCGCGCGGGACAAGCAAAAAACCGATCTGCAATGGGTGCGGGCCAAGTCGGCCGACAAATTCTGCCCGCTGGGGCCGTGGCTGGTCACCTCGCTACAGCCCCAGAACACTACCCTGCGCACCTACGTCAACGGCGAGCTGCGTCAGGAGGCCCACACCAGCCTGATGATCTTCCCCGTGGCCAGAATTCTCTCCTACATCAGCGAGTTCATGACCTTAGAGCCCGGCGATGTGGTGCTAACCGGAACCCCAGAGGGGGTGGGGGAGCTCAAGCGCGGCGACCAGGTAGAGGTGGCCATCGAAGGAATTGGCGATCTGCATACGCGAATTGCGAGCTGAACCGAGGGTTCAACTCTTCTCTTCAGCCGCCATCTGGGCATCCACAAACAGTGTTTTGCCCTGGGTATAGAGGACCTGCCCGGGAGCAGCTTTGCGGGGCCGCCAGACGTGCTTTTTGGCGGCATAGTCTACCGGCACATTTTTTTCGCCCCTGGCTCTGGAGTAAAAAGCGGCGAGCTGGGCGGCATAGAGCAGGTCGGGCAGGGCCGCACCCCGGCCCTGGGTTCGCAGGATGACATGTGAGCCTGCAATGCCCTGGGCATGAAACCACAGATCTTCGGAGTGGGCCATCCGGGTGAGAAACTCGTTTTCCTTTCCGCTGCGGCCCACCCAGACCTCGTAGCCGCCGGGGCTGTTGAAGCGCAACCCCACCTGGGGGCCTTTCTCGCGGATACTGCGGTTTTGGGTTCGCAGTTCTTCGAGTGATAGGTGCTCGATACGTGCTAATTTGGCCTCGAGGGCCGCAATCTGAGCCTGGGTGATGGGCTCTAGCTCGAGGGCTTTTTCGGCGCTGGCCTCGAGGCGCTTGGCCCGCTGATACAACTTGCTGGCGTTCTGGATGGGGGAGAGGCCAGCCTCCAGCGGAATCTCCACCGTTTGGCCCGAAAAATCCTCCAGCCTGACCGAAACGCCCGGCTCGATGCGGTGCGCGTAGGCCATCAGCAGATCGCCCCAGGTGCGCAGCCGCTGGGCCTCCCCCAGTCGTTCGATGGCTTTGTGATAGTCCCCCTGGCGGGCCTGCAGGGTCTTGATCTGCCGCCTTAGGGCCTCGCGCAGGGGTTTGCGCAGGGCCTCGGTCTCCTCCTGCTCCCAAGCCGCCCGCAGTTCCGCCGAGAGGTCGGTGCGCTGGGCAGGCTGCTCCACCAGCCTGTGGATAACCCTGTGGACAAGCGGCAGGTCTTCTGGGGTTAGCGGGCTATCGGGGCTCAGGTCGGCGCGGCGGACGAGTTCGGCGCCCAGCTCCTTGCCCACCCCGTCCAGGTTTTTGATGAGTTGGACAAAGGTTTGGCCCACGAAAGGCGTAAGTTCTTCCAGGCTCAGGGTGCGGGGGTCTAGCTTCTGGTATGGCGGGGGCGGCGCGTAGGGCAGCCCAGGCCGCAGCTCGCGGAAACGGTTGACTGCCGAGGTGACAGGGCGGTCAATGCCCAAAATCTGCCCCGACAGGTCGCAGACCATCAGGTTGGCATTGCGCCCGGTTAGCTCGAAGATCAGCCGGGCCGGGGCCGTGTCCACAAAACCCTTTTCCCCCGCAAACTCCAGAAACACCACCCGGTCGAGCTTAATCTGCTCGAGCCTCAACAGACGCCCCTTGCAGCGGGCCTCGAGCAGCCGCTGAAAAGGGGTTTTGGCCTCGCCTTCCACACGGCCTTCTTCCAGCGTAAGGATGGGGCTGGGCGGGCGGTAGCGCAAGACCAGGTTGCCCAGGCTTTCCAGAAGCAAAGCCGCCGTGCCCTCGTCGGGGAATGCCCAGCCCAGGCCGCGCAGGGGCAGCCGTGCCGCCAGACCGCGCACCACCGCATGAATCAGCAAACCTTCCACGCTCAGGAGTCTAGCGGACTCCAGACCCCACGCCCACCCTGTTTGAGTGCGTGGGTGTAAATCACAAACAAAAGGGCCGGTGCGGAGGCCGCCACATTGCCCTGAGTAGCCAAATGGGATATATAAGCCCGGATCTCTCGACCCCCATAGCCTTAGGCTGGCGCTTGCGATGAAAGCGAATGAAGTCTATCATGTAATACACATACGAGGTTTCCGTGCGTCGGCTCATGTGCTTCAAACGCAGGACATTTCGAACCTAGTTCAGAAAAGGAGACAATTGTATGGAATACCTTTTCGGCATCTCGCCTATTGACACTGCGGCTTATCTCTCCAAACAGGATGAAATTCCGCAAATTGCGGTTTAAACAAGAGTTAGATGCCCGACAAGTTTCGGAACTCAGGAGGTTCGCATGGATGATCAATCCCCAAAATCACTCGAACGAATATTGGATATCGAGAAACTGGTTCGCTTTTCAGACGAAAGGGCAACCGTCCGAGTAATCAGCGTGACAAAAAAATCGAGCATTGCTGTCTGGGGTGTTCGTCCAGGCCAAGAGGTCCCGGCTCACACACATCCAGATGGGCAAGACACCTGGATAATGGTCAGAGGAAAATTGACTTATTATTTGGGGAACGGTGAAAAAAGGACCATCGCAGCGGGGCAAATCGACATTGCGGAAGAGTCCCAGATTCATGGGGCCATCAACGAAGAGAAGGACGATGCTGTGTTCCTATCGATCTATTCGGCACCTAGCCTCAAAGTAATTCCTGCTGTGCCTTAACGAATTGAGAGATGGAATTTGGGTATCTAACCATTCATCGCACCGGACGCTCGCCTAGCGGCTCGCGCCGGTGAATTCACTCCGTTAGGCATCACGAAATCGCCGCCATGCCCACCGTCGTCGCCTTCCTCCGAGCGATCAACGTCGGAGGCCGCTTCATCAAGATGGCCGAGCTGGCTTCGCACTTCAGAGCGCTCGGTCTTGAGGGCGTCTCAACCTACATCAACAGCGGGAACGTCCTGTTCAGTACTCGAGCGCGGAATCTCTCGAGGCTTGCCGAATCGATTGAGCGTGACCTGGAGCCCATGCTAGACTTTCGGTCGGAGGTCTTCCTCCGCTCCTCATCGGAAGTTCACGCAGTCGCCACCGCTGCCATGGATCATCGGTCACTCATACCAGCGTCTGGCGAGGTGAATGTCGCCTTTCTGAAAGCGCCCTTGTCGCCAGCGCAGTTGGCTGCATTGCAGGCACTGAGAACGGAACTCGATGAGTTCGCTCACAGCGGGCGCGAGGTCTACTGGCTGTGCAAAGGTAGCCAGATGGACAGTAAGTTCTCCAGCGCTCTCATGGAGCGCAGGCTGCAACTGCGCTGCACGTTCCGCAGGGTCAGCATGCTTGCCAAGCTCTCTGCGCAGCTTCGCGCCGCAGGTGACGCCTAACCCCTCGATGGAGCCGACCCGGCCAGCTGGGGCGTAGAGCTTATCTTGGAGTATCCTACGAGTTGGCCAGGCGCTAAGCTCGAGGCCGTTCTGTCAATAAAAGAAAGGAGGTTCAATGATAGCTGAATTCACAGCAATTATCGAAAGAGCACCTGAGGGCGGCTACTGGGCCATTTGCCCGGAGATTCCCGGCGCCAACGGGCAAGGGGAGACCATCGAGGAAGCCAAGAATAGTCTGCGGCAGGCTATCGAATTGATTCTGGAAGAACGCAAGGCGGATATCCTTGGTGGACTGCCTGAAGACGCCATCCTGGAAAAGGTGCTGATTGGGTGAAACGGCGAGACCTGGAGCGCAAATTGCGGATCGCTGGTTGCTATTTGAAACGGGAAGGCGCTTCTCACTCCCTCTGGATCAATCCGAAACCGGGGTTGTGGAAGCCGTTCCACGGCATACCGAGATCAAAGAGCCATTGAGGTGGACCCCTCTGTCAAGACAGAATTCTGGCCTGGTCTAAGCGACACTCCCTCCCTTCCATTAGTATTGCATGAGGCTTGGTTTGGACGTTCTGGATGACCGGCTGGGTTGAACC
>JBGFRI010000017.1:0-11013 GCA_041695225.1 Deinococcota bacterium
TGGTTCAACCCAGCCGGTCATCCAGAACGTCCAAACCAAGCCTCATGCAATACTAATGGAAGGGAGGGAGTGTCGCTTAGACCAGGCCAGAATTCTGTCTTGACAGAGGGGTCCACCTCAGATCGGCGCCCTGATCGCCTGTGAGCGGATACGCCAACGCATAGAAGACCATAACTGGAAGGAAATTCACCCCCAGCTTAAGGTCACGGTAAGTATCGGCGTTAGCAGCGACTCCACCCTTTCCAACCACGAAAAACTACTTGCCGCCGCCGACCTTCAGCTCTACGCCGCCAAGCGTGCCGGGCGAAACCGGGTCTTTCCCGAGAGATAAGGTCCAGACTACGAGTTTCTTCGCCTTTGGTCGCTGCCACAGGCTGCATTGGGCTTGGCCGAGATAGTCTGGGGTGCAAGAAAACACCTCCCCACTTCAGAGGAAGCAGGACGTGCGGCGAATTAGTTCCGTGTTGACACATTTCGGCCTTGCAGAGATGCTAAAAGTCGCAGGCCGGGTTTTCAACCACTGCCGCATGCCGCATGCTCATACCCACTCGCTTGCAACACCGTGGAGCAGATGAACACCCTCTGGCTGGCAGCAGGTCGGCTATGCCAATGAAGTGTTGCCACCCTCTCCGCAATGGGAAGAGAGAAATTTACCGAGGCCTCGAGGGCTGCCAAGGGGCTAGAGATGGGGCTGCAATTTCTGTAACAGAACTGGCTTGGGTACAGCCCCTACCAGACGCTCGACTGGCTGCCCGTGTTTAAACAGAATCAGCGTCGGGATACCCTGCACCTGATAGGCGCTCTGGGCCAGAGGATGGTGATCCACGTTGAGCTTGACAATCTTGATTCTGCCCGCATACTCGCGGGAGATCTCCTCGAGCACCGGTGCAATCACCTTGCACGGCCCACACCACTCGGCCCAGAAGTCTACCAGCACCGGCACGCTGGCGCCGAGCTCGGGGGTCAGGCCCTCGCCGGCATTGACCAGCCAGGGCAAAGGCTTTTTACAGGCCCCGCAGACCGGCACCTGGCCCGCCGGGGGTCTGCCGAGGCGGTTCTTCGCACCGCAATGGACACAGGTAATAACGTTGTCGGAGGTGGTCATGATTTTTCCTTGGAAGTACGTCAGAGTTCTCGAAAGGTGCAGCTTCTTCGACCTTCGACCTTTGGCCTTCGACCACCCTCTTTACGCCAGCGCAGCTTTTCGCTCCTCAAACTGCAAGCCCAGAGGACCTGGGGTGGCATACACTGTAGCGCCGTCGGCGATCTCGCCGGAGAGGATTTTCCTCGAGAGGGGGGTCTCGATCTCCTTCTGGATTACCCGCTTGAGCGGCCGGGCCCCAAATACCGGGTCGTAGCCGCGCTCGGCAATAAATTGCAGGGCCTCGGGGGAGAGCTCGAGCGTAATTCTCCGCTCGGCCAGCCGCTTGCGCACCGCTCCCAGCTGAATCTGTACAATTGCCGCAATCTGCTCCCTGGCCAGCGGGCGGAAGACCACAATCTCGTCTAACCGGTTCAAAAACTCGGGGCGGAAGCTCTGCTGCAAGATGCCAAAAACCCGGTCCCGGATGGTCTCGTAGCTCTGCCCGGTCTGGATGCCTTCAAAAATGAGCTGCGAGCCGATGTTGGAGGTGAGGATAATGGCGGTGTTGCGGAAGTCTACCGTGCGGCCCTGGCCGTCGGTCAGGCGGCCATCGTCGAGGACCTGTAGCAGGGTGTGGAAAACATCGGGGTGGGCCTTCTCGATCTCGTCGAAAAGGATCACCGAGTAGGGGCGGCGGCGCACGGCCTCGGTAAGCTGGCCGCCCTCCTCGTAACCCACATAGCCCGGAGGAGCCCCGATCAGCCGCGCCACGGTGTGCTTCTCCTGGTACTCCGACATGTCAATGCGCACCATGTTTTCTTCGCTGTCAAACAGGCTGGCCGCCAGGGTTTTGGCCAGCTCGGTCTTGCCCACGCCGGTGGGGCCCAGAAAGAGGAAGGAGCCGATGGGCCGGCCCGGGTCTTTGAGGCCCGCCCTGGCCCGGCGAATTGCGTCGGCTACGGCGGCGATGGCCTCGTCCTGCCCGATCACACGGGTGTGTAGCTCGTCTTCCAGGCGCAGTAGCTTCTCTCTCTCGCCCTCCATTAGTTTGGAGACCGGGATGCCAGTCCAGCGGCTGACGATGCCAGCGATGTCTTCCTCGGCGACCATCGGGCGGACGAACTTGGCATCTTGCATCCGCTCAGACAACTCGTTTACCGCCTGCTCGAGCCTGGGCAGCTCGCCGTAACGAAGCTGAGCCGCCTTGTTTAGATCGTAGGCCCGCTCGGCCTGCTCGATCAGGGTGCGGGTCTCGTCGAGCTTCTGCTGGGCCGCCCGAAGCTGCTGCATTATCTCGCGCTCGGCCTCCCACTCGGCTTTCTGGACACCGATCTGTTCAGTTAGCTCGGCAATTTCTTTCTCTAGCTGTCCCAGCCGGAACTTGCTCTCAGCATCGGTCTCTTTTTTGAGGGCCTCGCGCTCGATCTCGAGCTGCAACTTTTTGCGATTGAGGGAGTCAATGGTCTCGGGGCTGCTCTCCAGCGCCATCCGCAGCCTGGCCGCGGCCTCGTCTACCAGGTCAATGGCCTTGTCGGGCAGCCGGCGGTCGGGTATGTAGCGGTGCGAGAGTTGGGCGGCAGCAATCAGGGCGGGGTCGGAGATGCGCACTCCGTGGTGCACCTCGTACTTCTCTTTGATGCCGCGCAGGATGCTCACGGTGTCCTCCAGGCTCGGCTCGTCTACCAATACCGGCTGGAAGCGGCGCTCTAAGGCCGCGTCCTTCTCAATCTGGCGGTACTCCTCGAGGGTCGTCGCGCCAATCATGTGCAGCTCGCCGCGGGCCAGCGCGGGCTTGAGCATGTTGCCCGCGTCCACCGCGCCCTCGGCCTTGCCCGCCCCCACCACGGTGTGCAGCTCGTCAATGAACAAAATAATCTGCCCGGCGCTCTGCACCGTCTCCTGTATCACCGCTTTGAGCCGTTCCTCAAACTCGCCGCGGTACTTGGCCCCGGCCAGCAGCGAGCCCATCTGCAGGCTCACAATCCGCTTGCCCTTTAGCCCCTCGGGCACGTCGCCCTTAACGATGCGCTGGGCTAGCCCCTCGGCAATGGCAGTTTTGCCCACTCCCGGCGCGCCAATCAAGACCGGGTTGTTCTTGGTGCGGCGCAGCAGGATCTGAATGACCCGCCGGATCTCCTCGTCGCGCCCAATAACCGGGTCGAGCTTGCCCTGTTCGGCCAGCCTGGTCAGGTCTATGCCGTACTGCTCGAGAGCATTGTAGGTTCCTTCAGCGTGTTCGCTGTTCACAGTCTTACCCCCTCTCAGTTCCAGCATAGCTGGCTTAAGGGCACTGGCGTTCAGCCCCGCGTAGCCAGTCTCGGCCAGGGCCAGGGTGAGCAGGTCAATTGCCACGAACCTGTCCTTGTACTCTGCGGCCAGCCGCTCGGCCCTGTCGAAAATGGGGCCCAGCTTACTGGAGATATACTGCCCACCTTCGGCCCCCGAGACCCTGGGGTAGCCGGCCAGTTCGCGGCTGGCGGCTTGCTGCACGGCTTGCAGGTTCTGCCCGGCTTTCTTCAGCAGTTGCGCAGGCAGTCCCGCCGGGTCGCGGAACAGCACCGAGGCCAGGTGGCCCACATCCATCTGCTGGTTCGAGTTCTCCCTGGCCAGCGCCTGGGTCTGGGCAATGGCCTGGCGGGCTTGTTCGGTCCAACGTTCCAGGTTCATACTTGCTTTAGTATGAAAGTTGAGTCTACTGTTGTCAAGCAGGGTGACTTTATGAATGTAGTCCTGCTTCCCTCACAAATTTCGCATCGCGCTGGCAGCTTTAGTGTACTCAGCCCCGCCCTACTTTCCCTCAACCTCTTTATGGGCCTTTACGTAAGCCTCGAGGCTATACCTGCTCAAGTAGCCTGTCGTACTCGCTATGGGAGCCGATCCAGAACCAGGTGACCTCGTCGCCGTCGCGCAGGCCCACAACCCGGTAGTTCCGGCCCACTCGAGCCGACCAGATGCCCTCACCTGCGTGGACTTCTTTGAACCGCAGGCTGGGGTGAAAGGGGTTTTCTTTCCAGAGCTTGAAAGCGGCTTTTGCCTGCCTCCGCACATCTTCGGGCAGCTTGCGGTAGTGATCGAAAAACTCGTCGTCCAGATACGACTTCACAAATCGTCCAACTCCAGCGGTCTGCGCTTGCCAGCCTCGATGTTGGCCCGAACCCTGCTGGCAAGGTTTGACAGCTTGTCCTGGGAGTTCTCAAAGGCCTCGTCCCAGCGGCGCTCGCTCTCGATGTCCTCAAGGATCTGCATCCAAACCGCATCTTGCGCGTCCTCGGGCAGCTTGGCAATTTCTTCCAGTACCCGGTCTTTCAGCGTAGCCATAAGGCCAGTGTAGCAAACCTCGAGGCCTACTTTCCCTCGGCCTCATTGTGGGCTTTTACGTAAGCCTCGAGCACCGCGTTCATCTCGGTCTGGTAGCCCTTACCACGCGCCTTGAACCACTCGAGCACATCTGCCTTCACCCGCAACGTCACCGGCTGCTTGACTCGACGAACCAACACCCCGCCTTTTTTCACCACGCCTTTGGCAAACATCTCGGGGGTGATAGGCGGTATATCCGAGTAGTCAATATCCTCGTCTCTGATCGCGTCTACCCGTGCCCAGTCGGTCTTGGGCTTCCGCTTCTTCTGGACCTCAGGAGATTTCACTGTAGAAGAGTTCTTGCTCATAACTGTTCGCCTTTCGCATCGAGATGATGCGGATGCCATCCTCAAGTAGCACGTTTACCAGCACCACAACCCGACCCTCAAGCAGTCCAAGGGTGATGAAGCGTTTTTCTCCGTAGTCGTTTCGGTCGTCTGGGAACTCTACCGTTGCGCCGTCAAAAACCTGCTTGGCGTCTAGGTTACGGCTTTGCCGGAATCGCGTAAGCGACTCGCCTAGGCGAAGTCAAACCCGTGTTTCGCTAAGTTCGCAAGACGCTTTGCTTCATCCCACTCAAAGCGCAGGTTCTATTGTACATACACACCGTACATACTTCAACTCACGCCTCCGGAAGCCTTCCTGGGCATGGCCTCGAGCCCTCCTGTCCCTGGTGCTATACTCGAAGCATGAGCCGTTTGGAGATGCTAAAGCGCGAGATTCAGTCGCTCAGCCCGTAAGAACTGACCAGGTTCGACTAGGTTACGGCTTTGCCGGAATCGCGAAAGCGACTCGCCTACGCTGGTTTGCCGAGCTCAAGGCCGAGCTTTGGGACAAGCAGCTCGAGGCCGACGTAAAAGCGGGCAAACTCGACAAGCTGGCAGACGAGGCCATTGCGCAGTTCAGGCAGGGCAACTACAAGAAGTTGTGAATCACTTCACCGCCCCAAGCTTTTGGGCTTGCTATGCAGAACTCACGCCCGAGCAGCGAGAGCTGGCCGACAAAAGCTACGAGCTTCTAAAAGCCGACCCGCTGTATCCTTCGCTGCACTTCAAGAAGGTGGGCCGCTTCTGGTCGGCTCGAGTCACCCAAAGCATCCGGGTCGAGGCGGTGGAGATCCCCAAAGGCCAATTAGGGTTTTGGACTGGTCAACACGACGAATGCATGCGTATCATCAGCGGACAAAGCGCCTTCTAGAGTATGACCGTGAGGAGAGGCGAGCCGGTTTTTCCGGAGTCCTCACAACAACTTGACAGGGTACCGTTTCAGATTCTCGTCTACTGTCACCAGGGTCAGGTCGTACTCGAGGGCTTGGGCGATCAGCAGCCGGTCAAATGGATCGCGGTGAATGAGCGGGAGGTTAGTTAGGCGCAGAATGCTGGCTCGGTTTACTTCAAGGCTTTTGAAGCCGTACAACTCGTGCTGCTCGGGCAGAAACAACTCGGGAGGCTTAGGGAGAGCCAGCCTGCCGATCTGATACTTGATAACAATTTCCCAGTCCGTAACAACGCTAACGTAGACCTCATTGTCTAGGTCACGCAGAGCAGCCTGGGTGTCTTTGGTCAGGTTTTCGTAGTCGGTCAAATACCAGAGGAATGTGTGCGTATCAAACAAAAGTCTCATTCCCCGCCCTGAAGCCTCTTCAGTATCTCGTCGGGCAGTGGGGCATCAAAGTCGCCGGGAACCACGAACCGACCTTTGGACAGCCCAATGGGGCGCTGCTTTTTTACCGGCTTGATCTCGGCCAGGATCTCTTCTCCTTCGGTCAGCAGCAAGGTTTGGCCCAAACGCACCCGCTCGAGCACGGCCCTGGGGTCGCGCTGAATTTCCTCGAGGGTAACGGCTAACATACACTTATCTTAGCACAAGCCGGCCTACCTCTACTCGGCCTCTTTATGGGCTTTCACATAGGCCTCGAGCCCCAAGCTCCTCCGGGCATATAAACTACTTCGCCAGCCGACCCAGCGAGCCCTGCTTACCCATCTCGAGGCTAAAGTGCCGGAAGAACCTGTTAGGCGATGAGTATATCGCCCCACCTGGGCCAGGCTCTACTCGTTGGTCCGGGCCATCACTTCTTCCAGCGAGGTGAGGCCCACAAAGGCTTTCTGGATCCCGTCCTCCCGAAGGGTCTTCATACCATTTCTTCGGGCGATTTCTTTGATCTGGGTGGCCGACTGCCCTTCCACAATTGCCCGGCGGATCTCGTCATCTAGAACCATTAGCTCGTGGATGGCAGCACGCCCCCGGTAGCCCGAGCCGTTGCACTTGTCGCAGCCGGTGCCTTTGAACAGGCTCTTGCCGCGCACATCTTCCTTGGACAGTTCCAGGCGACGCAGTACGTTGGGGTCGGCTTCAACCTGGATCTTGCAGCTTTCACAAATCTTGCGTACCAGCCGCTGGGCCAGCACTCCCACCAGGGCAGCCGAGATGTTGAAGAGTTCTACCCCCATCTCGTCAAGGCGAGTGATCGCCCCCGCTGCATCGTTGGTGTGAAGGGTAGCGATAACCAGGTGTCCGGTTAAGGCAGCCTCGGTAGCAATTTTGGCAGTCTCCGAGTCGCGGATCTCCCCGACCATGATAATGTCTGGGTCCTGGCGCAAAAAGCTGCGCAGGGCCTTGGCAAAGGTCAGGCCCGCTACCGGGTTGACCTGGGTCTGGTTTATACCAGGAATCTCGTATTCTACCGGGTCTTCAATGGTGGTGGTGTTTTTGTCTGGGGTGGCAATGCGCTTGAGGATACTAAAGGTGGTGAAGGACTTGCCCGAGCCAGTGGGGCCAGTGATCAAAAAGATGCCATAGGGCTTGGCAATCACGTCCTCGAAGCGCTGGAAGACGTCCTGGGCAAAGCCCAGTTGCTCAATCTCGGGAATGTCGGCCGCCCTGCGCAACAAGCGCATAACAATTTTTTCGCCATACACGGTGGGCAGGGTAGAGAGGCGCAGGTCCAGGTCAATCGAGCGGTCGCGGAAGCGCACCCGTCCGTCCTGCGGCAGGCGCCGCTCGGCGATGTCGAGGTTGGCCATAATCTTTACCCTCGAGGCCACCGCTGGGCCAGCCCCCTTGGGCAGGCGCATGTACTCGCGCAGGTTGCCATCAATCCGGATCCGCACCAGAATCTCGGTCTG
Source organism: Deinococcota bacterium (assembly GCA_041695225.1). Lineage (GTDB taxonomy): Bacteria > Deinococcota > Deinococci > Deinococcales > Thermaceae > Meiothermus. The sequence continues at coordinate 7,567 of JBGFRI010000017.1, forward strand.
GCGTGGCTCAATGTGGATATCGGAGGCTTCCTGCAAAAAAGCCTCTCGGATGATGCTGTTGACCAGTCTGACCACCGCATTGTCGTCCAGGGCGCTGGTATCCACAGCCTCATCGTCTTTTTTCTTGCTCTCAAACTCTCGGGCCAGCTCCTCTACCCCGCTTGAGCCGCCATAAAACCGTTCGATCAGCTTGGAGATGGAAGCCTCCGCCGAAACCGCCGGCATCACGTCGCGTTTGGTGATCATGCGCAGATCGTCAATGGCCAGGATATTACGGGGGTCTTTCATCAAGACCACCAGGGTATTACCCTCCAGGTGGTGTGGGAAAATGGTATAGCGCCGGACCGTAGACTCTGGCACCATGGTCAGCACCGAGGGGTCGGGGGGAGAGTCGGAAGGGTCGATGTAAGGGTAGCCAAGCTGTGCGGCCAGGCTCTTGGCCAGCATCTCCGGCTTGATCTTGCCCGACTGCACCAGGGTATCTTCCAGGCGGCCGCCGCCCTGCCTTTGTTTGGAAAGGGCCTCTTCCACATCCAGGGCACCCACATACCCCAGCTCCACCAGCACCTCGCCCAGTGGACGGGTCTTACCCATGCGGCGCTGTACCGAGAGGGCATCTTGCAAGGCTGCACGGGCCAGCTTGCCTTCTTGTACCAGGGCCTCGCCCAGGCGGCTTTTTTCGGGGTAAGCCTTGCTAAACAATAGCTCCCACATCTTGGGCTGGGTCAGGATAAATTTGGTGGGGCGCTCGACCAGTTGGGCTACCGCGTGGCGGTGGCGAGGGTCGGCCAGGACAATTAACACCTGCTGACCGTCCTGTCGGATGGGCACGGCCTGGTAGCGCAGGGCATCTGGGCGTAGCAAGAGGGCTGTCACCTCGTTTTGCATCTCGAGGTTGCTCAGGTCAGTTTTGAACTCCAGCCCGGCCTGATCGGCCAGGGCCTGATAGAGCTTTTCTTCGGTTAGGCCAAATTTGTGGACAAGCAGGCGGCCCAGCAGCTCGCCAGTTTTTTCCTGCTCCACCAGCGCTACCGCCAGGTCTTCGCGCCTCAGCCACCCCTGGTTGACCAGGATTTCGCCCAACTGCATCTCGCCGGGTGAAGCAGCCGAGGGCGGTGGGGGTACAGGCAGGCCCAACTCGGGGTAGTGCAGGGCCAGCGCATAGCGGAAGGAAGACTGCGTAGTCAGGTAGGGCTCGATAATCTGATTGGTGAGGTCTTCGAGTTCCTCCAGTACCAGGTTGTCCAGCGGGTTCAGGAGGGCTACCCGCAGTGTTCCCCCCTCTACACTAAAAGGAATGGCCCCAAGGTCTCTGGCTCGCTCGGCAGGGATCAGCGACTGTGCTTCGGGGGCGATCTCGAGGCCCACCAGCTCCACCAGCGGAACCCCAAAGGTCTCTTCGATGGCCTGGGCGATGCGCCGTTCGGAGAGCAGCCCCAATTCCACGATAATCTCGGAAAGGTTGCCCCCCACCTCGCGGTGTTGCTCCAGCGCCCGCTGGAGCTCTTCGTCGCCCACTAAGCCCATATCTAACAGGGCTGCGCCCAATCGTTTATCCCCAATGGTCAAGACGTTCGCCATTCGACCTGTCCTCCTATGCGAAGCTGGCACTTCCAGGCACTGCCCCTAGGCGAGTCGCTTACGCGATTCCGGCAAAGCCGTAACCTCGGTCTGCCCGCAGAAAACAACGGGCCTGGCTTCACTTTTTCTTTTGATACAACGGGTGACGCAGGCCATGGCTTCGCTTCCTCCTTAGTCTTTGCTTATTCTGGGCTCTTGGCGGTATTCTTTTGGGTCAAATTCCACTCTGGCTCCTGCCACCAGGCCAAAGCCAGATTACCGCATAGATTAATCATCCACACGCTCGGCTACTCCATCACCGAATCCATAGATTAATCATCCACACGCTCGGCCACTCCATCACCCAGTCCATAGATTAATCATCCATATGCTCGTTCACTCCTTCACCCAGTCTATTACCCAGCGCTCGAGTTTTCGCACCAGCCGGGTGTAACCCAATTCCTTCTTAGACAGAGGCGGAACCAGCACCGTATAGGCCCCGATCAGGTTGCCTCCCAGCACGTCGGTAAAGAGCTGGTCGCCCACCACCGCAACCTTGCGGGGGGTCAGGCCCAGTCGCCGCAGGGCTTTACGAAAGCCAAACCAGGGCTTGCCCGCCGGGCCAAAACCGGGAATCTCGAGTTTTTCGCGCCAGTAGCGAACCCGGCGGCGGCTGCCATTGGAGACTAGCATGACCTGAAAGCCAGCCTCCTTCAGGGTCTTTAGCCATTCCACCAGGTCCTCGGGGGCCTCACCATAGCTCTTGTAGGGGATTAGGGTATTGTCCAGATCAAGCAAAACCGCTTTTAACCCCCTTTCGCCAAGCCACTGGGGCGTGATGGAGGTTACCGATTTTAGCCTGGCCTTTGGCTTCAGCACCCCAATAGTGTAACGAAAACCTGGCTAAGACTACAGATTATCTAGAAGCCGGCTTGGAAGACACCCTGCCAGGCGCCCCAAAAACTTGCATCAAACGGCCAGAGTTTGCCCTTCAGGACTCTACTGGCCAGACAGCATGATCAAGGCCCACATGCGCCCGGTCTGGCCCTGGTCGCGCCGGTGCGAAAAGAACACTTGGTCGGCATAGGTGCAGCGCCCCAGCGCCCAGTAGTGCTCCAGAGCAATTCCGCCCTGGAGAGCCTGTGCCCGAATGGCCCGCTCCAGGTCCAGCAGGTACTTGCCAGGATGGCCCGGGTCGGGGTGGTAAAAAGGCAGCCCGGCCTGCTCAAACCGCTGAGCTACTTCCGTCCCGACCTGAAAATGAGGGCCGCTAATGCCGGGGCCAACCGCAAGGCGCACCTCTTCAAGACGGCTGGCAAAATGAGCCCTCATCAATTCCAGGGCTCTGGGCAAAATGCCTGCAACCACTCCTCGCCAACCTGCGTGCAATGCCCCCACCACTCCCTTTGCCGGGTCGTGTAGCAGAATAGGATAACAGTCGGCCACGCCGACCCGGAGCAAAAGCCCGCGAGTAGCCGTAAGCAGGCCATCACCACGCCACTCCCCCGGCTCCTGCACCAGGTGTACGGTACTGCCGTGCACCTGACTTAATTGCGCCAGGGGTGGGTCACCAAAAGCCGCCAGTACCCGCCGACGGTTTTCGAGCACATTCTCGGGCCTATCGGCAGTAGACAACCCCAGGTTAAGACTGTTGTAGGGGGCCGGTGAAACACCCCCCTCACGGGTGGTGAAGCCGTGAGGAACCTGTACTAGCGGGCTGGTCAACACACCCTCGAGCTTACCCCAAGCCTCTACCAGAAACTAACCCTGAGGTGGACCCCTCTGTCAAGACAGAATTCTGGCCTGGTCTAAGCGACACTCCCTCCCTTCCATTAGTATTGCATGAGGCTTGGTTTGGACGTTCTGGATGACCGGCTGGGTTGAACC
>JBGFRI010000036.1:0-10647 GCA_041695225.1 Deinococcota bacterium
TTCTTCCCTGAGCAGTTCCAGGACAACCTGCGCTTTGAAACTGGCTGAGTGGTTCTTTCTCATAAACTAGTGTCGCTTAGAGCCTGCGGTTTTCGTGTCCAGTTTATGGGGTCCATTATCGGCATCCTGGAAGAGTGCGCGGTTACCCGAAAGAGAGTATTGCCATCGGAACTGGAGAGATGCGCCACTACAGGCAAGAGAGTTCTCAAGAGAATCCTGGTGACGAGCAGCCTCTCGGGAGCAAGCATTCTAGAAGAGGTTGCCGTGCGGTCAGCAGCAGGAACATTTTGCGCCCCAATCGAAGCCAAGTCGTGTCTATGGAGTGGCCGGATATGCCATCCGGACGACCTTCGCGTCTGTGAGCTCACAGGCCTGCCCATCCACTTTGAGTTTGCTACTTCGGGCGACACTCCACGACTCCAACCGCTAGTGGACCTACTCAACGGCATCAAGAGAAGCACCGACGAGCATCAGATGTGGGACGCCGTGGCGACCAAGGTCGCGGCAACGCTCGGAAGGGGGCGTTGTAGGGTGGAGGCTGCTGTGCTTGCGCCAGGTGGGCGGCATCTCGCAGTCTGCTCTGAGATACGAACATTACTTGGGTTCAGGGTGCATCAAGCTGGTTTCGTGTACGCAATTAAAAACAACTCCGTTGTTGGAAGGGTGGTTCAAGGGCGACGGGCTTCCAAGGGATGGCTGGAGTGGAAAAGCTAACTTGTGAAGCAGCCTCGGAACCAAGAACCACTTTCGGCGAGTAACTGCGCTTCGGAGGTTGGGGTGTAACCCGTGCGCTTAGACCTAAAGATTCAGAACCTCCGTCGGCAGCGAGGTGACCAATGTGTACTCAGAAACGCGATTGAACAATAAAGACGCCATAGCTCAAGTAACGATTTGACAGTTGCTCGAGGCCGCACGCTGGCACTCTACCTATGAAGGTGACGCCGCTGCAAACATGCGCCTCGAGCCGATCTCCAACACCTGCGGCGAGTGCGAATTTTTCAGCGGGGCACAGATGAACCACTACAACAGCCCAGAACCTTCTCCACGCGCTTCTGGAAGGTGTTGCTGGACACAGCGGGCGTGCCTCGGACTCGTCTTGGGATCTGAAAGACAGCCAGCAATCGAACCACGGCAGAGCTTGGCGGCCTATGGCCCCTTGCGGTCTTACCACTAAGACTGTCGGGGACGCAAACCCCGTAAGGCCGCAGGCAGTGCTAACCGTCAGAAACAACCAGGTCGAAAAAACACCGGGATGCGCCGCGATGCACCTGGTGATGATTCCCAACGCGACCCTTTCGGCCCGGGCTGGGCGCTGTTTCTGGGCAAAAGACGAGGGTGAACTCGAGCCCGACCTAGCGCATGGGGGTTTCTTTTTTGTCCTAGCGCATGGGGGTTCCTAAATTTGACTGATACATGGGGCTTCTTGTTTGTCCCGATACATGGGGCTCCAACATTTAGCCTGGTATATGAGGGTTTCTTTTGCGCCCTGGTATATGGGGGTTTTTTTTCCTAATCCGGCTGAACCACAGGCGCAATTCACCCGACATGTACGTGGTTGACAGTACTTATTGAATATGCTACTATCGTAGTCAAAGAAAGGGGTGATGAATCTATGCCACGTGGAGGATACAGACCGGGGTCAGGGGCCAAACCATTGCCCCCAGGCCAGAAGGCGCTTATCGTGAGCCTAACCCTGCGCCCTGCCACCAAGAGACGCTTAGACGCGGTGGCTAAGGCCAGCAGACGCAGCAGGAGCGCCATTGTGAATGAGTTGATAAACGAGCATTTACCTTTATCGGAGGGGAAGAATGCCAAGGCTAACCAATAAACCCCGCAAACGGGCAGATGGCCGCTACGAGTGCCGTGTGACAGTTATCCGTGGTGGGAAACGGGTCAGGCTATCGGCCTTTGGTAAGACCGCAAAACAGGCCGAGGCCAAGGCCCGTGACCTGAAGACCCGGTCTGAGCGGCATATGCTACCCGGCAAGGGGGCGACGCTGGCAGGTTTTGCCGAGTCCTGGCTCGAGCGTAAAGCCACAGAGGTAAGCCCGCGCACGGTTGACCTGTACCGGGCCGAACTGGGCTATGCCCTGCCCGTGCTGGGGGGTGCCCAGCTCGCAGAGATAAAACCGCTGGACATCCGGCTGCTGCTGGATAACCTGGCAAAACGCCTGAGCATCCGCACGGTGCGCAAAGTGCGTGAACGTCTGCACCGTTTACTCGAGGAGGCGCTGGCCTTAGAACTGATTTATCGCAACCCTGTGGCTGCGGTGAAACTGGCCCGGAGCAAGGCCGTAGGCCAGGTAGGTAAGAGCCTGGAGCCTGGCCAGGTCACACTGCTGCTGGCCGCGCTGGACACCCACAGCGATAAACGCACTGCCATGCTGCTGCGCCTGATACTGGCCTGTGGGTTGCGTAAAGGTGAAGCGATGGGGTTGCGCTGGCAGGACATAGACCTCGAGGCCGGACTGCTGAGTATCCGCCAGGTCTGGGCCGCCGGGCCCCACGGGGGACGGCTGACCACCCCCAAGACCGCAGGCAGCAAGCGCACAGTCCCTATCCCGCTGGCTACCCTGAAGCGCTTACGGGAGTATCACACCCACTGGGTGGAACTGCTGGGTGCTGCCCCCCGCTGGGTCTTCCCGGGCGATAACCCCGATAAACCCCTCACCCCGAACAGTCCTAACCGTGCGCTGCACCGGATTGTCGCCCGGCTGGGTATCCCCCACCTGCGTGTCCACGACCTGCGCCACAGCTATGGTAGTCACCTGCTGGCTAATGGCGCACCCCTCGAGCTGGTGGCCGAGCGGATGGGTCATGCTAACGGGAATATCACCCTGGGCATCTACCGTCACCTGCTACAGCATGAGCGCAAAGGCTGGGTGATTGACCCGGAAGACCTGGGGCAGCCCAGGGCGAAGGCATAGGTCTAAGGTCTAAGGTCTGTTGACTTTCGACCCCAAGCGTACCCCGGTCCCTGAGGAGGTAAACATGCGGGTTGTGCGGGTTCATGCGGGTGAGGAACCGGCATATCTTAACGCTGTGCAGGACAAGGACAACCCCAACCATGCGGGTTTGCGGGTGGGGGGTGGCATAGCTGCGCAAGATGGGGCAGAGACATTTCTGTTGACCCTCTACCCCCCGTTGACAAAACTGGCAAAACCCCCCAAATGGAGGTTTTGGCGGTTTTGTCACCACCCCCCCCCAGGGGGTTTCTCAAATTCTCGAGGGGGCATCTACCCCCTTTGACTTTCTACCTTCGACATGCGACCTTCGACTTTTTATTGGGGTCAAGAATGGGGTCAAAAGATAAAACACGGGAAGGCCACCCCGTGTTTTTTACGTCCTGAACTGGCGCGCCCGAGAGGACTCGAACCCCTGACCTACCGCTTAGAAGGCGGCTGCTCTGTCCGCTGAGCTACGGGCGCACAGTTTGTGCTGGTCTGTGTTTCTTAGGGGTAGCTTGAATCTGATTCATGGCGTTACCCTAATTTTTACCCTAAATAGTTCGGGCCGAAACTCAGCCGCCAGACAGTTTAGCAAAAAATCAGGCCTGGTGTCTCTGCTCGGTGGGTATGGCCTCCTCCACATCGAAGACATAGCCTTTTCGCTCGTGCTCGAGGTGATGGAAGAATGCCCCATCCGCCAGACACAACCTCCACAGCCACACAACATCTACAATCTGAGTCAAAAAAACCGCCTGTTAGGGCGGTTTGGTGGAGCGGGAGACGGGATTCGAACCCGCGACATTCAGCTTGGAAGGCTGACGCTCTACCAACTGAGCTACTCCCGCATGTAGCGCTTTGCGCCGTCTAGGGTCTAGTGTCGAGGGTCGAGGGTCGACATCGGCTGTGACACTAGAATCTGGACGCTCAACTCTCGACCTGGCGATGGGCGCTCTGGTCGGGGAGACTGGATTCGAACCAGCGACCCTCTGCTCCCAAAGCAGATGCGCTACCAGGCTGCGCTACTCCCCGACTGTACGTCCGGCCAGTAGCCGGTGCGCACGTTCAAAGATAGCACGGAAGGGCAAAAACGGTCAAATAAGAAATGTCAAAGGTCGAAAGTCGAAGGCCACCAGCAATGCTCTAGACCTTTGATCCTCGGCTTTCGACAGCGTAGTGCTACTCACCCCCATCCCCAGCCACCGGATTACTCAGTCCATTGACATGGTTCTGTGCAACTACTATATTTATTTGTTGCTTGGGCTGTTAGCTCAACTGGCAGAGCAACTGACTCTTAATCAGTGGGTTACAGGTTCGATTCCTGTACAGCCCACCACCAGGACGGATAAATCCACCCCTTCACCTGGGGTGGATCTGCCATTTGACCGCAGTTCATTCTGGCACCAGCTCCTCAGCATCGAGCACCCAGTGCTTCTCTTGGTGTTCGAGCAGGCGTCGGTAGACCCCAGCGTGATGTTGGGGTTAGCTAGGCACACAGGACTATATACTGGCTATAAAAGGGTACGTTTAGCTTGCAGCAGCACACCGTATAGCAGCCGTAGTCGCACAGCCAACGGCTGACTTCGCCTTTGCTGCGTTAGGTTACGGCTTTGCCGGAATCGCGTAAGCGACTCGCCTAGGGACCCGGTGTCCGGGATAAATCGAGTACTATCACCTAGTTGTAGAAAGCGGATCTAATCCCTCGAGCCGCGGGCTTTAACCCAGCCGCGGAGCGTGGCCTGGCCACACAAATAGGCGGCAACATCTGAAAAAGCTTTTACCAGGCAATTCTACCGCGGGGGGTGTGCCGGCCGAGAGGGTATCGAAAACCACGTTACCTTGACGGCGCGGGCCCAAAATGGATGAAACGAACCACCAGCGCCGACAGTAGAACCGCCACTACCGGCGGGCCGGCCATCAGGTAGCGGAAAGCGGCTTCTGGATTGGGGCCAGGCTCTGCACCGCTTACGAAGCCAAAAAGAGGGGTCAGGGAGGCCAGCACCAGGTTCTGGATGAGCCCCGACAGCCGGATCAACACCGCGGCCGTACCGTAAAAGGCTCCCTCGCGGCGTAAGCCATTGCGCAGGGCGTCCTGGTCAATTACCCGTGCCAGCACCACATCCTGCAAGATTACCACTCCGCTCAGAGCAAGTCCCAGTGGCAGGGTAAGCAGCAACGTTGCGGCCAGGGTGTCCACCTGCCACATTGGGAGCAGAGCCAGAGCAAATAAGCCCATTGCCAACTGCCAGCTCTGCAGGGCGTTCAGCCGCTTGGTGATAAAGGGCCACAAAAAAGCGCTAAGCAGCGTAAAGGCAAACACCCCGGCAAAGACAATCCCAATCTGAGCGGCGGGAAGGTTTAGTACGTACTTAGCAAAAAAAGGAAACCCGATTATCAACAAGCCTAGCGCCGTATGGGTCAGGGCCACAGCCACCAGCATCAGGCGGAACTGGGTGTTTTTGAGGGTGTCAAGCAGGTTGGCCCAGAAACCAGCATAGGCCGGAGGCGGCATCCAGCTGGGCTCGCGCAGATTGGAATAGAAGGCCCACAAACAGAGTGTGGCTAAGCCGGCCCAGATCAGACCCATCACTCCGAACCCCAGATGGGTGTAAAGCAAGGGACTCAGTGAAGTGGTGAGCATTATGCCCACCAAACCCACGGCGCGCCGCAAGGTATTGGCCCGCACCCGGGTATCTTCATCGGTATAGAGCGCAGGGAACAAGGCGTTGAAATTGACAAACACTACTGCAGCAAAGCCCTCGAACACTAAGAGGAAAAACAGGAGGTACAAAAACAAACTCAAATCTGACCAGGTTTGGGGCACGAACCATAGCGGCAAGCTTGAAAGCACGTATAGCGGCAAGCCCCAGCGTAGCCAGGGCAAGCGCCGGCCCAGCGGGTGGCGGGTGCGATCGGATAAGTAGCCGAACAGCGGATCGTTGATGGTATCCCAGACAGTATTAATGCTGCGGGCCAAGGCTACCCAGGTAGCGGCCAGGCCTATGTGGTCGGTGAAATACAAAACCAGAAAAGCACCCACCACGTTAGTAGGCAGACCCAGACCAAACTCGCCCAGCGCATAGGCCCAGGGGGGAGTAGGAGGCTTGCCAGGGCTCACCGGGTTGAGTTTATCAGCTTCGCAAGAGCAGTCGGCGGTATGGCTTTGTTAACAGTTATGAGGCTGGGCCGGGCATCGGAGGAATTGCCCATGACTATTGTTCACCACCAACGATCAAAATAGCGCGCTGGTCGTCTAAGCTGAGTCTGCCAAGTGGCTGCACCGAGGTCGGGCTTTCTCTGGTGCTAAGAGCTCACCGAGGGGTTTGGCCTAAGCATCCTCGCAGCACCCCCAATTTTTGCTTCAAACACGCGGGAGAGATCTGTCTACGGCTGGATGCTCAGCAGCACGCAGCCTTCAACACTAAGCCCTTGCCAAATCTATCTACATGGGAGGCTCAGTCATTCTACCTGAGCTCGGGCATTCTAAGCTCCGGTCAGGATCAAGAGGGCCACGTATGCCAGGTACAAAGCCAGCAATGCAGCCCCCCGTTTCCGCCCCAGCCGCGCTCCTCTGGCAATAAAGAACCACAAGAGCAGGCTTATACCCAGCATTACCCACATATCGCGCTGGATGGTCTCCCAGGGTAGGCCGATGGGCTGCACCAGAGCCGTTACCCCCAGGATACCCAGGATGTTAAAGATATTGGAGCCCACGATATTGCCCAAAGCGATGTCGGGCTGACGCCTTATTGCCGCCACGATAGAGGTGGCCAGTTCGGGCAGGCTGGTTCCTGCAGCTACAATGGTCAGTCCTATCACCAGCTCGGAAACGCCCAGGCCCCTGGCCAGATCAACCGACCCCTCTACCAGCAAACGGGCGCCCAGCACCAGCAAGACCAGCCCCAGCAATACCCCCAGGTAGGCCTGCCAGCTGGGTGTGGTCTTGCGGGCATCGCCATATTCCTGCTCGTACTCGCTTTGCACCTCGGCTGGGTCGCCCGGGCTAAGGCGATATAAAAACCAGACGTATAGCACCAAAAGCGCCAGCATAATCAGACCCTCGAGCCGGTTTAGATCGTTGCCGAAATACAGAATCGGGAATAGCAGCAAAGCCACCCCGATCATCAGGGGAACCTCGCGCTTGATAAATTCCGACTTCACCAGGAAGGGGGCCATCAGGGCGGTAAGCCCCAGAATCACCATGATGTTGAAAATGTTGGACCCGACCACATTACCGATGGCAATTGCGGGGCTGTCCATCAGGGCTGCGGCCAGGCTGGCGGCCATCTCGGGGCTGCTGGTGCCAAAGGCTACCACGGTCAGGCCTACTACCATCGCGCTGACCCTCCAGTTGCGGGCCAGCGACACCGAGCTGCGTACCAGCCACTCTCCTCCAAAGTAGAGCAGAACGACGCCAAGCGCGATAAAAACAAGACTGACCAGCTCATTCATATTATGGAAGTGTATTTTATTTCCGGCAGCACTCAGGCAAATGACCCAGCAGCATTCTGGCCGGGTGTTAGATTTGGATTAGTGTGCTTGCTATGCATATTGCAAATCAGCGGATACTACATAGCCAAAGCCTGGTGAGCCTGCTGGGACTGCTTACCTGGGGTATGGTCTCATATCACTTTCTGCCCGAAGCCTACCTGGCTTTTAGTTTTCTCTTTTTACTACCCTGGGTCTGGAAAGATGGATCGCCCAGCATGCGCTGGGTAGTTCCCTTGCTGCTCATCTACACTGTTGGCCAGCACCTGATTCCTGGGTCCAGTCTGAGCCTGGACAGCCTGCTGGTCACCATGTTGCCTGGTCTGGTAGCGCTGGGTTTTGTGGCCTGGCTACGCGAGCGGGATCGGCGCTCGCAAAAGGAGCTAACCGACTCCCTGCGCTTTATGCACCTGCTGGAAGAGGGCAGCCTGAACATCAGCACTGCTAGCGACCCACTAGAGCTGACCGAGAGTGCAATGTCTTCACTGCACAACCTGAAAATTGCCCCGCACCTGGCCTTTGTGCGCTTCCGCGAAGGCAAGCCGGTGGTGGTGAGCGCGCGGGGCGCCCTCGAGCGCTACCGCGGGCGGCATCTGCCACAGCAGAAACTCAGTACCCGCGCCAGCCTTACCGATACCTTTGTGGTTGGCAGTTACCTCGAGGGCATCCCCGAAAGCACTGGCTGGTCCACGGCTGCCGTTCCGGTCTCGGCCCGGCAAAACCGGCCACTGGGTGTTGTTATTCTGGCCCGCGAGGGTAACCAGCCCTTTCAGTCGAAGGAAAAAGCCATGGCCAACTCGCTGGCCAGGGTAATGGGAGCCCAGCTAGGACAGATGGAGGCCCTAAAACACCTCGAGGACGCCTACGATGGCACTCTACGTGCCCTGGGCCTGGCCCTGGAGTACCGCGACCACGAGACGCAGGGCCATACCAAACGGGTGGTGGCCTGGGCCGACCAGCTGGCCCAGGATCTGAATCTGGACGCTTCCAGCCGCAAATTCTTGCGCTGGGGCGCCTACTTACACGACATTGGTAAGCTTTCCATATCCGACCAGATCCTGCGCAAACCCGGCAGGCTCGACGAAGGAGAGTGGGAGATCATGAAAGACCATGTGCTAAAGGGTTGGGAAATACTATCGCGGGTTCCTTTTCTTCCCCACGAAACCCTGGAGATTGTCCGCTATCATCATGAAAACTGGGATGGCAGTGGCTATCCCAATGGTCTAAAAGGGCAGGACATTCCCATTCTGGCGCGCATTTTTGCGGTTGTAGACACCTTCGATGCCCTTTACAGCCCGCGCCCTTACAAGAAAGCCTGGAAGCCCGCGGAAATCATCGAGGAGCTCAGCCGCCTTAAGGGCAAAAAGCTCGACCCAAAACTGGTAGATATCTTCATAAAGCGCATTACCTCCCCCTCTGGCAAGGAAGTTATGGAAGTAGCTAATCCCAGCAAAGCCAACCTCAAGGCTTAACCGCATGCAGCCCATACCCCAGGCGGGCGAGATGGAAGGGTGCCGGCCAGGGTCTGGTCTGCCTAGCGGCGCAGCCTGTCCTGGACGCAGAGACACGATGGGCTAGAGGATGTTCGGAAATTACCAGGCCATTCACATTCTCAGGAGAATTTCGATGAACACAGGATCTAAAGCAACGGTCACTGGGGGCCCCTCTCCCAAGCTTGGGAGAGGGTTGGGGTGAGGGTTGAATGACGCCAGGGACGCTGTGGTTCGCTGCGCTCACACCCCCTCACCCAGCCTCTCCCGCAAGGGGAGAGGAGATTTTCCGAGCGCCCTCTAAGCATCCCGAAGAGTCTGACGGTACAATACCTACACCATAGACTAGGTGACGGATTGGCCGAAGATTGGGATGATTAATCCATAGACTAGGTGACGGAGTGGCCGAAGATTCGGATGATTAAGCCATGCAGCTTTTTCCTTCACATTACGACGACCCGCTCAGCGAACTCTTTTACGCCAGGCTACCCGCCGGCGAGCCCTGGGGCTGGCTTCTCTGTCAGCGCATCCTGGGCGATGAGACCCTGGCCCGCCACCTGCTCGGTGAGCCTTTAAGCCCCGGCCTGGCCCAGTGGATTGTGCAGGAGCTGCTGCGCTTGCGCCAGGAGCTCAAGCGCCTGCAACAGCAACACCCCTTTGCCGATTTTGGCAGCCGGGAGGCCACTAAGGCCGAACAAACCGCGCTGATAGTGCTGCAGACCGGGTCGCCGGCCAGCCTGGCCAGCCTGTACCAGACCTATGGCTATGGCATCTATGCTTACCATACGGTGTTTAGATACAGCCAGCAGATGCAGGCGGTAGAGAAACCAGACCCCGTCAGCTTCGACGACCTGGTGGGCTATACCCGGCAGATTCAGACCGTCTGCGCCAGTGTCGAGCGCTTTCTGGCCGGAAAGCCCGCCACTGCCATGCTCTTGTACGGGGCCAGGGGTACGGGCAAGTCTAGCACGGTCAAGGCCCTGCGAACCCGGTATGCCGGGCAGGGCTTAAGGCTGGTGGAACTGCTCGCAGATGGCTTGGAGCAACTGCCGGAGCTGCTGGAGTTGCTGGCACCCCTGCCGTTTCGGTTTGTGCTGTACCTGGATGACCTGGCTCTTTTTAGTGACGATGAGCGGTTTCACAAGCTCAAGGCCCTGCTCGAGGGTGCGGTATTCGAGCGGCCCCGAAATGTGTTGCTAATCGCCACCTCTAACCGTCGCAACCTGGTTGCCCAGCACTGGTCAGACCGGCCTGAGCCTGGCACAGCCGACCCCGCCTCATGGGATACCATGCAAGACAAGCTGGGTTTGGCCGATCGTTTTGGGCTGGTGCTGACCTTTCCACCCTTCGATAAGGAGCAGTATTTACAGGCCGTGGCGCAGATGTTAGGGCGGGAGTTAGATGAGACCATTCGCAATGCTGCCTTGCAGTTTGCCCTGGATGGCCGGGGCTTTTCGGGACGCACCGCACGGCATTTTGCCGTCAGCTCTGGTTGATTACACGCCATGAATGGTCGCAGGTAGTAGGGCGCTGGCGGTACAGTCGGCACTGGTGGAAAACTACCTCACCTGACCGATTGGAGTAGGGCTTGCTGTTTGTGCTTTAGCCCGAAGTTACCTTTGTAGGAACCCAGCAATACTCCGCTCCGAGCCGTCATTTGTCCTTAGTGAGGTGGTGCGGTTACATGGCTACAGCCGGTGCGTGACGCCGAGCAGGTCGAAGGC
>JBGFRI010000047.1:0-10580 GCA_041695225.1 Deinococcota bacterium
CCCCCCCGCCTCCGCGAGTAGAGCACCTGGTGGCAACCTCCGCCGCACCCTCATCCTGAAACGCTGGTACAGACAGCATCGTGGCCTTCAGCCAGCGCCAAACTGTCAAAGTTGGGCCTGACGCGAAGCAGTCCCTAGCTTCCTCTCGGCCAGGTTGCGTTAATACCGCCCTGGATGGATGAAACACCCCCATGCTCGGCCACTCCGACACCTTGTTGCTTCGTCGGCCTGCGGCCTCCTCGAGTCCACTCATGCGCTAAGCGAAAATTAGCGATTGACATCGTAATAGCTGCCACGCGTTTGGACTTTAGATGTGCGCTTCACTAACTCTATGAGTGAGCACAGTTAAAGCCTTCATTCATGCAAAACGTTCGACTCTAAAGGCGCCCAAATCGAACCTGCTCTTCTGCCCGTTCACCAGCTCTGCTACCAGCTGGCCGGTGCCCGGTGCGAGGGTAAGGCCCAGCATCGCGTGACCGGTGGCAACGATTACGTTGTCATGATGCGGTGACGGCCCAATCACCGGAATGCCATCGGGAGTGACCGGGCGCAGTCCGGCCCAGGACTCTTTTACCTCCAGTTTTTTGTCTAACTCGATATACTCTCGCGCGAATTTCTCTAGCCGGGCAGTCCATACCGGATTTGGCGTTAGATCGTACTCGCCCACTTCAAATCGGCCAGAAAACCGCAAAAGGTTGCCAAGCGGCAAGACTGCCACCCGCCGATCACCCAGAATGAAGGCATGGCGCGGCATCTGGCTGGGCGCAGCAACCGTGAGGCTGTATCCCCGCGCCGGTTGTATGGGAAGTGTTTGCCGCATTTCCTGCGCAACCAGGGAAGACCACGCGCCTGCCGCCAGGACTATCTGCCCGGCCTCGAGCTCACCAGCACTTGTTCGTACCAGCCGAACCTTTCCCCGCGCCGATTCAAACCCCGTGACGGTGGTGTGCGGCAGCATCTCCGCGCCCATTGCCCCTACACGTTTTGCCAGCTCACCCAGAAAAGTGTCTGGATTCATGAAAGAGTCGCCCGCATAGTGAATCCCACCGATGACCCCATCCAGCACAATCGGCTCTTTAGCCCGCAAAGCGGCCCGATCCAGCACCTCAACCGGTACGCCGTTCTTCATTAGAAAATCGGCTTCGCGCCTGCCGCTTTCAAAGGCCCTGGTGTCCTTATAAAGGTAAATGACTCCCGTCTTTTGATACTGGCAGTGTATGCTCTCTTCCTCCAGCACTTTCTTTAAGTTTGTCGCGCTCAATTGAGCAAGATTTTGCAGAGAGGGTAGCCCCCGCCGGACATTGGCCTCGGTGCAGGAAGCTGCAAACTGAACCAGCCACATAATATATTTCGGGTCCAGGCGCAGCTTGATCGCAAATGGACTCGAGGCTGGGTTTAGCATCCACCTTAGGGCCGAAGCCGTTACCCCCGGCGCTGCCAGCGGAACGATGTGACTGGGCACAAACTGCCCAGCATTTCCGGCGCAGCTTCCTTTGGCAATTTCCCGGGCATCAAGTATGGTTACTTTCCTTCCCGATTTGAGCAGGTAGTAGGCGGAAATTAAACCCACCGGTCCGCCGCCTATGATGATGACGGTGGGCCCGGGCTGGTCTGAGTTTTTTGCCATCGAGTCTCCGTAACAACAGACTAAGCAAAGTCTCGCAAGAAGGCTTGTTCAAATATAGCATGACCAACAAACATTTCTGGCCTCGCTGGGAAAAACATAGCGCTCCCCGCTCTTGCCAGGCTCGTTGGCTGGATAACCACAGCACCCAATTAGAAAACAGCCGGACCTGGCCGGCCTGGGGCAGTACCAGCCGGGCGCGTCTTGAGTTTGTGGCTTCACACAACGAGGCCGGCGCTATGGCCCATTCCCTGGGATCCCGACCGTGATGACCGTGGAGCTGGGTTTTCACCTGAACAGTCTTATCCAGCATCGCCTGTTTGCAGGGCCTGCCAGACCCGCAGCGCCTGCTGGTGACCTGCTACGTCGTGTACACGTAACAGCGTGGCACCATGGGCGGCAGCATAAAGGCCCGCGGCGATACTGCCGGGGTCGCGTGCGCTGGGCTCCTGGACGCCGGCCAGTTTACCGATGGTTGCCTTGCGTGAGACACCCACCATGACCGGGTGTCCCAGTGCTGCCAGACGGTCAAGCCCGCGCAACAGGGCCAGGTTTTGCGCCAGGGTCTTGCCGAACCCGATGCCTGGGTCAACAATCACGCTGGGTACCCCGGCCATTAGTGCCCGCTCGGCTGCCGTAGCCAGAAAGTGTGTTACCTCGGCCACCACGTCGTGGTAGTGGGGGGCTTGCTGCATGGTACCTGGCTCGCCTTGCATGTGCATGACTACCACTGGTGCCTGGTAGCCGGCGCAGACCTCCAGCATGGCCTCTGAGCGCAGGCCCCCAATATCGTTGATCAGGTGCGCCCCGGCCGCCAGGGCGGCCTCGGCCACCTCGGGCTTGGCGGTGTCTACGCTGATCAGGGTAGCCAGGTCGCGCACGCGTTCTAACACCGGCAACAACCTTGCCAGCTCTTCTTGAGCCGGGATCGGCTTCGCCCCCGGGCGCGAAGACTCGGCGCCCAGATCAATTATCAGCGCCCCCTGGGCCGCCAGGGCTCTGGCCTGAGCTACTGCAGCTTCGACCTTCAGGTAACGCCCGCCGTCGCTGAAACTATCCGGGGTAATGTTTACCACTCCCATTAGCGCAACACCGCGCCAGACCACCCGGTAAGGGCTAGCTGTTGCGCCAGGAACCGGGTGCGCAAAGGTCAGTTGGGTCACATGGGCCATGGTATCACTCGCTTACGTCAATTACCCACAGCCGGGTAATCGCGTCCAGAGAACACACTGAGGCCATAGAAGCCTAGGGTGTGGGGTGAGCAACGTGGTTTTAGCCCTTTGGGTAAAGATAGGCCCAAAGGTGGCCTGGTTTAGCACCACAGGGCATGATAAGTTGCTGGCCATGGGGAGAGTGCTACTTTCGTGGAGTTCTGGCAAGGACAGCGCCTGGGTTCTACACATGCTCCGAAAGGATCCAACCCTCGAGGTGATTGGCCTTTTGACAACCATAAATGCCGCCTACTGGCGGGTCTCGATGCACTCGACCCGCCTTGCCATTCTTGAGGCCCAGGCCCGCGTGGTGGGACTCCCCCTCCAGCTCGTACCCCTACCCTGGCCCTGCTCTAATCAAGACTACGAGGAGGCCATGCGTAAGGCTATCGAAGATGGGCTCAAAAGGGGTGCTACGCACATGGCCTTTGGAGACCTGTTCCTGGAAGACATTCGCGCCTACCGGATCAAGCAGCTTCAGGGATCTGGCCTGGAACCGCTCTTTCCCCTCTGGCAGGAGCCCACCGAGCAGCTGGCAAGGCGCATGATCGAGGCCGGCCTCGAGGCCGTGATCACCTGTGTCGATCCAAAAAGGCTTTCCTGCTCGTTTGCCGGGCGCAGGTTCGATCACAAGTTCCTGGACGAACTCCCGCCCGGCGTTGATCCGTGTGGTGAGAACGGCGAGTTCCACACGTGCGTACTGGCCGGGCCGATGTTCCGCCAGCCACTGCAGGCAGAATTGGGTGAGGTGGTGGAACGCGACGGGTTCTGCTTTGCCGATCTGGTGCCCAGCCCGGTAAAACTCGATACTTAAGAACCAGGCCAGCGGCAGTAGTTACCAGCGTTCGCTGCGCTCTGCCCCTGATGCCGGAAGTGATTTTGTGGTGCAAGGCAGGGTGTGCAGTGGGGTAGTGAGATCTTCACCGTCGAGCTCAGACCTTGCGGCTGGCCACTGTTACAGACGGGGGTGTGTAGGGGTGAAGTACCAAACCAGGGGACCGACCCCGGGCCAGCTACTGCTAGCGCTCCCAGAAGGCTGGCGGCTCTATGCCGAGTAGCCGCAGGTAGACGTAGCCCTGGGCGCGGTGGTGGATTTCGTTATCCAGCATATACAAAAGTCGGTCACGGTTGGCCCATCTGGCGCCAAAACTGTCCTTCTCCACCGCTTCTAAGCGCTCGCTGCTCAGCTGGCTAAGTAGGCCGGGAGACTCCTGACCTTGCAGTTCGAAAGCGCTTAGCAGGGCCATTTTGGAAGCCAGCGGCGCAGGGGTCTGCCAGGCCCAGTTTCCGCTGATGATGCCGTGCAGGGTATAGCGCTCGAGCGCCAAAATTTCACCGGCCATCTCGGCAAAGGTGCGCATCGGCTCCACCCGGTAGCCCAGGAGCTGGTCTTCCGGAAAGGCTTCAAGTGTGCGGATGGTCAGACGGCGGTGTCCCTGGAAATGGTTGATAAACTGCTCGAGGTTGAGAATGCTCATATTAAAACTCTACCTTGCCGGCAGGAGTTTTGGACCTGAGTCGGTACCCCGGCAGCTCAAGAGACTGCTAGGGATGAGCCTTTGGTCCTTCGGCAAATCGCGATAAATAGCCCGGCCAGGCAGGGCGCGCGGTCTCACGGTACAAGACGGGGCCTCGAGCCTTTGCGACATCAAGCTGTACCCGGCTTTTGG
The DNA here is from genome assembly GCA_041695225.1 of Deinococcota bacterium. Lineage (GTDB taxonomy): Bacteria > Deinococcota > Deinococci > Deinococcales > Thermaceae > Meiothermus. The sequence goes on from JBGFRI010000047.1 coordinate 4,506, forward strand.
ACTCGCACGCCAAGGCAGATGGTGGGTTTGGACCAGGACATCCCTTTGCACGAGTGCTTGGTCGTGGGAGGCCTGCCACCGTGTTTGAGTTGAGCTCTCCCAATCGAGCCAAACTGCCTGACCCGTCGCTGACATGTAGCCAGGTGGGCTTGGTCTGGCCCCGAGATATGGCACGGGGTCTTCCATGCGACTGATACTCGTCTCAGATCGACAGCCAGGCCAGGTCTTGTAGGGAGTAGTTGTCGGACTGGAACTCAGGGCCAAATTGACCAGACCCTCAGACCCTCACTGCCGAAAGAATCCAGACGAAGCGGTTCATGGGCTGAAAGGAGGTTGAGAAGCCTGCCCTTTCAAACAGGGTGCGCAAGACCTCATGGGTGGTGTAAAACTCACGCTGCAGGTCGGCCGCCAGACTGGTGAACCCACGCTCCTGCGCGGCTCGAATCAGCTCCTCGCGCACCTGGGCCTTCTCATACATGGTATCGGCAATTACCACCCGCCCTCCATCACTCAGCAGCCGGTGGAAAAGCCTGGCCGCCTCACCCTTCTCCTCGTCGGTCAGGTGATGGAAAGCATAGCTGCTGACAATTCCTTGAATCGAGCCAGGGGAAAAGGGCAGGTTAAGAAAACTCCCTTCCACGTAGTCCAGCTCTGGATACTTGGCCTTTCCCCGCTCCCGCATGGCCTGGTTGGGCTCGACGGCGATCACCCGGTACCCTTTGCGCAGGGCCACGGCGCTTAAATTGCCGGTGCCGGCGCCGATATCCAGAACCACATCGCCCGGCTTTAAACCCAGACTCTCTATGGTCTGGGCCAGAATCTGGTCATAGCCGGCAAATACTTCCGCATACTCCCCCTCCTGGCGGTAAACCGACTGGTCGTACTCATCCGCCCAGCGGTCAAAGATCTCCTTGAAACGTGTGTCTTCCATGCCCAGACTGCTCCCTACCCATAGATCTGTTTACTGAAATACCGCTCACTGCGGTCGTAAAAGACCGTGACCAGACTGCCTGCCACCCCGGGCCTGGCTGCTAGTTTTAAGGCAGCCGCAAGGTTGGCGCCGGAAGAAGAGCCAACCAAAAGCCCCTCCTGGCGGGCCAGCAGCTTTGCCCCCTGGTAGGCCTCTTCATCGGTCACCTTTATCACCTCATCAACCAGGGAGGGGTCAAATACCTCCGGGACAAAATGGTTCCCGATTCCTTCGATGCGGTACGAACCGCACTCCCCACCGCCCAGGGTCGAGCCGAAGGGATCGGCCAGCACTGCGTGCAGGCCAGGGTTGCGCTCCTTTAGGTAAGAGACCACACCGGTGAAGGTACCGCCGGTACCGGCGCCAGCAACAAACAGATCCACCCTGCCCTGAAGCTGGCAGTAGATCTCCTGGCCGGTCTTGCGATGCGCCCGCACATTGGCCGGATTGGTAAACTGATTGGGAATGTAAGAATCGGGAATGCTGCGGTGTAAATCCTCCGCCAGGGCAATGGCCCCTTCCATCCCCTCCGCTGCCGATACCTGGACGATCTCGGCGCCCAGGGCCTGCATGAGAATCTGCTTCTCCTCCGAGAACTTCTCCGGCACCACCAGCAGCAAGCGGTATCCCTGGTGCAGAGCGGCCAAAGCCAGGCCTAAACCGGTGTTGCCGGCGGTGGGTTCGATAATTGTTGAGCCGGGGCGGATTAACCCCTTTTCCCGGGCTTCTTCTAGCATCTCCAGCCCGATCCGGTCCTTCACACCCCCGCCGGGGTTCATCAGCTCGAGCTTGGCGTAGACAGAGACATGCTCCGGCGCGCCGATGTTCCGCAAGCGCATAAGCGGGGTATTGCCAATAAGCTCGCGGATATCTTCAATCACCCTCACCCTAAACCCCCTCCAAAGCCGCGGCCAGGTCGGCCTTTATGTCCTCCACGTCTTCGATTCCTACCGACAGGCGGATCAACCGGTCGCTAATCCCCAGCCTTTCCCTTTGCTCAGCCGGGATAGCCGCATGGGTCATGGCGGCCGGCAGCGAGATCAGGCTCTCTACCCCACCCAGACTCTCCGCCAGGGTGATGAGTTTAAGGCTCGATAAGAGGCCCAGAGCCTGCTTGGCGGTGGCCACCTCAAAGGAAAGCATTGCCCCAAAGCCGCGGGCCTGCCTCTGCATCAGCTCGTGCCCGGCGTGAGCAGGAAGCCCGGGATAATATAGAGCAGTTACTTGCGGGTGATCGGCCAGAAAGCGGCTGATCTGCTGGGCGTTGGCCTCGTGCCGGTCCATCCGGACTCCCAGGGTCTTGATCCCTCGCATAAGCAGCCAGGAGTCCTGCGGAGCCAGAACCGCGCCCACCGCATTTTGCAGGAAATGAAGGCTCTTTTTAAGCTCCTCGCTCTTGACCACCACCAGGCCCGCAACCAGGTCGCTATGCCCGCCGAGGTACTTGGTGGCGCTATGCAGGACTATGTCTGCCCCTAAAACTAGCGGCTGCTGCAGATAGGGCGTCAGAAAAGTATTGTCCACAATGGTCAGCAGACCGTGCTCCCGGGCCAGACGGCTGATGGCTTCAACATCGCTAATGCGTAGCAGCGGGTTGGTGGGGGACTCGATGAAAACAGCCCGGGTCTGTGGCCTGATGGCGGCGGCAACCAGAGCCACCTGCGAGGTATCCACTGCCGTATAGCTCAGTCCGAAGCGCTTAAACACCTGCTCCAGAACCCGGTAGGTTCCACCATAAACATCATCTGATACCACCAGGTGGTCGCCCGCACGAAACAGCAGCAACACCGTAGAGATGGCGGCCATCCCGGAAGCAAAGGCAAACCCGGCCAACCCCTCCTCCAGCTCGGCGATAAGGGCCTCGAGCGCTGCTCGGGTGGGGTTTCCAGTGCGCGAGTACTCGTACCCCAGATGTACACCCGGGCTCTGCTGGCGGTAGGTAGAGGCCTGGTATATGGGCACACTTACTGCGCCGGTATGCGGATCCTCTGAAGTTCCCCCATGAATCAGTTTTGACAGAAACTTCACTTTTACCCCTCGCTTCTAAACACAGACTTCAGGCAAGTTTAGCATGGTGCTTGGTGACCTTGGCGGGGCGGCGGGCTTTGAACGGGCCGCCGTCAATTTCTGTAACAAACTCCCCGCAGAGCTTGACCATATCTGATTCTGAGGCTAGACTCTGGCTGTCACCAGGGGTGCCGTTCTGGCTGAGAGGGCTATAGGCCCAACCCTCGCGAACCTGATCCGGATAATACCGGCGTAGGGAGCGTGATTGCAGCAGCAGCCTAAACCGGGCCTCCCTGGGTGGACAGGGAGGCTTTTATGATATCTAAAACACTGGCTACGCCAGCAGCCCTGAATATCGCCGACCCGGACGCCAGCCGAGCTGCAAGCTATACGCAGACCAGGTGTTGCGAGCAAGGACTAAAGCGGGTAGGTGAATCGGGTCGCATGGTCGCCAGGACTCCGCTCTGTGCTATCGGAGGCATCCCGGGCGAACGCACGGCGACAGTCTTCACCGCCGGCGCCCTTCTGTTCTGGGTGTTTACCGAGGTTAAGCTCAACCAGAATCCCGAGCGCCTGGTTCCTCGGTGGCTGGCGGTATCGGGATAAACCGCTGCTCGCCGGACAGCAAAAATGCTTTTTTGCGGTGTTTGGGAGGAGAGATACCGTGGCTTTTCACGAAGACCTACTGAGCCTTGCTAAGCCAGTCTGGGAGGCAATGCTGGCCCACCCCTTTTTGACCGCCACGGCTGCCGGCCAGGTTACCGAGAGCAGTTTTAAAACCTGGCTGGCGCAAGACTACCTGTATGTCCGCGAGACCGTGCCCTTTCTGGGCGTGCTGCTGGCCAAGGCGCCACCTGCTTTGCGCGCCCCCTTGAGTGAGGCTATAGGTACGCTAAACCGCGAGCTCGATCTCTTCCGGCGGCAGGCTGAAGAGCTGGGGGTGGTGCTGGAGGGGCTCGAGATGGCCCCGACCTGCCACGCTTACACCCAGTTTATGCTGGCTACCGCTTACTCCCGGCCCTTCGCGGCTGGGTTTACCGTGCTTTACGGACTAGAAAAAGCCTATCTGGACTCCTGGATGCAGGTCAAAACCAACCAGCAGGGGTCCAGCCCTTACCAGGCTTTCATTGACAACTGGACCAGCCAGGCCTTTCAGGACTACGTGGCGTGGCTAGGGCACACCCTGGATGAGCTGGTGCAGCAGCAAGACAGGGTCGAGCTCGAGCGCCTATTTTTACTCACCGCACGCTATGAATACCTTTTTTGGCAGATGGCCTGGAACCAGGAGGGTTGGCCGGTATGAGTGCCGAGCAGGTCATTCTGGCGCTGCTGCTGGTTGGCGGCGGCTTTGCTGCGGTGGTGGGGGTCGCCCACGCCAGGGGCCGGGTCGCCACAATCGAAGACTATATCACTGCGCGCCGCAGCCTGGGCACCTGGGTAACCACAACCACCCTGGTCGCTTCGGGCATGGGCGCCTGGATCCTCTTTAGCCCTGCAGAAGCAGCGACCTGGGGCGGGCTGGTGGCTATCCTGGGTTACGGCCTGGGTGCAGCGGCGCCCCTGCTGATCTTCATCTTCCTGGGGAGGAGGCTCAGGCAGCTGATACCCGAAGGCCACAGCCTCACCGAATATGTCTGGCACCGTTACGGGTCAGGTTTGTATGCACTCACGCTGATCGTCACCCTCTTTTACATGTTCATCTTCCTGGCCGCCGAGATCACAGCCATTGCCCTGATTGCAAAACTGGTGGCGGGAGTTCCCTTGTGGCTGACAGCGTTTGTGGTTATAGTCATCACCTTTGCCTACACCATCTATGGCGGTCTGCGGGCCTCGGTGCTGACTGATGTGGTTCAGGCGGCTCTGATCTTGCCCTTGCTGGCAGCGTTGCTGCTGGTTGGCTACCAGGCCCTCGGTGGCTTCCAGCCGGGTCTGGCAGGGCTCTCTGAACGGGCCCCGCAGCTGCTCGACTTCGGTCACCCGATGGGATGGCAAGCGGCGCTAACCTTTATTATCGCCATCTCTGCTGCCAATCTCTTCCACCAGGGTTACTGGCAGCGCGTTTACGCGGCTCGCGATGAACGCACGCTTGGCGCCAGCTTCCTGCTCGCGGCCCTGGCGGTAATCCCTTTGGTGGTGGTGATGGGCCTTTTCGGCTTAGCGGCGGTTGGCTTGGACCGGGTTGATCATCCGTCGGTGGCTCTATTTAGTGTGTTACTAGAGGTTCTCCCGCCGGCGCTGCTTCTGGCGCTGATACTCCTCGGCCTGGTGCTGGCCATGAGCAGTATAGACTCCCTTTTGAACGGCATAGCCAGTCTGGTGGTAGTGGAAGCAGGCCGGTTCATGCGCGGGGCTAACGGTGCGCGCCTGCTGCGGCTCTCCCGCTGGCTGAGCGTGCTCCTGGCCCTTCCGCTGCTCTGGGTTGCCTCGCAGGGGTACAGCGTACTCTATCTGTTTCTGCTGGCCAATCTGGCCTGCACAGCGGCGGCCTTTCCTGTCTTTTACGGGCTTTACAGCCAGCGCTATACCGGTAAAGTAGCTATCTGGAGCATGCTGGCAGGCCTGGTAGCCGGAGGGCTTTTGTTCCCCGATCCGGCAATGACCAGAGGGCATCTGCTGGGCGCCTTCGTCCTGGCTGCGGTGGTACCGGTGATGGTCTCACTGGCACTAACGCCCCGGCGCACGGCTTTCGATCTCGAGTCGCTAAAAAGTCATGTGAGGGCCTTCCGTGATTGAAGAGCCCTCCTCAAAGCGGGGCCTGCCTTTTCGTGCCCACTGATTGATCCCAGCTTTGTTGCCTTCCACTGGGTGGTGGATTCTCGCTCCCCACCTGGGCTGGTGATCGTTGGTGTGGACTGCTCTCTTACCATGGCGCCCTTCCAAACCGGTGTGATTTTGTGTGCGCTGGGCAACGCCCTATGCTATGCGTTATGACTGGCGCATGGACTGCCTTTCCCATAGCCTGGCAACCTCCCCCTAAACTGAAGTTCCCGAACAAGAATCGCACAGAGTTCCGTTGCCATGCCGCTTTTCCCTCGCAGGGGCTGTCAGCTAACTGGCTACAGGGTGATTGTCTTCAGGAGTTCCAGGGCCCGACGCTG
>JBGFRI010000050.1:0-57285 GCA_041695225.1 Deinococcota bacterium
ACGGGTTCGCAGCACCAACGCAAAACCGACCTCGGTCCCGACGTCACGCCGGAGTATACCAGGGGCCCTGCTTCATGCTCCGGGGTCCCTCGGGACGGATGGGCAACTATTGACTATAGACATTACCCAAATGCAATTTTTGCGCTAAAATATTCCTGGGAAGAGGGCGCAGCCGCTGGTGGGAGACCGCCAGAGGAAAGTCCGGGCAGCACAGGGCATGATGCCAGCTAACGGCTGGGCGGGGTAACCCGACGGAATAGTGCAACAGAAAGCAGACCGCTCGCAAGAGCAAGGGTGAAACGGTGCGGTAAGAGCGCACCAGTGCCCCTGGAGACAGGGGGAGCTAGGCAAACCCCATCTGCTGCAAGTCCCGCGTCTCGCCAAGGCGAGGCGATACACCAGGGAGAACTGACCCGGTTCGCTAGCACCTGTGGTAGGGACGCTCGAGGTGAGTGGCAACACTCATCCCAGAGAGATGGCTGCGGAAACAGAACCCGGCTTACGCCTCTTCCCAAAACTTTTATCGTCTTCTGGCACCTGGTCCCCCGAAGGCCGGTGTGTTTGATTTACTGGCAGGTTGTCCATCTAAACAGGTGGCTTCGCTGGAAGGTGCAAGACCTGTATCCCACCAATAACTCTTTGAAGCCAGATGCAACAACAGCGCTATCCTCATGGCCCGGCGCCAGCAAGAGTGCTCTGTGCCTAACCCTACTCCAGTACCCGCCACAAATACCAGGCAGCATGCGAGCGATAGGGGCGGAAGCGCTCCCCAAGCTCCTGGAGTGCAGGCTGGTCGGCAATGCCGTAGAGTCTTTCGGCTCCTTTGCGGATGCCCAGATCCAGCACCGGCCAAACATCGGGGCGGCCCAGACCAAACATCAAGAACATCTGCGCCGTCCAGACCCCGATGCCTTTTACCAGGGTAAGGCGCTGGATCACCTCCTGGTCGGGCTGGCTTTCAATTCCATTCAGGCCGCCCTCCAAGGCAAAGCGCGACAGGTCTTGCACATAGCGGGCCTTGGAGCCGGACAATCCAGTAGCCCGCAAATCTTCCAGCCGGGCCAGGTACAGCACCTCGGGGCTTAGAGCAAACCGGGTGGTTAGGCGCTTCCAGATGGTCTCGGCGGCCTTGCCGGATAGCTGCTGGCCCACAATTGAGCTAACCAGGGTGGAATAAGGGGGCTCGGTCTGGAAAGGGTTGGGCCAGAAAGGCGCGGGGCCGTGCTGCTGCGCCAGGCTCTGCATGATGGCATCACTGAACTCCACCTGGCCCACGGGCCGGGCCACTGGCGCTTTCTTTCGCTGGGGTCTGGAGCTGAGGGGCATCTTCCCAAAACTCTATCCCAATTTCCCCGCAGCACGTATGACCCACCCCAAACACAACGGTCTCTGGCCGACGTATGCCCCTAATGGCTTGATGCAACCACTGCCAGGCGCTCTATCTGGTAGCGCTGCGACAAATGGGCGAAGGCTCGAGGTCATTTGAAAAATCTCCTCTCCCCTGGCGGGAGAGGCCAGGTGAGGGGGCGAGCACAGCGAAGCATGGCGTCTTTGGCGGCATTCAACCCTCACCCCAACCCTATCCAAGTTTGGGAGAGGGGGCCCAGAGTGCCGCCCTTTCAGCTGTCGTGCGCACTGTAAATTCTCCTCAGTAGACCTGGTGTCCCGGCAATTTCTGAGTGCCCCCTAAAAACCCACACCGAGGTGGAAGGTTCGGCGGTTTGTCTGGTCTCGTCGTTGTAGCGCCGTTTGATAATTACTTCTCTCTGCGCCACTCACCCGACTTTCCCCCCGATTTGTAGAGCAGGCGCAGGCCGGTAATTTCCAGGCCCTTGCTGGCTGCTTTGAGCATGTCGTAGACCGTAAGGGCCGCCACTGCGCAAGCGGTCAGGGCCTCCATCTCTACCCCCGTTTCAGCTTTGGTCTTGACAGTAGCCCGGATGTAGACCCTGGCTTCTTCGGGCGCAAAGCGAAGCTCCACCTCTGCAGCGGTAATGGGTAGCGGATGACATAGCGGAATGAGTTCACCGGTTTTTTTAGCCGCCATTATCCCTGCTAACTGGGCCACACTCAGGGGGTCGCCCTTTCCCACCCCGCCTTCTTGCAGGGCCTGCACCGCTTCGGGTTGCAGTAAAACCTCGGCCTCGGCGGTAGCGGTGCGCAGGCTGGCGGTTTTCTCGCTTACATCCACCATGCGTGGCTGGCCGTCTGCAAAATGCGTTAGCTTGCCCATACCAACAGAGTAAAGCGTTGAGAGTCGAGCGTCGAGGGCTGTTGTCCCTTTATCGCGGTTCTCTCTGTTCTGGCGGCCAATGTTAGCGGCTACAGAAAGCGTCGAGGGTCCAGGGTCGAGAGCTGCTGACCCCCTATCGCGGCTCTCTGGATTTTGGCCCCCAATCCTTGCGGTGAAAAATGAGTTCTGCACGGCGTTCTGGTTTCTGGGGGTTGCGGGATTATTCCCGAAAACCACACTAAATGTCCTTCCGCTCGAAAATTAGCAGGGCCAGGACAGAGAATCCTACGGTGTAGATAATGAGCAGGGGCAGGCCTAGGCCCACGGCCTCGGGGCGGATGTACAGGTCCAGGTAGCTGGTGAGCAGAAAGGGCTGAATGGCCGGGAAGGCAACCAGCAGGCGCATCAGCAGCAGAGTCGAGACCGCAGCCAGGGCCGCCGAGGTGGTGCTGAGAAAGACCACCGCATAGAGCATGGCCAGGGCCGAGAGCGGCCAGAGTACCACCCCTGCCAGAGCATGGGCATTTAGCAGCTCCATAAACGCTGCGGCTGGGGTTAGCTGGCCCAGACCGGCAAAGCCACCCTCTCCCAGACCGGTTCCGCCAAAAAAGCTTCCCAGGCCAAAAGGCGCGCCCGCCAGCAGCGAACCCAGCAGACTGACCAGTAGTAGAATGAACGGGTAAGCCAGCACCACCAAAATTTTTGCACCCAGCAAGCGGCTGCGAGGGCTGGGGCGCAGCAGCACCGATTTGAGGGTGCCCATCGAGACCTCGGAGCCCAGCACTTCGGCCGCGGCCATTGCGGTGAGGAACGGGAAGAGGAAGTCCATGCCAGTCAGAAGCGATAGGGCCGGCACCTGCCAGCCCGAGACCAGCTCGAGGCCATGCAACTCCCGCAGCCCGGGCGCAAAGGCCCACAGAATCGGAAGTACCAGCGCCGCCAGCAGCCCAATCTGTACCGAGCGCAGCCGCGCCAGCTTGCCAAACTCCCAGATCAATACCCGCAGCATGGTCTGCTCCTTAATAGCTGAAAGCCAAAAGTCGAAGGTCCAGGGCCCAACCCAGCCAACTGTCGGCTTTCGACTATAGAGCTCAGATGAGCCGCGACCTGCGACCCCAGACTTGCGACCTTTCCGGATGGTTTAGACCGGTGTGACCAGACAAACACCACAAACCCCGACCCCCGACCCCCGACCACTACTGACTGGCTAGGCATTTTTCACCCTTTCGCGGTAGTAGTCCCAGAGGTCAAAATAGTCGGGTTCCAGAAACTGTACCTGATAGTTTTCACGCACTAAAGCAGCCAGAGCCTGGCTGGGAGACCCCTCGAAAATCACGTTTACGTTGCGCAGGCTAACGTTCTGCACCCCCGGCACCGTCTTGAGGAAGGCCGCAGCCCTGGCCGGGTCGCTCACTCTCAGGCGGTAGGTCTCGCCCTTAGAGCCCAGCCTGACCTCTTCCAGTAGGCGCCCGCCGCCCAGAATACCGACCTTGTCGGCATAGGCCGAGACCTCGCGCAGGTGGTGGGTGGAAAGCAGCACCGCCACACCTTTCCAGACCAGTTCCGACAGAATCTCGTGCACCTTGCTGATGCCCTGGGGGTCCAGGCCGCTGGTCGGCTCATCCAGAATCAGGATCTGCGGCTCGTGCAGAATTGCCGAGGCTAGCCCCAGCCGCTGGCGCTGGCCCAGCGAATAGGTACGCACGGGCTGGTCGGCTACCGCCAGCAGCTCGAGCCTGGCCAGTACCTCGCGGATGCGGGCATCCACCTGCGACATTCCAGTCAGAAAGGCCGCCATCTCGAGGTTCTGCCGCCCGCTCAGGTGGGGGTAGAAAGCCGCCGGCGCCTCCACCACCGCCCCCAGCGCTCTCCGGGCCAGGTAGCCTCCGTTGTAGATGTCCTGCCCGAGCATCCTGACCACCCCCGAGGTGGGGAAAGCCAGGCCGGTGAGCAGGCGGATCAGGGTGGTTTTGCCGGAGCCATTGGGCCCGGCCAGGGCGTAGACCTCGCCGGGCTGCACAGCAAAGGAAATGCTCTCCAGCACGGGTTTGCGCCCGTATTTTTTACTCAGCTCCTGGGCCTCCAGGGCAGCTCCGGAGATACTGGTTGCCGCTGCTTCGCTCATGGGTGAGATTATACGGAGGTAATGCGCCGGGCCTGGTTCACGTCCGCCAGATGCGTGGCTGGCGTAACCAAATGTCTCAGGTCGAGGGTCGAGGGTCGAAGGTCAAAAGCTATCGGCTATCAGCTATTGGCTATAGGCTAATGGAAGGACTCAAAAGGGCTGCCGCGATAGGTTGCTTCAGCTAGCCCACCTTGCCTTTGGGCTTGGCTGTGTTATTCTCGAGGTCGCGTCCTCGGTCTGACGCGGCGCGCCAGCGTGAACCGGGTCAGGGTCGGAAGGCAGCAGCCCTAAGCGCCACGGAGCGGGTGCCGTCAGGAAGCCGGGGACGCTTTTTATTACTGGTTCTTCCGGCTTCGGTGTGGGCTGGGCGTTTGCCAGGAGCATGAAAAGTCGCAGGTCGCAGGTCGCATGACCCGAGACTCGAGACCCGAGACTTGTGACATTCTTTAGAGGGTCATACTGGCCGCTTCTCACCTGGTAGCGCCTTATACTTCGCAGTGGGATGTTACAGCGCTATCTTTTACGCGAAACCCTGTCGCTGTACCTGCTAGGTGTACTGCTTTTCGTGGGGCTGATCACCTTCGATCTGCTCTCCTCACTTTCGGGGGCTTTCCTGAGGGCCGGCACTCCTGTGGCTGAAATCGCTCTGATGGTTGCCTACCGGGTGCCCCACACCCTGGGCATCGCGCTGCCGTTAGGCCTGGTGTTTGCCCTGCTGGTAGCCCTGGCCCGCTGGATTCGCCAGTCCGAACTTAAAGCCGCCTATGCCGCTGGCGTGCCGCCGCGCGCCTTTTTGGGGCCAGTTTTGGGGTTGGGGCTTCTGGTGGGGGCAGTGATGCTGGCCAACGAAGGTTGGGTCAAACCCATCAGCCAGGAACGCTTCGAGGCTTTGCTGCACAAGGTGTTTTATGGCGCAGAGCCTTCGGGTGTGCTCACCGAGCGCACCTTCACGCCCCAGGGAATGGGTGTCTACTATGCCCAGCGCATCTACCCTCCGCCACCAGGGCAGGTGGGGGCCCGCCTCGAGGGCATCCGGGTGGTGGAGCCTGGCGGCGCAGTCTGGAGCGCCGACCAGGGTGTCTGGGTAAGCGGGGCCTGGCGGCTCATAAATGCCTACCGGGTAGACCCCAGCGGAGAAGTTTTCCACATGACCGAGCAGCCCCTGCCTTTTCCGGTGGGTGTCAAGCCCAGGGCCATCTCTTTTGAGGCCATGCCCATGCCCTATCTGCATGCGGCTGCTATAGCCGACCCCGCGGCGCAATTCCCCTTAGCCCGGCGCTACGCCAACGCCGCGGGCACGCTGGTGCTGGCCTGGCTGGCTATAGTGATTGGACTCTCGCTGCGCGAACCGGCCTGGGCTTTTATTGCCGTGGTGGGTCTGATTTTTGGCTATTACGCCCTCTTCACCCTATCGGCCCAGTTCGCCCGCTTCGAGGTGATGGGTGCCTATGCTGCCTGGCTGCCCAATTTGGTCTATGGGGTGCTGGCCCTTTTGGGCACCTGGAGGCTTTTGCGATGAGCCGGAGGCAGCGGTGAGCACGCTCGACCGGTATCTGACCAGGGAGGTTGGAACCTACCTGCTAGGGACCCTGGCGGTGGTTGTACTGGCGCTTCTGGCAGGGGCACTGTACGAGGTTCTGGCACCCCTGCTGGCCAGGGGCGCCGATCCGCTGGTGGTTAGCCAGTATCTGGCCTTCCGCGTGCCCGAGGCCCTGGTGCGAGGGCTGCCACTGGCTTTTCTGTTTGCTCTATTGCTGGTACTTTCACGCATGGGCGAGGAGTCGGAGCTAAAAGCCATGCTGGCCAGCGGGATCTCCAAGCTGCGGGTGCTGGTGCCGTTGCTGCTTTTGGGAAGTTTTTTGTTTGTGGTCTGTATGGCAGCAGCCGATACCCTGGTGCCGCAGAGCCTGCAGCAAGGGCAGAATGTTCTGCGGCAGACTGTTCTGCAACAGCCCAGAGCCCTCTTGCAGCCCGGTACGCGGCTGGTAGACGCCTTTGGACGAATTGTCTACATTGGCCAGGTCGGAGATGCCGGTATTGGTCAGGTGCGGGTAATCACCCCCGAGGAGATTCTGGTCGCCGCCGAGGGCCGCTTTGAACAGGGCTCACTGGTGCTTTCCGAGGGGCTGCGCATCACCCTGGGGGGGGCCAGACCGCGCACCGTGGCGCACTTTGAACGGGCCATAGTACCTCTGGTGGAGCTGGCCTTAGAGCCGCCGGGGGGTCTCTTTACCCTTACTGTGGCCGAGCTGCGCAGGCGCATCGCCCAGTACCGGGTTCATGGCCTGCCCTACCATGCCGAACTGACCGCCCTGCACCGCAAATGGGCCGAGCCCGCCGTAGTCTATTCATTTGCCATCTTTGCGGTCGGGCTGGCTTTTTACCTGCTGGGAGGCAGCCGCAGCCTGGGCATGCTGGGAGTAGTGGTGCTTACCTTTATCTACTACGCCACCTGGAGCGTGGGCCGCATTATGGGCGAGCAGGGAGTTCTGAACCCCATTCTGGCGGCCTGGGGGCCGAATTTGCTCTACGCCATCGCCGGGCTGGCTCTGCTACGACTGGGGAAGCGATGAGCAAGTGTGCTGGGGAGAGGGGGGGAGGGGGAGCAAAAGCAGTCTCTCCACTGCCCCCTTGCTCCACTGCTCCCCTGCTCCTGCTACTCGCCCTGCTGCTCTTCGCACCCGCTCTGGCCCAGGAAACCGAGCAGGCGCCAACAACGGGGGGCAAAAGGTTAAAGATACTCGAGGCCGACCGCCTGGAACTACGCAATGAGTCGGGTGAGGAGCTGGCCATACTGGTGGGAAACCCGGTCCGCATGGAGCGGGACGGCGAGAGCATCGAAGCCCTGAGGGTAATTTTCAACCGCACCCAACAACGCCTGCTCCTGATGGGCCAGGTGCGCTACCAGGACCGACAGGGCCAGATTATCGAGGCAGAGGAACTCGAGCTCTTCACCGACGACGAAAGCTTCGAGGCCATCGAGGTCAGGATCGTATCTGGCGACTTCTTCTTGAGCGGCCCCATCTGCCAGCGGGTTGCCGGGCAGATTCTCTTGCAGGAAGGGTATCTGACCCCCTGTGAGCGCTGCGAGCACGATATAGCCGACTTCGCCTTCCAGGCCCGCGAGGTGGTTCTCTTTCCGGGCGACCGGGTCATCGCCCGTGGGGTCTGGGTGCTTTTGCGTGGCGAACGCACCCTGTACCTGCCGGTACTGATTATGTTTCTAAATGAGCGGAGGCCCCGGTTCGAGATTGGACAAACCGATGCCGACGGGGTTTTTGTCAGCGCCGACCTGCCGTATGTGTCGGACTTTGGCATTGGGTTCGCCCTGCTGCGCTACTTCGAGCGACGCGGCTGGGGCTTTGGCTTTGATCACTTTGGGGTGGGTGATGCCGACGAGCGCTACAAGTTTTTGTATCTGCCCCCACCGGCCGGGGTGGTGCTGCCCGACAGCGACCCCCGCCAGGATGGCATCTTCAAATACCGCTTTAGCTACCGGCTGGAAGAGCCCGGCTGGCGGCTTCAGGGGCTGGTCCTCCGCGACGATAGCCCTGCGGTGGAGCCGCGCTTTCTGGGCGGGGCCGGGGGCCAGCCCGACTTTACTACTTTTTTTATCGAGGGGGCCACGCGCCTGGGCGAGCCGCTGTACCGGTTTACCCTGGACGGCTACATTGACCACAACCCACTGGCCCTGCCCAACGAGCGTGTCGCCCCTCAGCGCCTGCCCGAGGTCGAGGTTACCTTTCCCCGGGGAATTGAGGGCGAGTTTCGCCTGACCGGGCGGGCTCTGCTTGGCTACTACCTGGCCCCCGGCAACCCTCTCAACCGCAGCGCCCGGCGGCTGGGGCCGCATATTGGCGCGGGGCGGCTCTGGCTCGAGCATCGCAGCAGCTACCGGCCTGCCAGACCGCTGTGGCCGGGCTTTAGCTTTAGCATCGAGAACACCTTTATCGGACGCTACTACACTACCCAGAACTTTGACCCTCAGGGCAACCCCACCGAGTACGAGCGCCTGATACGCTGGGATACCCGCGCGAGTGTGGGCCAGACCCTGGGGGCTTTTAGCGTAAACTTGAGTGCTAGCCGCAACGTAGTCGAGGGCGAAACTCCTTTTCAGTTCGACTTCGAGCGCCCCCAGCGGCTCAGCCGGGTAGATGGCTCATTCGGCTTCAACCCCGATCCGATTTTTTCTTTTACCGCCAGGGCCAGCCGCGACCTCGAGCGCGCCCTGTTCGACCGCCCCGCCGAGTTTGCCCTGGCCTCGCGCCCCTTCCCCTGGTTTAGCCTTACCTCAAGCTTTGGCCGCGATATTGAGCATGGCCGCTGGGGTCTCTTGCGCTCGGGCCTGGGCCTTTTTCCTTCCCCTTTTAGCCTCAGCCTGGCCTATGAGCGCAACCTCGAGCTGGGTCTGGACCGTCTGATGACCTTGAGCGCTGGTTATAACCCCCTGCCCTTCAACTTCGCGCTGCGCACCGGCTACCGCTGGTGGGAGGTGCGGGACCTCGAGACCCGCCCCCCGGAGCAGATCAGGCTAATTGACCGCTACGACCCTCTGGAGCTTTCTGCCAGTTACAACCCGCCGGGCCAGACCACCTCGCTCACGCACAGCCGCGACCTGGGCAACGGGCAGGCTATGCGCACCGAGGTCAACGTGGTGCTGCACCAGGCTCCGGACAGCTTCCGGCTGCGCCAGACCTTTACCCACCTCTATACCCCCCTGCCCTCGGTCATCAACCCCACCCCCACCACCACCCCGGCGCTGCTGGACGGGCTGGCCCAGCTCACCTTGAGCCTGCATACCTTCGTTTTCACTCACGCCATCGGCTTTAGCCCCGGCAGCGAGACCCGGTTTCGGCTGGGCTACCAGTTCAGCGCCGACCTGTTGCAGGCCGACCTGCTTTGGGGAGTGCGGGCGGGTGAGCTACTCAACCCACGCCTGGCCCTGCGGGCGGCAGTGCGCGAGCCCGAGCTGTTCATCAACGAGATCTCGGCGGAGTTCCACTTCCCCGAGATAGAAAACCCCCTCACCCCCGAGGACGACACCCAGGCTTTCCTGCGCTTTTTCCGCTTTAGCGGCGAGTGGGAGGTGCTGCCGGCGCCCCTGCGCGCGGGTGACCTGCCGGGCCTCTCGTTGCAGGGCCTCTTGAGCCTCGAGCGCCTGACCGACCACAGCGGGCGCTTCCGCGTGACCATGCGGGAGTTTGGCCCTACCTTCAGTTTTATGGGCCAGGAGAGGACCCGCCTGTTTTACCGTATGGTCTGGACCGCCCCCGAGGCCCCCGGGCAGGAGTTCTTTTTTCCCAACCTCGAGGGCACCATCCTGCGCCCCCGCTTCGAACTGGTTATTGACCGCTGCTGCTGGGCTTTCCGGGCCAGTCTGGATACCCTGCGGCAGGAGTTCCGGTTTTCCTTTGCCTTAGGGGGTGATGCTGCCGAGTTTCTGCTGAACCCGAACAACATCGTCCTGCCCGGTGGCATCCGGCTCCCTACCCCTGGAGGACGCTAGATGAAGCCGTATATCTGGCTGATCACCATGGGCACACTGCTGGCGGTACTCCCGGCCTGCACCGGCAGCCGCGAGGAGCCCGCCCGCGCCCTGCTGGCAGCCAGCCTTAACCTGGCCGACGGAACATCCGAGATTCGCTTCTTCCAGAGCAGCGGCTTGCAGCCGGGCAGCTTTGAACCACCCCGCCGGGTGGGTAGCTGGGCCTTTGGCGAGCCAATTGTAGACCTGCTATACCGCCGCAGCCTGGGGGTGGGCAACGACCAGCTCTGGGTACTCACCCCCGGTCATTTGCGCCGCTACCTCACCCGCAATCTCACCCTGGACAACGTTGGCCCCCCCGAGTTAGATGGCTTTGACCAGGCCCTGAATGTAGACTGCGCTCGAGGCTACCTGCGCCAGGGCCAGGGCCATGTCTTGCTGGTCTGCCCCCCCGCGCCCGCCACCCCCCCGCGCCCCATTGAAGAATACCAGGCCTGGATTATCCCCTTCACCGCAACTGAGTTACCGGCCCCGGTAAACTTTCAAGACCTGGTACACCTGACCACCCCGGTGCAGTTAACCCTGGGGCTGCGCGACCAGCTGCTCTACCTGACCCCCAGGCTTATCGGGCAGTATGACTTTGTTAACCGACCTACCGAACGGCCCCTGCCCCGGACCGATCTTTTTCCCACCGATCTGATTCTGGCAGACGGCCTGGGTTTTGGCTTGCTGGACGACTCCAACCCCGTTACCACAGATACCACGGTGGTCTCCTGGAATCTGACCGTAACTGGTGAGGTAGCGCGTTTCGAGGACATTAACATAGCTGCAAGGTCGTTTGCCGGAGGCGCGCCACCCATTGTGGTTTTTGGCCGCGGTCTGGCCCAGTTCGAAGCGGGAAGCTTTCGCCTGCCCCGCTCCGAGACGAACCTTCGAACCTTTACGTACCGAACCGCAGTGGCAGGAATTGACCAGTTTCTGTACATTGCCGAGCGGGACCGCCCGACCCTCTGGGTAGCAGATCTAACCGTCAGGATGGACAACCTCACCACTGCGGGGGTTCGCTCTTCCTCGCTGGGCATCTTCGGGGAGCGAATTACCGGCCTGGCCTTTATCCCGGTGGATTGATCCTCCAAGCCCCAGGTTCCAACCCACCAGATAGCCTAAACACCATCCTTAGCAAGGTGAGGGCCGGGCTTCAAGCGCACGGTCGAGGCCCCTGTTCCCCAGGCAGCGATTGGGGTAGCTTGGGGGCATGGAAATTCACCATATGGGGATTGCAGTCGAAGACCTGGAACAGGCCGCCCAGCCTTACCTGAGGCTTGGGTATGAGCTCGAGGCCAGAGGCGCGGTAGAGAGCCAGGGAGTAGAGGTCTGGATGCTGAAAAGCGGGCAGAGCAGGCTCGAGCTTTTGCGCGCCACCCGGCCCGACTCGGCCGTTGCCAAATTCATTGAAAAACGCGGGCCGGGGTTGCACCACCTGGCCCTCGCCACCCCCGACCTCCCGGCCGAGCTTCAGCGCCTGGCTGCCATGAGCGCACCACTGATTGACTCCGCCCCACGCCCGGGTTTTGGGGGGCATCTGGTGGCCTTTATCCACCCCCGATGGTCGGGGGGCGTGCTGGTGGAGCTGGTCGAGGTGCGGGGCCACCCTAGCCCGAGGTGACTACCACAGCACCGCCCACCATAGGTTACGGCTTTGCCGGAATCGCGTAAGCGACTCGTCTAGTGGACAGCGCGACTAAAGTTTTTTCAGTGCTGGGTCTGGAAGTAGTGCTCGAGCTCACCCTTTAGCTGCTCGAGGGCTTGCTTGATGCTCATACCCTGTAAAGGCAGTACCCCGTAGGCCCGGATGACCAGGTTCTGCCGGATGCGGCGGAAGACGGCCTGCGCGCCCTCGAGGTTGCTACCTTGCAGGACAATCAGAAACTGGCCCGCCTGGAGCCGAAAGACCAGGTCTGGCTGGCGCAGATACTGCACTAACTCCTGGCCAGGCTGGTCGCTGCCGGTGTGCAGCAGCAGCAGGGTGACAGGACGGAGACCGGAAAGGGCCTCGAGGCCAGGGGCCAGGGCCGTTAGGGTTTCGGGGGGCATTACCCGGTCCTGGCTGGGCAGCGGCATCTGTAAGGGATTGGGCAGACCTGGGGCCGGAATCTTGGCCAGGTAAAACAATCCGGCCAGAAACAGGCCCGCGCCAATCAGGCTCCCCACTGCGGCCATTACGGCAACCTCCGGGGGAACTTTGGCCAGGTCCCGGCTCGAGCTTACCGCCACCACGCTGCTCATCACGCCCAGGCCCAGCACCCAGAAAAATCGAACCTGGGGGCTTATGGCCGCCCGGGCATACAGGCTGGCCGCCGCAGCCAGTATCAGCGCAGCGACCAGAAACACCACCCCGGGATAAACGCTCTCCTGCCGGGGAAACAGCCACAAGGGCAAAAGCCCCAACAGGACGAAGCCCCAGGGTAGCATGGATAGCCACATGTCTCTAAGCATAAGGTTGAGGGTTCGATTGCTATGCCAAGAATGACCATAGGGGAGAAGTCGATAGTCGATAGTCGATTGTCGATAGTCGATAGTCGATAGCGTATAGCCGATAGCCGATAGTCTATGGTCGATGGTCGATAGCTTCGATTGTCGATAGTCAATAGACGATAGACCACAGACCATAGACCATAGACCATAAACTCCTCTGGTACAATTACGCTGTGAGCATAGCCCCTCTGGCCGAGCGGGTACGGCCCAAGACACTCGACGAAGTACTGGGGCAGGAGCACCTTACCGGGCCAGGAAAGCCCTTGAGGCGGATGCTCGAGACCCGCCGCCTTTCCTCCTTCATTTTGTGGGGGCCGCCCGGTAGCGGCAAAACCACCCTGGCGCGGCTGCTGGCCCAGGGGGTTGGGCAGGAAATGGTGGCCATCTCGGCGGTAAACGCGGGCGTGAAAGACATCAAGGAGATCGTGGCCACGGCCAGGGAGAAAGGCAGCCTGGTGCTGTTTTTGGACGAGATTCACCGCTTCAACAAGTCGCAGCAGGACGCACTACTGCCCCACCTCGAGTCGGGCCTGCTGACCCTGATCGGGGCCACCACCGAGAACCCCAGCTTCGAGGTGATCCCGGCCCTCCGCTCCCGCGCCAGGGTGTATGTGCTCAACCCGCTCGACCAGGATGCCACCCGCCAGCTTTTGGAACGGGCCCTGACCCACCCGGAGGGAGTGCAAGCCCAGGCCGACCCCGAAGCCCTGGACCTGATTGCCCAGGGGTCCATGGGCGATGCCCGGCGGGCCCTGTCGGCGCTGGAACTCTCGGCCAGCCTGGGCCAGGGAAGCGTCACCCTGGCGGTGGCCAGGGAGGCGCTGGGCAGCGGTACGCTGAGCTTCGACAAGGGCGGCGAATACTTCTACGACTTGATCTCGGCCCTGCACAAGAGCGTGCGCGGCAATCATGTAGATGCTGCGCTCTACTACTTTGCCCGGATGCTCGAGGGCGGCGCCGACCCCCTCTACCTGGCCCGCCGGCTGGCCCGCATGGCGGTGGAGGACGTGGGCCTGGCCGACCCCAATGCGCTGCGCCTGGCCATGGCCGCCAAGGACGCCTACGACTTCCTGGGCAGCCCCGAGGGCGAGCTGGCCCTGGCCGAGCTGGTGATCTATCTGGCCCTGGCCCCCAAGTCCAACAGTAGCTACACCGCCTGGAAGAACGCCCAGAACGCAGCCCGCGAATACCCCGATGCCCCCGTTCCGCTGCCCCTTCGCAACGCCCCCACCGGGCTGATGCAACGGCTGGGCTACGGCCGGGGCTACGCCTACTATCACGACGACCCCGAGGGCAGTTTCGCCCAGCAGTACCTGCCCGAAAAGCTCGAGGGTATCACCCTCTACCAGGCCGCCGGCGAAGGCTGGGAAGACAAGGTGCGCGAGCGGCTGAAGGCTTTACGCGCCCGCTTTGCCCGGGGGCCTCAAACAGGTCGGTAGCACTGTTCCCGACCCGCTCCTAGATTAAACCAGGGCGGCAGCTAATGAGGTTTTGCTGGCGGGCCGTGAAGGATTCGAACCTCCGACTTTTCGTTTTGGAGACGAACGCTCTACCGGACTGAGCTAACGGCCCACTTCTGACCAGCGCAGCGCTTGCGCCTGGCTAAAACCGCTGCAAACGCTATTTTAGTCCTGGAAGCACCTTTTGTCAAAGAAGTGCCAGGCCCGCACGAATCGGGCGAAAAACCTGGTTACTGAGGGGTACAATGGGCGTGATGGCCGAGCCCAAGCCCCTAGTTGCCCTTGGCGACCTAACCTGGGACGTGCTGGCCAAGCCTCACACCCTTTTGCTGCCGGGCGGCGACACCACTGGACGGGTTTTGTTGATGGGAGGGGGCAGCGCTGCCAACCTGGCGGTATGGGCGGCCAGGGTGGGCTACCCCACGGGGTTTGTGGGCGCGGTGGGGTCTGACCGGTTTGGCCAGTTTGCTGTGCAGGAGCTGGCTGCCGAGGGTGTGGCGCCACACATTATCTGGAAGGATGGCAACCCCACCGGGGTAATCCTGGTACTGATTGATGCCGTAGGCCAGCGCTCGATGCTAACCTCCCAGGGGGCCGACTTCGACCTGCGCCCCGACGACCTGCCCGTGGAGGTAATTCGTCAGGCCGGGCACCTGCACCTGACAGCCTGGTCGCTTTTTACCGACCCACCCCGCCAGGCCGCCCTGGCCGCAGCCCAGATAGCGCATGAGGCCGGTGTCCCGGTCTCGTTTGACCCGGCCTCCTTTCAGATGATCCGGGAGATCGGACGGGAAGAGTTCCGCCGCATTACCCGCAATCTTTTGCCAGATTTTATCTTCCCCAACCTGGACGAAGGCCAGGCTCTGACCGGGGCCAGCCGGCCTTACGAGGTGCTCGAGGTCTTACAGAAACTTTATCCGGAGGCCATGATCCTGCTCAAACTAGGGCCAGACGGAGCCCTCATCCTGAAGCAAGGGAGCCTGATTGAACTAAAGGCCACCAGCGACAGGCCAGTAGACGCCACCGGCGCGGGTGATTCGTTTGGGGGAGCTTTTCTGGGGCATTATCTCCGCTCCGGCGATGCTCTGTCGGCTGGCCGGCTGGCCGTGCAGCTAGCAGGCTGGGTGATTGGGCGGTTTGGCGCCCGGCCACCGGCAGACCCCGACCTGCAACTGCGCCTCGAGCAGTTTGGTTTTGCCTGTCCGGAGCGCCGCCAGCAACAGGTCGAAGGCCGCCGCTTCGACGGGTAGCCTTCGAGTTTCGACCAGCCCGAGAGCTGCCCGGAGTCCGCAAACCCGATTCTGGCCGGTCTGCTACTGGCCTTGCCCGGCAACCTACTGGCAACCTTTTAGCCCTGAATATCCGGGCATGGAGGTTTATACGGTGGGCTATGTGGAAAACGGCCTGGGTTTTCCGATAGCTCCCCGGCCTGCGGCCACTGCCAGCCTGGTAGCCGTGCGACTGAGCCCCGAGAAGGCAGAGGAGCTTTTGAATTCACTAGCACTGCTTAGAGACGAGGCAGAGGGTTATAATCTGCAAGAGGGCGAGGACAGGCGCTTTTACCTGTTTCTGGCCGGCTGGAGGGGAGAATAGTGCATCCGATCAAAAATGCTCAGTTCAGGTTGCTGCTGGCAACCCGCCTATCGGCCAATCTAAGCGCGGGCTTTTTTGAGGTAGCCGTGATCTGGTGGGTATTCGAGACCACCGGTTCCGGCGCGCTGATAGCCGCCATTGCGCTGGTGGGCTCACTATCTTACATTCTGGTGGCGCCCTGGGGTGGCGTGCTGGCCGACCGCTACAGCAAAAAGTCCCTCATCACCCTGATGTACTGGATTGATGGCGTGCTAACAGCAGCAGCGGGCGTGCTGCTGATGCTGGGCCAGCTTCATCTGGCCCTGATCTTCTTGTTGCTGGCCATTACCAACATTGCCACTGCCCTGCGGGCCCCGGCATTAGGTGCGCTCCTGCCCCTGATCCTCCCCAAAGAAAGCTACCAGCAGGGAAACGCTACTATGGGGCTGGCAGTCTCACTTGCCGGTATGTCCTCGTTTCCGCTGGCCGGGGTGGCCACCGCCGCCCTGGGTGCGGGCGGCGCGCTTCTGGTGGGCGCCGGGCTGATTCTGGTAGCCGGGCTTTTTATGGCTTTTCTGCAAGAGCCCAGGCTTGCCCCGGCCACAGAGCAAGCAGCCAGCGAACAAGCTTCAGGGCCGGTTAAGGCTGCTCCAGTCGCAAGTTTTATAGAGGGCGTACAGGCAGTCTTGCAGAACAGTCTGCTGCTTTCAGTGGTAGTGACGGTAGCGGTGCTCAACCTGATCCTCGCGCCGCTCACCGTGCTACTTGCGCCTTACGCTGCGCTGCTCACAGCGGGAGCTGCCGGTTTTGGCTTTTTAGCTGGTGCGGCTGTGCTCGGCCAACTACTGGGGCTGTCGCTGGCGAACTTCTGGAAGGTGAGCAGACCCCTGGCGGTTATTGTTCCCGGCACTGTGGGGGTTGGGCTATCACTAGCTGGACTTTACCTTGCGCCAAGCCTGCCGGTTGCTATCGCGGCGCTGGCCTTTGGGGGGCTTTGCGCCGCGCTTATGAATGTTCAGCTCGAGGTTATCTTGCAGACCAACGTAAAACCAGAGTTGCTGGGCCGGGCCTATGGCCTGCTTGGCTCGCTGAGCATGGCTGCCCAGCCGGCGGGCTACGCAGCCGCTGGCGGACTGATGGCCATCTGGCCCATCCGGCCGATCTTTGCCGGTATGGCCGTGCTGGTCTTCCTGATGACCGCTGCCTGGTTGCGCCCTGCGGTGCGGCAGCAGCTTTCCACCAGACCAGTTGAAGCGTCCTAGGCTTGTGGCTGAAGGGAAGGAACCGGCCACGGCCGGGCCTTCTTTACCAAAACAAACCTGTAGCTCCGTCTAGCGGCGCAGTACAAGTAGCCCGTAGCCTGCCCATAAAACGAACAATGTCAGTAAGACCAGCAAACCGCCAGTAGTACCATGCAGCAAAAAGCCGCTGACAAGAGATACCAGACCAAAACCCAAACTCAACAAGCCATGTTTACGGTAAAAGACCCAGGCAATTGGGATCGCGAGTACTACAAATGGTATCTCATACCTGAGGAATGCCCCAAAATGGTACATCAGAGTCACAAAGAAGGCCTTGTCGATCGCTAAAAACTGGACCTTCTCGAGCGCCGACATATTGCTACCTATGGCATTCTTCACGACACACCACAACCGGTTCCCTGCCTTGTTGGCATTGTAACACCAACCCTAGAACACAAACCGCGGTAAACGGTGCTGCACAGACTCGCACGCCAGCAGGGTTGATGATACACCGCGCAAGACAAACTAGCTGTGATGTGGCACAGGCAGGCATTACCCAAAGGCACACAGGGGGTGCTCTTAGTTTTGCGCTCAAGGGAAGGAACCAGCCACGGCCGGGCCTTCTTTACCAAAACAAACCTGTGCTCCGTCTAGCGACGTATTGCAAGCAGCCCATGGCCCGCCCACAGAATGACCAGCACCAGTAAGACCAGCAAACCGCCTGTAGTGGGATGTAGCAAAAAGCCGCTTAGAGCTGCTACCACACCAAAACCCACACTTAACAACCCATGATTACGATAAAAGACCCACATAACTGGGATTGCCAGAACCGCAACAAACGGTATCTCATACCTGATGAATGCCCCACAATGGTACATGAGAGTCAAATACGCGGCCTTCGAAATCACTAAAAAAGCGGCATTCTCGAGCGCTGACATATTTCTACCTATGACATTCTTCACGACACACCTCAACCCGTTGCCATTGTGATTCACATCCTAAAACCAAACCTGGAACACAAACCAAGGCCAGCGCTGCTGCACACACTCGCTGTCCACGAGGATCGGTGACATATCCAGCAGTACATACGTAAGGGCACCTCGAAAAACTCACTGCCAGCTTACCTTTGGATGAATTGCTTCAAAAGAACTGGGTAGGGTAAAATTTTACTATGATGAAGTACAAAACCGCATCGGCCAGAGGGCTCTTTGATGAGGAAGTCCGTTTGGAAAAGCTGGCCGAGCAGAGTGACCCACTGGTGAAACTGCGGGAGAATATTGACTTTGAAATTTTCCGGCCGCTTTTAGAGGAAGCCTTCTTCAAAGAGGACAGGGGAAGAGGTGGAGCCCGCCCCTATGATTATGTGATGATGTTCAAGATTCTGATCCTGCAGCGGTATTACAGTATCGGCGATGACAAAACCGAGTTTGCGATTCTGGATCGGCTCTCATTCATGCGGTTTCTGGGACTGAGCTTGAGCGACAGAGTGCCCGACGCCAAGACCATCTGGTTGTTCCGGGAGAAGCTCACCCAGAAGGGGTTGACGGAACAACTATTTCAACGGCTCAACCAGGCCCTGCAAAGGGCCGGACTCATTGTCAATGAAGGGAAGATCATCGACGCCTCCATTGTGGAGGTTCCCGTTCAACGCAATACTCGTGAGGAGAACAAAGCCATCAAGGAAGGAGAGATCCCAGAGCACTGGCAGGATGATGAGAAGAAGCTTTCACAAAAAGATACCGATGCGCGCTGGACCAAAAAGAACGGAAGGAGCTTTTACGGATACAAGAACCATGTGAAGGCTGATCAAAAAAGCAAACTCATTGAGACCTATGCAGTAACCGCGGCCAGTGCGCACGACTCACAGGAAGTAGAAAATCTGTTGAACCAGGAGGATAGAGGTCAGACCCTTCACGCCGACAAAGCCTATAGCGGAGAACCCGTTGCTAAAATCGCAGCGGCATACCAGATGGAGAATCACATCCACCAGAAAGGCCGCCGAGATAGACAGCTTACCGAAGAACAAAAAGCCGACAACCGAGCAAAATCGAAGGTGCGGGCCAGAGTGGAACACATCTTTGGTTTCATCGCAAACAGCATGAACGGGAGTTATATACGCTCTATCGGCCTGGCGCGAGCCGCAACCGCCATTGGGCTGATCAATCTAACCTACAATATGTTCCGCTACATGCAGTTAGCTTCAACAACCTCTGGCCGAGCATAGTAGAGCTACGCCCAGACCTTTATAGAGAAACCACAAAAACAAAAGCTAGCACAAAAGCAAAAACAAACCAGACAAGCAGCCGTTTTATAACAGAAAAACCAAACGGACGACAGACGATTTCCTTTCCGGCGGCGCAAACGCTTACAAAATCCTATAAGATCTATTTTTAGAGGTTCCCGTAAGTTGTTGTGGCACAGGCATACAATACCAAAAGGCAGATAGTTGTTCTCCTCATTTCTGTAGTACAAACCGTACGCCATGTGCATGGTGTGGGAGAGACATACACCCCATCAAAGCGAGTAAAACACGCACCATCGGGTCCAGCGGTGTTCACACCTGCTCCTGGTTCACACCCGCTCCTTGAGGAATAATGGAGGAAATTCCGTTGCCATCGGAGTTCTGCGCCATCCCATACGACCCAGCACCATAAATACCACCACCAACCGGGCTGCTTTTATTGTCCTCCCTCCATGCGCTTCCGGATGTTTATAATCAACCCTTCCTCGTCTACCGGGCCAGCCTGTGCTTTCCCCACAGGACCCAGCTACCGCTTCAGAGGCCGCTTGAAGTGCAGTTCAAGCACTCTGAGCAGCCTCCTCTTTCACCTCGGGATGAAAACTGCGCCGCACGCTCGGCCGCAGCCAGACCAGCGATGCCAGCGCCGTCAGGACGAACATGCCGATGAAGATCTCCGAGACCGAGACTACCGCCAGCAGCAAACCGGCCAGGGCGTAGCCAGCAGGCATGGCTCCTTCGCCCAGGGCCGACATCACGCCTACCGTACGACCCATCAGCTCCCTGGGCACGTTCCTTTGAACGACGGTGCTGAGTTGCACGCCCATCATCGCTCCGCACATGCCGGCAAATGAGATGGCTGCCATGGCGAGCCAGAGGTCGTGCGAGAAGGCCATGACCAGCATGGCCAAGGCCATACCCATAGTTCCGCCAACCAACATCCGCAGCGGCCGCTTGACGCTGACCAGGTTCATCAGACCGAGGCCGAGGATATTTCCGGCGACAATAGCCGCCGCCAGGCTGCCAAAACCCTGCGGTCCGGCGCCAAGCTGTTCGGCGTAGGGGGCCAGGATGACGGCAAGCGGTGAGAGGATGAAGTTGAGCAAAGTAGCGGTGAGCACCAGTGATAAGAGCAGCGGCGTCCGCCCCAGCAGCCGAAAGCCTTCTAACAGGAAGGCTCGTTTCTGGGTGCCTTGGCTGGCCGCTGCTTCCGGTGCTGCTGCCTCCGAGACAGCCGGCTCTTTGAGAAAGAGCATGACCACCACGCTAATCAGCAGCGAGCCGACGCCGATGAAGATAGCCGCCGCTACACCTAGCGCCGCGGTGACTATACCGGCAATGGCAAACGCCGACAGGCGAGCGAACTGCGCCACCAGTCCGATGGTAGCGTTGCCACGCTGATACTGCTCTTGGGCCAAGAGCAGCGGAAGGAGCGCGCTCAGGCTGGGTTCGCGAGCAGCGCTAGCGAGGCTGCTGCCAATCAAAAAGCCCAAGACCCAGTAGAAGTTGGCCAGCCCGGTATAGATCAGCACGCCTACTACGGCGGCGAGGGTCAGACCCAGCAGGTTGGAGCTGATAATGACATATTTCTTGCGCCAGCGGTCGGCTAGCACGCCGCCCCAGGGCGCCGCTACCAGATAGCTCAGGCTGCCGGCCAGGGCAGCGACCGCCACCAGACTGGGCGACTCGGCAATGGTTAAGATCCACCAAAAGAGCGGGATGGTAAAGAACCCCAGCGATAGCTCGTCGATAAAGCGGGCGACGAAGAGAATCCGAAAGTTTGGGTTATGGATGGGGTGTTTCATGGCTCGAGCCAGCCCGCTACAAAGACGCTAAACTTCGCGTTGCCGTCAGGCGTGTTGGCGCGCTCGGTCTCATCCCGAAGTGCGTGCAGTTTCTGAAGGATTTCATGCGCCACGGGCCGGGCCAGGCGGACTGCGGCTAGCTCTGCAACGTAGGGCAGTTCGACGAGCTTTGCCTGTCTGATACCTCGATCCACCTGATGGAGGCAGAGCTGCAAGGCGTTTTCATCGTACAACTCGATTGCTCCTTCCGGGAGGCGGTAGCGGCGCTCCGCCCAGCCACCGATCTGCTCCACGCCGCATTCTACGACCAGACCCCTGGCAACGAGCTTATTGAGATCATAAGCCACGCGGGCCAGCGGCCGATTTTGCCGAGTAGCGATACCCCGCGCTGTGGTGGGGCCGTCGAGCAAAGACGTAAAGGTGGCCCACAGGCTCTCTTCGATCTGCAAATCCTTGACTGCGGTGTTCACGGCTTTACCTCCAGAAGTTGCGTCAACTCGTTCTCATCGATACCCACGCCGACAAGGGCCATTCGCTGCGGATCCAGACCGGCGGCGCCGCGCGTAATGTCTGCGGGAGTAACGTTTTTGTAGGCGATAGCTGCACGCGAGGGGTAGTACATCTCCCCCGCCAACCAGTGAAGCCCGAGCCTATGCGCCAGGCCGGGGCCTTCCGCCTCTTGAAGCGCATTGAGGGCCAGCCCTTCTCCAGCCGTAGCAACTTCGTCAGGCTGTATCGCATGTGTCTTGAGGCCGTCAATGATCTCCAGGAGACACCGAAAGGCGGCGCCGAGCCTTTCTCTAGCCAGGTCAGCAAACAAAACGATGTAGCCACTTCGGTGCCAATGAACGGAGCCACCACCTACCCCGTAAGCAAGCCCGCGCTCTTCGCGGAGCTTACGAAACACGCGCGACCCCAATCCGTGACTGAGAATACTGGCAACGACTTCTGCTGCATGACGGGCAGGATCGGTGAGAGATGGAGCGGGGAAGGCCAGGTATAAACTGACTCTGCTGCCGCTTCCCGGAATAGCTACCATCTTGGGCATAACCTCGACGGGAGGCGGTTCGAGATTGCGGAACGGCGCATCCCAAGTCCCAAAAATATCTGCGATGAGTGTTGTCACATCGTTCATTACGCGGCCTGTCAATACCAGGCGCACGCGGCCAGGCACTAGCACACGGCTTAATGTCTCGCGAAGCTGGGCTAGCTCAAGCTTTGCGACGGTTTCGGGTTTGCCCAGGATCGGCAAGCCATAAGGAGGAGCGTAGAGCGCTTCCTCGACAAGGCTCCACAAGAACTCCGGTCTTGAACGTTTGCGCGCGATTTCATCAAGGACAATCTGACGCTCATGCAAAAGCGCATCTTTATTGAGGGGCGGCTTCTCAAGGAGTCGGCGCACAAACGTCAGTGCCTGTCGTAGCCCTTCGGGTGAAAAGGAAAAGCCGATCCGGGTGTACTCCTTGCCGGTCCACGCTGCAAACCGAGCCCCTTGCCTTTTAAGCGGTTCCCACTGCATCGCCAGATGCCTTGGGAATCGGTTTAGATTGAAGATCACATGTTCGATGAGATGGCTGATGCCGTTGTGTTCGGGCCTTTCATCCTTCACTCCGTGGTCGATATAGACAGCAAGATGGGTGAGCCTGGCACCTGGGCGGGCGGCTACTAAAAAGCCGAGGTGGTTTTCGAGGTAGCCTGCGGTGTAGACGTCCACTTAGGTAACGCTAAAGCCTATAGGTTGCCAGAAGGTTGCTTCAGTCAGGCAACCTTCTGGCAACGGTTAGCTGATGTACTGGCGCTGATGGAAGGAGGTGATTCCAAAGTGTCCGCAAGTAACCAAGAGGACCCGAAGCGGCAGGTACATCCAGGTGTAGCGAGCAACCGTAGCGTACGGATCAACAAGAATGCCATTCAGGTCGAGGGTGACCGGGT
This sequence comes from Deinococcota bacterium, assembly GCA_041695225.1. GTDB lineage: Bacteria > Deinococcota > Deinococci > Deinococcales > Thermaceae > Meiothermus. The sequence continues at coordinate 22,628 of JBGFRI010000050.1, forward strand.
GGTAGTCAAGGATCCGGCCCTGGCGAAGATACTCCAGGAAGAGCATAGCGATAGCGGAGAAGAGGGCATCTCGATAATTATCGGGTTCCCACTAACGCCAAGATGAGGTGCTCAGGTTTTTCGGAGGTCTTTCAACACGGTGAGAAAGGAGGTAGATAATGTCAGAGGAATTCAAGAACAAGCAGGTGAAGAGCATCAAGGACGCGTTTCGTTTGACCGAGGATGGCAAGGTCGTTATCGATGATGAGGGGTTAAGCGAAGCGATTCGTTACGCGGAGTCTCCGCAAGGTCAAGAAGAGGGTTGTTGCCCAATTCCTATCCCTATTCCCGTAAAGGCCTGATTTAGTGTGATGTTGAAGCCCTATCCAAGCTTTGGTTGAATAGCGTTCTAGGGTGCATCTCAATTCACAGAGATTAGCCACAAACAACAACACGATGTTAACATCCCCGCTAGGTGAGATGCACCCACAATTCGGAGCTTGATTCGCTAAGGAAGGTATCCAGATTTGTACAAACGACAGGCGAGGATACAGATGGGCGATAAACACGTGCTCCTCATAAGCATGCCTTGGGGCCCTTTGTTACAGCCATCTCTCGGCCTGAGCCTGCTTAAGAGCGCTTTCGAGCATACAGATGTCTCGGTGGCGACATGTTACTTTACCTTACCGTTTGCTGCTCGGATCGGGGTAGACCTCTACCAGGAGATTTCCCATGGGGCGCCCGGCACCCCCGACCTTTTCGGAGAATGGCTTTTCAGTGAGTCACTGTTTGGGCAACACGACGTCAAGGTCACCGAGCAGTACATTCAAGACGTGCTTTTAGGCGGATCGAAGGCCCATTATACACTTCACTGGGGCCATACCATCTCCCGGGATAAGATAGACGAAATCCGATAATGGACCCCATAAACTGGACACGAAAACCGCAGGCTCTAAGCGACACTAGATTATGAGAAAAAACCATTCAGCCAGTTTCAAAGCGCGACTTGTTTTGGAGATGCTCAGGGAGGAAAAGACTGTTTCGGAGCTGGCTTCAGCCTCTGGAGTGCACCCCGCCATGCTCCACCGCTGGAAGAAAGCTGCCCTTGAGGGGTTGCCACAGCTGTTCGACCGGGATAAGGATGCCAAGGCTGCCCATGCAGCCTATGAGCACAAGATCGAAGAACTCTACACCGAGATCGGCCGCTTGAGCACACAGCTGGCCTGGCTCAAAAAAAAAGGTCTCTGCGATGACAAGAGCTGAACGCCTGGCCCTGCTCGACTGGGAGGATGAGACCATGCCCATCACCCGCCAAGCGGAGCTGTTGAACCTGAACCGTTCAGGGCTCTACTACCGCCCGCTTGCTCCATCCCCCGAGGAGATCGCCCTGAAACACCGCATCGACGAACTCTACACCCGTTGTCCCTTCTACGGCTCGCGCCGCATTGCTGCAACCTTACGCCGGGAGGGGTGGTGCCTGGGCCGCAAGGCGGTGCAGCGGCATATGCGCGAGATGGGTATCCAGGGGATTCATCCAGGTCCAAACCTGAGCAAACGCCGCAGCGACCACAAGGTCTATCCCTACCTGTTACGAGGCCTGGCCATCACCCTTCCGAATCAGGTCTGGGGCATCGATATCACTTATATCCGCTTAGCCAAGGGCTGGCTTTATCTGGTGGCCATCATCGACTGGTTCTCCAGATATGTCGTGACCTGGGAACTCGACGACTGTTTGGAACTCGCTTTCGTGCTGAGCGCGGTGGCTCGGTCACTGGCCCAGGCCAAACCCGAGATTCTCAACAGCGACCAGGGCAGTCAGTTCACCAGTGACAGCTATCTCCAGCTGCTTCACCGCGCCGGGGTCAGGGTCAGCATGGATGGCAAGGGACGGGCCAGTGACAACATCTTCACCGAAAGGCTGTGGCGCAGTCTGAAATACGAGGAGGTCTACCTGCACGATTACCAATCACCCAAGGAAGCCAGAAGCGGTATCAGCAGCTATCTGGACTTCTACAACCACCAGCGGCTGCACCAGTCGCTCAACTATCAGACCCCTGCGGAGGTGTACTCTGGTTCAACCCAGCCGGTCATCCAGAACGTCCAAACCAAGCCTCATGCAATACTAATGGAAGGGAGGGAGTGTCGCTTAGACCAGGCCAGAATTCTGTCTTGACAGAGGGGTCCACTTAATCCTTCAAGTTCGCCACCACATCTCATCCTTCCTAGACGGTTGCCTCGGCGAGATTTTAACACGAGCACCGAAGATCATTGGTTTTACCAGTACCTTTCAACAACACGTTGCTTCGCTTGCACTAGCTAAGCGAATCAAGGCTGCCTCACCCAAGACACTCATCGTATTTGGTGGCGCAAATTGCGAGGGCATCATGGGCGTTGAGCTGGTGCGGAGTTTCCCATTCGTCGACGTAGTCGTCTCAGGTCCCGGTGATATCGTTTTTCCAGAATTGGTAGTGAGTCTACTCAGCGGTGAGCCTTTAAGTGCTCTGGAAGATCTCCCAGGCGTCTTCACAAAAACCAATGTGGCGCGGCTTGAGCTTCTGCCAATGCGGAGCCGAGCACTAAATGCACCGCCGGTAGAAAACCTAGATGCGCTACCGATACCTGATTTCGACGATTTTTTCGAACAGTTGCGCCAGAGCGGGCTTAGCGTTCCAGATCGGGAGGTGCGCGTGCTACTTGAAACATCACGCGGCTGTTGGTGGGGCGAGAAGCATCACTGTACCTTCTGTGGTCTGAACGGGAATACGCTGGCTTTCCGCAGCAAGTCGGCAGAGCGCGCGTTCAGCGAACTGTTGCATCTAGCCGAGCGCTACCCAGGACACCCCATATCGGTTGTCGACAACATCTTAGATATGCAGTACTTTAAGACGCTTGTCCCGAAGCTTGCCGAAAAACGGCTTGACCTCAAGCTGTTCTACGAGGTCAAGGCGAATCTATCAAAGACACAGATTCAGCTACTTAAAGAAGCCGGTATTACCGTTGTTCAGCCGGGTATCGAGAGCTTCAGCACAAACGTTCTCAACATAATGCGTAAGGGTGTGAGCAAACTCCAGAACATTCAGACCCTCAAGTGGTGCGCCGAATGCGGTGTAATCCCGCTCTGGAACATCATCTGGGGATTTCCTGGTGAGATGCCCGAAGATTACCTGGAGATGGCAGACCTCATCCCAAACCTCACGCACCTGCGACCTCCATCGGGACACGGGGCAATTCGTCTCGACCGCTTCAGCCCAAACTTTGACTACGCCGAGCAGTTAGGGTTCACTAGCGTCCGTCCCTTCCCATCCTCTTTTTATATTTACGCCGCTTTGCCGGAGCAGGCAGTTCGTAACCTTGCCTACTACTTCACGTTCGACTATGCCGAGCCGCGCGACGTTGACTCCTACACGGCACCGGTTGCCGAGCGTGTTGCCGAATGGCGCCAGGCATATGAGGGGAGCGCTCTCTTCCTCGTCGATAAGGGAGATGCCATTATCATCTGTGACACGCGGCCCGGCGCCAGAGATGAGCTTACTGTCCTCCAGGGTATGATAAAGAACCTTTACATCCTGTGCGACAAGGCTCAAAGCATTCGACAACTGCAAGAGCAACTAGCTCAAAACTTCGATGTCACCCTATCGGAGGGCGAGATCGAGCGGCTGCTGGAGCCCCTCGTCGCCCAAGGCCTGATGGTTCGAGAAAAGAGCGCCTTTCTGAGTTTGGCCATACCTATTGGTGTCTACACTCCATCAAAAAAGATTCTGGAACGCTTACGAGCCAGCCGCAACCAGCCACCTTCACCACTACTATCTGAACACCCGCCGGTGGCCACGTGAACCGAACCGATCAAAGCATCGGTGGTTATTAGGAATGTTCAATACGCTTGTGAGCAACTGGAGGTCATACAGTGAAAAGGTTTTTCTGTCTGGTGTTCATTTTGGCCCTGATTGGTATGGCAATAGCAAAAAGAGACATTCCCGGAAAAGACACCGACACTATTTGCCTTCCGGTGACCGTCTGCCAGGCTACCCCATAGCCCAGGCCCGGCGGATTCTTTCAAAGCGCGCCCGCACCAGCGGCAAGCGGGGGTCGGCTCTGTGCAGCGCGCCTAGCGCAGCTTCCCACAGTTGCAGGTCTTCACCCAGGCGTTCGGCCAGCTCCAGCAGCGCCTCGGCGTCGCCGGAGGTGAGCACAGCCTGGCGAAGGTGTTCTTCCAGCATCTCGCGTGCTTCGACAATGCCCGGCCGGTCGGAGCCTGGCAGCAGCGGCCCCCGGTATAAAGAAACCGCCTGGCGCACCCGCCCCTCTCGCAAGTGTTGCTCCAGCTCCACAAAGTCGGCCCAAACGGCCAGCCCAAGCCGGTACGGCCACGAGGCAATGGGTACCTTGCGTCGCAGCTTCGAGATAGTCGATTTAAGATTGCTTACCGAGCCCTCTTCGTCATACATCCGGAGCAACAGTTGTTCGCCGCTAAGCCCCTCGGGGTGCAGAACAAGCATGGCCAGAAGCTCGCAGAAGCTCTGCCGCAGCGACAGCGGTTTGCCTTGCAGGTGAGCCTCGCTGCCGCCCAAAAAGCGCAGCTCTAAGGGGGGGTGGTGGGGGCTGAGCAAGCTAAACACGCTGGCAAAGGCATCTCTTGGACCGGCAGAAAGGTGGAGCCCAACTTCGCCCAGTTCATTTAAGCCCGTGCTTGCACCATCAAGCGTGGCCCTGGCTTCTTCCGCACTGCCCAGCAGCAACTGGGCGCGGGCCAGATAAAGCCCGGCCTGGGCCAGCAGATCGGCGTCGAGGGGGTTTTGAAAGGCCCGGTAGGCTGCTTGCAGCGGCGGTAGGGCTTGCGCTGGGTCCACCAGCGACAGCGCCATGCCGTGGGCCAGCAGCGCCCGGTGGGCGTTGTACGAGGTCTGGCCTTTGGTCAGGGTGTAGGCCCGCTCGGCCACCTTTTGGGCCTGGCTGGTCTGGCCCACCTCCAGCAACGCGCGCACCAGGTTGCTGGCCTCCAACCCGACCATATCGCGCCTGGCCTCTTCCCAGTTCTGAAGGTAATAGTTCAGGGCTTTCTCGGGCTGGCCAGTGGCAAGGTAAAAGTCGCCCAGGGTAGACCGAAATACCCGCACCAGATCGCGGTTGACGTCGGATAGGTGGGCCTCGCCTTCCTTCAAGAGATCTTCCAGGCCTGCCGTATCGCCCAGCAGAATGCGGGCATAGGCCCAGTTGTTAACGATGTGAAGCCGCCGCGTGGCGTCGGCCAGCCCGGCCCGATCGAACTGTTCCAGCGCCCACCCGGCCCAGTGGGCGGCCTCGCGGTAGCGCCCCAGCGCCATCAAAGAGCCTGCCAGGGCACCGGCGTTGCGGGCGATCTCATAGGTACGGCCCGCTTGCTCGGCCAGCGCGACCGATTCCTGCAAGATCGCTACGCTGCTATCGGGATCGGTCGCCCATAGCTGGCGGCCGTAGGCGAAGAGCGTCAACGGAGTCTTTGCCACCGAGAACGCGCGTTCGGCCTCGCTCAAGGTCGTTTCCGGCGGGGCCAGCACCAGGGCGTACAGTGCGCGCAGCTCGGGGGCCTCGTGTTCCTTAAGGTAAGCTTCAACCGGCTGGCGCATCTGTTCATCCAGGCCCAGGCGCGACGCAGCGGACAGTTGCCAGTACAGCACGACTTCGCTGGCGGCGACCTCCGGCGGCAGCCGGGTCAGAAGCTGCCACAGGCGCCCAGACATTCCGCGTTCGCGGTAGGCCGGCCCAGCGCTACCAAGCAGCTGGGGGGCCCGCTCTGGCAGCAGCTCCACCGCCAGTTCCAGGGCCTGCTGCCAGCGCCCCCGCTGGGCCAGGTGTTTCAGCAGCGTTTCGGGCTCTACCGCTGCCTGGTGCCCTGGCGGCAGCCGGGGGCCTTCGGGGCCTGGGCGCAAGGGGATAGGCAGCGAGAGGCGCTGGTGCAGGGCGACCATAAAGGGTTCGTAAGCGCCCTCGGCAGCTTGCCACTGGGCTATTACCTCCTCGTGCGCAAGCCGCCCCTCAGACTGCGCCAGCGCCTCGGCCTGGCTCAAGCGCAGCTGGTCGGGGCCCAGGCGCAGCGCCTCGGGCGGCAAGGGGAAATCTTCGGGCAGCGCGCAAAAGTGCAGCACCACCAGGCTGCCGTGCTTGTTCAGTTCAAGCAGATCCTGAGCAAAGTCGGGGCCGTGCTCGGCATGGGAGATCACCAGGGTTAAGGGGCTAAGCAGTTCCAGGTGCCGGCGCAGAATGCCCAGGCCGTACCGGTAGGGCATGGCGTAGCCAAAGAGCGGGCTGCCAAGGGCCCTCTGGACCGCCTCGGCCAGCTTGTTGCCCTGGGCTACCGGGTCGTCTTGGTCGGAGGGGGAGAGTTCAACCCAGACCAGGGGCTGCGGTAGCTTGCCCAGCGCGTCTATGAGGTGTGGTACGCCCCAGCGGGGGTCTGCTTCCAGAACGGCAGGACCGTCATGGCCCCGCACCCTGCTGCGCAGGGCCTCGAGCCAGGGTGACGGGGCCGTCATGCAAGGTAGTATACATATCGCCGAAAGTGCCGACGGGTCGGGTTGGAAGGTATCCTCGAGGCCATGTTAAGGGCCACATTAGGTAACCTGGGTGCTATTCTGAGGCAGAAAATCACTCTCAAAGATGCTGCCAGCGCTTTCATGCCAAGCCATGACGTGGCAGCGCTCTTACCTTTTTGACCGGTGTATCTTTGGCTGATGTGTATTGAAGTCTTAGTGTGACTCTTGCCATAATCCACAAAATTCCGGCCCCGACAGGGATGAAAAGCTTTAGTTGAGTGTCATTCAGCGCTGGTTTCTGCAAACGCGTGGTCTCTGAGCCTCATACGTGGTGGACGGGTACAGACTCTTGACTCAGATACCCCCCGGTAGTATACTCAAAAGTAATAACACCGAAGGCAGTTTTTTATGTCGCATAACGAGCCCGCAATTTTACTGGTCTTTGCGTTGCTACCCGCGGTTGTGGCACGGGCACTGTACTTGATTTTTTGGTATGTTGATGCACGACCAACCACTAGCCCAGTCGCTTTGTCGCATCCAGATGGTTCGTTTCTGGAGCGAGGCTCGCCGTAGCTGTGATCAGATCAGAAAGGGTGCAGGCTATTGTTAGTACATGAGAACTTACAGGCACCCCCGGTACAGTCTTGTTTGCATGTTAAGTGTGGATATGTGCCAGATAGGGCATGTTTGGTCGCCGAATCCGTGCACAGTCTCTAAGCGGACTGCGCCATATTCTTTGCAGTAGTTGGACGGAGGGCTTGTGGATAGAAGACAGTTTCTAAGGGTGTCGACAGGGGCGGTCGCAGGAACCGTGCTGGCCTCTCAGCTTACTTCGGTGCTTGGCCAGGGGGGCCTGGAGGGCGAGGATATAGCTAACCTCAACAAGGGCCTTCAGCAAACCATTGGCAGAAGTATCACAGATTTAACCGCGGCCAAAGAGGTAAGGCTTGTGGTCCCCTCTACCGCCGAGTCGGGAGCCAATGTGCCGCTGGAGATCGAGGTGGGCCTACCTGCCGAGCAGGTTAAGGCAATTCACTGTTTTTCAGATCAGAACCCCAGCCCTCACCTTTTCAGCATAATCCCGAGTGGGGTGCTACCCTTTTATGCTACCAGGGTGCGCCTTGCTGCAACGTCGCCGGTGCGGGCGGTGGTCGAGACCGCAGATGGCAGGTATTTGCTGGCCTCGCAGTCGGTGCGGGTCGCGGTAGGCGGTTGTTAAGGTTGTGAAGGAGGTTTACAGATGGCAATCAACATTCTGATTCGCTTTAACCCGGCCAGACCCAGGGCTGGCGAGGAAGTTCGAATAAACGTACTGGCACAGCATCCCATGGAACCGGGCACCCGCCGCGATGCTGCAGGCAACCTGGTCCCAGCAAACCATATTTCTGAGGTTAATCTACAGATGGATGGTCGGTTGATCGCTCAGGTAAAACCTGGCCCGGGCACCAGCGCCAACCCACTGTTTGCCTTTAAGATGAAGGCCACCAGGGCCGGTCAGGTGAGGGTAACGGTCAGGGATCTGAACGGCCAGACCGGAGAGAGGACGGCCGATCTGGCCCTGGTTTAGCCGGGGTGCTTCGGCACACGGGCGGCAGGGGTGGCGTGTTAGGCGTTGGTTGAGGCGAAGTCTCTAGACACAGAGACCCTAGTGGAGGCCTGATGAAGATTAAGTTGTTGATCCTGGCAGCTTTCACGGGGGGTTTGTTGGCCCAGGCCCAGTCGCTGGAGACGAATTTGCGCGGGGTGAGCATGGCTGATGCCCGGGCTTTAGCCGAGGCGGCTGTGAATGCTCAGGGCCTTAGAGTGGCCCGCACCCTGAACCTGGGCCATCAGGTCAGGAACTTCCGCCCCGACTTTCCCGACTACCTGCTGCTGGTCTTGGAGCCCGAAGCTGGGGTGCTGGCTGCGGTGCGGGAAAACCTGGTGAGCGCCGTAATCCTACCCCCCACCATCTACATACATGCAGCCCGGCCTGGGGTGGTTACGGTGGGTACTTTCGACCCCGATCTGATGTTTCGAATCCTGGGGGTCACAAACTCCAGTACCCGTCTGCTGGGAGCAAGGCTCAAGGCCGTGATTGCTAGCATAGGTCTACCCCGTCGGGTTAGTCCGGCTGAAATGCCTGAACAGAGCTCCGGCATTATGCCAGCCCTGCTCTACAGACTGGACGGGGTTAGCGCGGATGAGGCCACCCTGCTGATCGAAAATGAGCTAGCTAGCCAGGGCATCAACGTGCTGCCCTCGATACAGATGGGTGGGACAACCATCATCCATCCCTGCAAAAGTGAGTGGGCCTACGAGATGTTTATGGTCCAGCCCGCAGGTGGCTTTGCAGCTCCTTGTCGCATCTTTGTGGCTCCAACAACCGATGGAGTGCTGGTGGGCGTGGTTGAGCCAATGCTAATGAGTATCATGCCCGGGGTGTCGCAAAACCAGAGGGCCCTGGGGATGCTGCTACAAGCCCGGGGGGTGATGAGCCAGATTATCGAGTCGCTGGGTGGAGTGCCCTGGCGACCATAGAAAGTTAGCGCTTAAGGTTGTTCGGATGAGCTCTGATAAGCTACAGCAAAACCAAGCCATGCAGATGAGACTGCTTTGCGCGCTCGAGGCTTTGGTTTTTTGTAGGGGAGGTTAGTGTGAAAAAGGTGTCACGACGCAGGTTTCTCCAGGCCAGTGCAGCCATTGGTGCTGCCGTTGGTACCAGTGGCTTCGCCCAAACTTTCTTCTCTCGCCCGGCCAGACTCCTGGGGCCGGCCAGGGGTAACCGGGTAGTGATTATCGGTGGAGGCTGGGGCGGCGTTACGGCGGCCCGCCACCTGCGCCGCGCTAATCCCGATATCGAGGTCGTGCTGATCGAGAAAAACCCCAGTTTTATCTCCTGTCCCATCAGCAACCTGTATCTGGGCGGACTAAAGGATCTCGAGTTCATCTCCTTCGACTACACCCAGGTGGTCAGGGCGGGTGTCAGTTTTGTCAACGAACGGGCCCTCGAGATCAGCCGGGCCGGCCGCTATGTCCGTACCACCGGGGGCCTGGTCTTCTACAACTACCTGGTGGTCTCGCCGGGTATCGACTATATGTACGAGGCCATTGAGGGTTACAGTGAGGTACGCCAGTTCCTGCCGGTGGCCTTCAAGCCCTTTGAGCAGCTGCCGCTCAGACGCCAGATCGAGCAGTTCGAGGGCGGCGACCTGGTCATCTCAATCCCCAGGCCCCCCTTCCGCTGCCCACCCGGCCCTTACGAGCGGGCCGCGCTGCTGGCCAACTACCTCAAGACCAATGAGATCAAGGGCAAGGTGATTGTGCTGGATGCGAATCCCGGCCCCTTAGGCAAGGCTCCAGGGTTTCTGGCTGCCTTCAACGACTTGTATAAGGATCACCTGGAGTACATCCCGCAGGCCGAGGTCACCGCCATTGACTATGCCAGGAAAACCGTCAAAACCGGCCTGGGGGAGTTCAAGTTCGATCTGGCTAACATCATCCCACCCATGAAGGCTGGGGAAATTGTACGCGCCTCCGGCCTGGGCGACCGCTGGGCCAACATACAGCTTCCTTCGTTCCTTTCCGAGCGCGACGACCGGATATATCTTCTGGGCGACATAGTGGGAAATGCACCCTACCCCAAGAGCGGGCAGGTGGCCTACAACGGTGGCAAGATTGTAGCCGCCCACATCGCCCAGCGCATTGCGGGCCGGCGCCTGGCCGAGATTCCCACCCCGTTGCCAGAGAACATCTGCTACAGCTTTGTGAATTCAGAGGAAGCGATCTGGGTTGCGCATAAGCATAACTGGGACACCGCAGCCAGGCAGGTGCGCCAGCAGGTTACCGTTGACAACCAGCGCTCCAGGCAGAATGGCGGTCTGACTATTGAGTGGGCCAGGGGTCTGTGGAGCAGTATGTTTGGGCCAGACGTCTGATCAGAAAACTTTTCCGTGAACCAGTCCCCCTGGAGGATATGCTATGGATCGTCGAAACTTTCTAGACTTGCTGGCTAAAGGCACCTCGCTCGGTTTGTTACTCAAACTTTCCCCTTTGGGTATGCTCGAGTTCGTAAAGGCCCAAAGCAGCGCCACCACCTTTAGGAGAGCCCTGCTGGTCGATAGAGCGGGCAATCCGTTCAGGCTCAATACCCTCCGGCCCCACGAGCCATTTGTCTTTGCCTATCCCTTTGCGGCCACTCCAAACATTCTGGTCAATTTGGGGGTAGAGCTTGCGGCAGTAGATGTGAGAATGCCCGACGGTAGCTCTTACCGCTGGCCCGGCGGGGTGGGCCAGCGTAGAAGTGTGGTGGCCTACACCAGTATCTGCCCTCACGCTTTTAGCTACTCCGCCCCAAACCTGGGTGTCACGGGCTACCGGCCGCCCGAAGGCAACCGCGGCCCCCGCATAGTCTGCTGTGCTCACCTTTCGGCCTTTGACGTAAGCAGGGGTGGAGAGGTTAGGGGAGGCCCAGCACCCCACGCACTGGCTGCCGTCACGCTTGAATACGATGCTGCCAGAGACGAGGCCTTTGCGGTGGGCTTTTTGGGCAATCCGCAGTTTGATGCCTTCTTCCGCACTCACAGTCAGGCCCTGCGCACCCTCTTCCGCACCACCGCCCGTGCGCGTGAGGAAGTTGCCCGGGCCACCGTGATCCCCTATGCCGAGCACACCAGGGTTCCCACCACCTGCCCGGTTGTGGGCTAGTTGCGGCTTCAAACATAGAACTGTACTGGCTGGGCCGAGCCATGCAGCCACTTCACCGCCCAGACCACGCCGTCGCGAAGCTCGAGCCGGGCGTCCCGCAAAGTCCGGTCCGCCGGGCCGGCCAGCAGCGAACCATCGGCCCTGATTTGTCAGCAGAAATCAGGGCGAACCCGGCGGCAGCTCACCTGGGTTCACTCTATCCACACGCGTTTCAAACCTCGAGCCCGAAGCGTTGGGGCATATGGGAACTGATCCAGGCCCTTACCCTACCAAAGTTACTTGCCCTGCACGGTTCTGGGCAAACCTAAAGGCACCAAAGGTTGAGGCATGGTGATAATGCACTACCCAGACAGATCTGCGCCTGTGCCCGTGGTGTCGGGCAAAGCGAACCAGGGCTAACCTCGGTACTTACTGCGACCGGCCGGACCGGCGCCAGCTAGCTGTCAGGCCGGGGCGCGACTGGCCGGCTCGGGGGTCAGGCGTCCACCTCTTACGGTGGCGCCAATTACGATGCCAGCAGTGATCAGTACCACATTTTTGATTATGTACTGGCCCTCGAGGGTGGGAGCAATCGGCACAACGGTAAAGGCAATCTGCGGAAACAGTATGAGCGGGGTGAATGTCCCAAGCATCTGGAGCCAGAGAAGCAGCAGCGTGCCCCGCAAGAAGTACCCCGTGATTAGTCCAAGGCCAATTAGCGTTTCCCATACGGCAACCACCAGCACCGCCGTCTGGGGGGAGAGCAAGCCAAACGACAGGGTGGAGATTGTCGCCCCGACCAGGGGTTCGGCCGGGCTAAGCCCGGGGAAGAACTTGAGCAGACCAAACCATAAGAAGGTGAGGCCCAGGCTGTATCGCAGCAGCCGGATACCATTCCGGGCCATCCATACCGTCAAGGCGGAGTCTATCTGGTCGTGGTTTTTGACAACTGGCGGCATCTGGACACCTCTCTTTAGCTGGAACGGGAGGAAGCGGAACAAAAACCTTCTTTCCCAACCCATGAATACTCCATCACGGGCCGCTCCCGCCAGCTACCTGCTCACCATTACACGAGTTGTTGGAATGACCCGGCATAGCTAGCCGCCAGACTGGGGTCACTGGGTAGGCAGCGTTAGGGTCTCGCATTCAGAGAGATTGAGTGAGCTGCCGCCTGTGTTCAAAGGCGAGAGCGGAGGCAGGTTGCGGCTCAGTTGTGCCTCTACCTCGAGCCCGCGTCTGAGGGCAGCCTCGACCAGGGCGGAAGCGGTCGTGTCTCGCCAGGCGGCGTCCTCGCGCAGGTCTTGCAAGACGCTGCCGCCTGTCTTGGGAGCCGTCTACTTTCCTACTGAACGCTGTCGCCTGCGCTCTTACCTTCATGCTGGGCGCACTGGTAGCCAGGTTTTGGCCCGATCCAGAAGCAGCTCGGCCAGGGCCCGCTTGCTCATGCGCGGTAGCTCCTCGGCCGCCCCATCGGGACTAACCAGGGTGACCTGGTTATAATCGCCGCCAAAGGCCGAGCCCTGGCGGGTGGGGTAGTTCAGGCAGATCAGCTCTAGCCTCTTGCGGCGAGCTTTATCGGCCGCTCTAGCCACCCCTTCATGGGTCTCCATGGCAAAGCCGATCATCACCTGCTGCTGCTTCTCTTGCGCTAGCGTATCGAGGATATCGGGGGTACGGATAAGCCTCAGGGTCTGGGTCTCGCCCAGTTTGGGCTGCTTGTGGGCCGCGGGCTTTTCGGCCTGCCAGTCTGCTACCGCGGCAGTCATCACCAGCAGGTCTGCTTGGGCAAAGGGCTGGCGGAGCGCTACAAGCATCTCCCGGGCGCTTTCGACCCTGATTAGCGTCAGGCCGTCGGGGTCAGGCAGGGCGGTAGGCCCGCTTACCAGCGTGACCAGTGCGCCCCGGTCACGCGCCGCCTCGGCTACCGCGTAGCCCATTTTGCCGCTGCTAGGGTTGCTCAGAAAGCGCACCGGATCCAGATACTCCCGGGTGGGACCAGCCGAGACCAGCACCCGTCGCCCCGCCCAGTCCTGCGGGGCCAGCACGGCGGGCAGCCGGGCAGCCAGAACTTCGGGCTCGAGCATCCGCCCCATTCCCATACCCTCTCCTAAAGCGGCCAGGGTGCCGCGTTCGGGCCCCAGGAAGCGGTGGCCGAAGCCTTTGAGCGTTGCCACATTGCGCTGCACTGCCGGGTGTTCCCACATGGCGCTGTTCATAGCCGGCGCCCAGACCACCTGAGGCACACCGGCTAAGATCAAGGCAGAGATCACGTCATCGGCCCGGCCTGTGGCAGCGCTGCCCAGCGCATCGGCGGTGGCCGGGGCGACGAGCAGCACCTCGGCCCAGCGCGCCCACTCTATATGCAAGGCGCCCCCATCGGGTGCGAACCAGGCTTCGCGGTCAAAGACCGGCGAGCCGGCGGCAACCGCCAGCGAGAGCCTGGTCACGAACTTTAAGGCGTCATCGGTTGCAGCGGCCCGCACCTGGTGCCCGGCCTCGGACAGCCGCCGTAGCAAGGCCGGTGTTTTAATGGCCGCCACCCCACCAGACGCAGCTACGATAACTTTCATGGGCTTAGTCTAAGTGGTCGATTACATAAATACGATGGCGAGTAGTTCTTGCTTTCCCGGCTCCAGGCCATCATGAATTAGGTCACCAAACTTTCGACTCAGACCACTAAGCTCTGCCCCCGCTTTCGGACCCAGGCGGGGCGGGCCGCACCTCAAGCTGCCCCACCGGCCAAGGATGGGGCACAGCACCAGCATCTTCTTCCGAATTGTTTCGACCTTGAAGGGCTGGTTCACGCTAGTGGCGTGGCTTAGCAGCATGCTGTCTTGCTGCTCACAGACCAGGCTGGGGGTGAGCGGGCCTGTGCAAACTTACCCGGGCCGATACTGATGCCAGAGGCCACAGCGTTCGACGGGGCGCTGCCTTGCAGTATGTGCTTTGTTGCCAAGGGTGCAAGGCGAGCCGGGGCGTGTTCCCCAACTACCGCGACGAACCTGGCCAAGGTGAGCTGGGCCTCGAGGCTAAGACTGGGCCAGCCGGACGCAGAATGCCTATGGCAGACTAGGCGAGTCGCTTACGCGATTCCGGCAAGGCCGTAACCTAGCGGTAAGCTAATCAAATGCACTCGTTATATGTCCACTTTGAGCGCAACGGCTGGGCGGCGCTGCGCGCTGCGACCCCGCTGACCCTGACCGAAGACGACCTCGCCGAGCTGCAAGGGATCAACGAACAGCTCTCGATGGACGAGGTAGTGGCGATCTACCTCCCGCTATCGCGCCTCTTGAACCTCTACATCGCCGCTACCCAGACCCTACACCGGGCGACCGATACCTTTCTTGGCCGGCCCTCGGCCAAGGTTCCCTACATCATCGGGGTGGCGGGCTCGGTGGCGGTGGGCAAGAGCACCACGGCGCGCGTCTTGCAGGCGCTCCTCTCGCGCTGGCCGGAGCACCGCAAGGTTGACCTGGTCACCACCGACGGCTTTTTGTATCCCAACGCAGTCCTGGAAGCGCGTGGCCTGATGAAGCGCAAGGGCTTTCCGGAAAGCTACGACCAGCGGGCCCTGTTGACCTTTGTTGCCGAGGTGAAGTCGGGGAAACCAGAGGTGGCCGCGCCGGTCTACTCGCACCTGAGCTACGACATCGTCCCCGGTGAAGCTACCCTGGTGCGCCAGCCGGACATTCTGATTTTAGAAGGGCTCAACGTGTTGCAGGTGGGGGCACGCTTATCGGTCTCGGACTTCTTTGATTTCTCCATCTACCTTGATGCCGATGAGCCCTTGCTCAAATACTGGTATATCCAGCGCTTTTTGCGCCTGCGTGAGACGGCTTTTAAAAACCCGGCTTCGTACTTTCGGCACTATGCCGAGCTGCCCGAGGCTAGAGCGGTTGAGATTGCAGGTCAGATCTGGGACGAGATAAACGGGCGTAACCTGCGCGAAAACATCCTACCAACGCGGGAGCGGGCTACCCTGATCTTGACCAAAGGCGACGGACACCGGATCGAGCGGGTGCGGCTGCGCAAGCTGTGATAGCGATGTCCAGAGGAGGGTTTATTGGAGAAACCATCAAGCTTCCAGACAGGTTTTACGCTGACCTCGAGCTCGTAGCATGCCAGGCCCTCGCTCAAAGTCTCGTCGAGCTGAACCCAGCTCACCCCAGACTCCGCTGGTAGGCCAGAGCAGGGGCCAAATGTGCTTCCTGGATACTCCACCCCGGCTAAGTCGGCTATGGTACGTGCTACCCGCATGATGCGGTCGTAACTCCTTGCAGGGCCTCTACCCGTAGCCTGGCCAGGAAGTATGGATAGCATGGCCGAAGATGAAAGGGCCTACTCCACGGGGTGTGCATAAGCACCGTCTGGCAGTGGGTGTGGTTCTACCGTGGAGAAATTCTACAAAAGGCCGGAGCCTTTTTGAGTGCGGGTTCAGTACCATACGCACTCACTTCAAGGGCGCGTTATAGATCTTGTTCCGGATGACCAGCCAGGCAACTGGGCTCGCTGGTTACTCTTCGAACTGGGAGGCATCCTCCTCGGTCAGGATACGCTGAAGTACGGTTACCAGCGGCGGGAGATCGCGTACGATGGTATCCCAGATTACCTCGGGCTTGACCCTGGGATACTCGTGAGCCAGAAAGTTACGCATATCCCGCATCAGCAGCCAGGGCACCTCCGGGTATCGCGCCTCGACCTCGGGGGGAATGTGACGAGCGGCCTCACCCATGACGATGAAGTTGTAAGCCACCGCCTCGATAGTCTGGGACTCGGTGAAGAAGCTTTCCGTTGTCATGCCGCTGGTGTATCGCTGGATTTTGTGCATTGCCTCCAGTATGTCCTCGAGGCGAAGTTTCCACTGTCTAGGCGGCACGAATAGCCTCACGCAAAATTTGCTCTTTGAGTTGCGGCCTGACCGCATCCCACATGACCAGATCGGTCTTCGCTTCCAGAGCAGTCGCTAGCAGGAGCCTTATCCGGGCCAGATCGAAAAGGGTAGGATGGGCTTCATTCTCAAACACAACCAGTACGTCCACATCGCTTTGCGATGTGGCTTCATCGCGAGCAGTTGAACCGAAGAGGTAAAGGGCTTCCACGCCAAAACCTGCCCTGAGTTCGGGTAGGAGTTTTCTAAGGATGGCTAGGGCCTCGTCGCGCCGCATCTGGTGTACTGCCTCCAGATGTAAAGTATAAGTGAACTCGTGCGCTATGCGGCCTACTCGAGGCGCTGCCGGAGCTGGTCCATCTACTTAAAGCGGCACTGCCTGCTCTACTCTCAGCCCCTCGTGTTCTCGGAGGACTTTCCAGCAGGAGCCACTTTGAAGTGGGTGCGGTTTGCGAATCCGTGGCGGAGGGTTTTAGTGGTTCTGATGAAATGGGCTAACGCTGTTCCTGTCGGTGCGCTACATGTCGAGGGAGGCAGCCCCAAAGCGCAGGCGCCTGGCTAGAACTCTCACCCACCAGATGACAAGGCTCCCAGCTCAAGCCCTCAGGCCAGGTGCCGCCTGGCAGCCCGGTAGGCCACAAAAAGCATTATCAGATTAAATAGCAGTAAGGCTGCGACCACAGTGAAAAACGAGACCGGCTCTTCGGTCTCCATCACCAGGGCCCGCCCACCCGAGACCGCGTAGGTCATGGGGTTGAGCTGGGCCAGACTGGCCAGCCAGTCGGGCATGGCCTCCAGGGGCACAAAGGCATTGGAGAGGAAGACCGCCGGTAGGCCGACCAGGCCAGTAATGGTAAAGAAGTGGCCATGGTGCGGCACCCAGAAGGCCAGGCTCAGCGAGGCCGACGCCACCCCGGCCCCCAGCAGCACCGCTAGCACCAGCAGGCCCAGGACCGCCCACCAGCCTGCGGCAAACTGCACCCCGAACAGCGCCGCGGTGGCCATGATCAGCAGGGTCTGCAGAGCCGCGACCACCGTCACAAAGAGGAAGCGGCTGGTGACCAGGGCCATCGGGTGTACCGGCGAGACCAGGAAACGCTCCAAAGCCCCCCGTTCCCGGTCAATCAGTACCTCCAGGCCGCCCATCAGGGCCACGTTGAAGACCGTCATCATCACGATGCCGGCGGTCATGAAACGCAGGTAGCTGCCCTCGGCCCAGGGGAGCTGGGCACCTTCCCACATACTGCCGAACAGCACCAGCCAGATCACCGGCTGCCCCAGCAGAATAGCCTGGTTGAACAGGTCGCGGCGCAGCCGCCACTCCCAGCGCCGCAGAAAAATAGCGTTGTGGCGGGCGAAGCCGAGCACCCCTGCCAACCAGCCGGGCCCGGGGTTGCCCGGACTGAACGAAGGTCTGCGCTGCGGATGCTCAGGAGGTTGAGCAGGCTCCAGCGCTGGCGTTTCCGAGACCACCTGCCGGGGGCCATCTTCTTCTACTACTGCGGCAGCCTCCAGCGGGGTGCCGGTCACCGGGTCGAAGGCCCGGCCGGTGACCCGGGCAAAGACCTGGTCCAGGCTGGGCGAGCGGGTCTCCACCTGGTCGGGTGGGCCGATGGTATTTTCCTGAATGGCTGCCAGGAGCCGCTCGGAGGCCGATAGCGGGTCGTCTACCGGAACCTGGAACCAGCCCTCGGCTTCATGCACGGTGGCCCCAAACACTTTGTCGAGCTGAGCTAAAGCCGCCTGGCGGGCCCGGGCCTCGCGCCAGTGCAGGCGTAGTAGCGGGGCTCCGTAGCGCCGCTTGAGCTCGGCTGGGGCGCCCAGGGCCAGCAGGCGTCCTTTGTCCAAGACCGCCACCCGGTCGCACAGGGCGTCGGCCTCGTCCAGGTAGTGGGTGGTGAGGAGCACGGTAGTCCCGCCGGCCCGCAGCTCGCGCACCAGGTCCCAGAGCTGGTGCCGGGTGGTCACGTCCAGCGAGGCCGTGGGCTCGTCTAAAATCAACAAGCGGGGCTGGTGGATGGTACCTGCGGCCAGTTCGAGCCGCTTCTTCATACCCCCCGAGTAGCCCTGTATCAGCCGCCCGGCTGCCTCCTGCAAGCCAAAGCGCTCTAGCTGGGCTTCCACCGCCGCCACGGGTTCGGGCACCTCGTAGAGCCGGGCCATCATCAAGAGCAGCTCCCGGCCAGTGAGCAGGGGGTCCAGGGTGGGGGACTGAGGTACCCAGCCGATCTGCTTGCGCAGGTGGTTACCCCCCTCTTCCAAAAGCTGCCCCGCTACCCGGATAAGGCCCTGGGAGGGGCGCACCAGCCCCAGCAGCATCCGGATGGTGGTGGTCTTGCCGGCCCCGTTGGGCCCCAGCAGGCCAAAGATCTCCCCGTCTCGGATGCTGAAGGTAAGGTCATCTACCGCGACTTGCGGGCCAAACCGCTTGGTAAGGCCGCGCACCTCGACCATCAAAGCCTCAGTCACTGGCTGCACCTTCGATCTCCACCTTCCACTCCTCTACAGTCGGCTCGTTTACAAGGAAGCGCAGGAGGGCCAACTCCAGGTCGGGCTTCCGGAACTTCTGGAGCCAGCTCCAAAGGCTGAGGTACGGTTGGAAGACGCCCTGGGCATTGAGTCCCAGCAGGACCTCGACCATCTCCACCGGGCCTTGCCCGCCCTTTGCCTCACGAGACCAGTCTATCAAGACGCGCCGCCGGCTTCCCCGTCGACAGGCCTGCATGTCGACCCTTAGTCCTGACAGATCAGGCATGATGGACCGGAGTGGAGGGGTTTCGATAAGTTCTCAGGACAAGTGTCCTGATCTGCTTTCTGGCTTGCTACGTTATCAGCAGTCGCCGTCTCGAGCTTGCGTGGGACTGGAAACAGAACTCCGGTCCGTCGGCGAAGGCGGTGCTGAAGAAATCGGCAAAGTACTATCTAAATAGCTTGCGCATCAGAGCCGCGACACCAGATGAGGATGGGACAGCAACCGCTTCAGCTAGTGGTGCAGCACTTATACCGCGTCGCTTGAGCGGTCAGTCAATATTTTTGCCAACACGGCCCCTACCAGCAGAATCCACATGGCCAGGTAAAAGCCAGCCAGGGCCAGCAGGAAACCGCCAATGGGGCCATAAATTAGCTCGTACTGGGTGCGGGGCAGCAGCAGGGGAAGCCCCAGGCGCATTCCTTCCCAGGCCACAGCTGCTAGAGTGGCGGCAGCAAAAGCCGCCAGCACCCGTGGAGTGGGAACTGGAAGCAGCATATAGGTGAGGAAAAAAAGCAGAAGAGCGCCCAGAATTGGCACCACCACCTCAACTCCTCCGCGCAGAAAGCCCAGTTCAGCTGGCAGATAGCGCAGCAGAAAGCCCATAGCCAGGCCCAGCAGGGTCAGCAGAATCAGGCCCAGCCCCAGCAACAACGGAGACAGCAAGCCCAGAACGCGCCCCCGCATCAAACTCAGTAGCTGTAGCCCCCGTTGGGGCAGCCTGTGCAGGGGGTGTTGGTTCTGCACCACAGGTGCGTTTGAAAGGGCCAGAGGCCGATCAGGCTGAAGCGAGACTTTTCCAAAAATGATACCCAGAGCATAGGCCAGTGCGGCAAAGAAGTTGCTACTGGCCCACAGCAGAACTAACAGACTGACAAAGGTCAGGGGGAAAGCTCCACGGGTGAGGAAGTTTA
The DNA here is from genome assembly GCA_041695225.1 of Deinococcota bacterium. GTDB lineage: Bacteria > Deinococcota > Deinococci > Deinococcales > Thermaceae > Meiothermus. The sequence continues at coordinate 42,332 of JBGFRI010000050.1, forward strand.
CTACCGTCTGGGCAATTTCGGGCTGGGTAGGGAAGAGCAAGACCACCACCTCAATTAGCTGTACCAGCACGGCATTACGCAGTTCTTCATTGCCCGAGAGCACAAAGCCGAAGATGCCCGCCAGCAGAATTAGCAGGGGCATCAGGCTGAAGAGGGCATAATAGGCCAGGGATGCCGAGAAAAAGGGGATGTGCGAGCGGATATAAAGCTGGTAAATCTGGCTGAAAAGCTCCCGCATGGGGCTCAATCCCGCACCTGCCCTTGGCCCAGGGCCACAAACTTGGTGGTGGTAAGCTCCCTGACACCCATGGGGCCATAGGCGTGCAGCTTGCTGGTGGAGATGCCGATCTCGGCCCCCAGGCCCAGCTGAAACCCGTCGTTGAAGCGGGGCGAGGCGTTGACCAGCACCAGTGAGGCATCTACCTCGCGCAGAAAGCGCATGGCGTTGGGGTGATGGTTGGTGCAGATGGCCTCGGTATGGCGGGAGCCATAGCGGGCTATGTGTGCGAGGGCCTCGTCAAGCGAGTCCACCACCTTGACCGTCAGGACCAGATCCAGATACTCGGTATGCCAGTCCTGCTCGCTGGCGGCTTTGGCACTGATTACCTGGCGCGTGCGCTCGTCGCCGCGCAGCTCGACCCGGGCCGCGCCCATTGCTTGGGCCATCATGGGCAGAAACTGACTGGCAATGGCAGCGTGTACCAGAACTTTCTCGAGGCTATTGCAGGTGCTGGGGCGCTGGGCTTTACCGTTTAGCGCAATTGCTACCGCACTATCCAGATCGGCGGTCTGGTCAACAAAGAGGTGGTTGACCCCCTCGGCGTGGGCCAGCACCGGCATCCGGGCCTCGCGCTGCACCAGTTGAATGAGCTCTTTGCCGCCCCTTGGGATGATCAGATCGAGCAAACCGGACAGATGGCACATCTCTACAATTGCCGCCCGGTCGGTGGTGGGAACGAGCTGGATGGCTTCCTGGGGTAGACCGGCCTCGAGCAAAGCCTCTTGCATTAGCTTCACCAGCGCGTGGTTGGACTGCCAGGCCTCCTTGCCGCCGCGCAGCAGGATGGCGTTGCCGGCTTTGAGGCTAAGGGCGCTGGCTTCTACGGTGGCGTTAGGGCGCGACTCGTAGATGAAGCCAATTACCCCCAGCGGAACGCGCATCCGGCCTACCTGCAGGCCATTGGGCCGAATTTGCAGGCTCTCGATCTCGCCGATGGGTTCGGGCATGGCCGCGACCTGTTTTAGTCCGGTGATCAGATCTTGCAGTATCCTGTCGGAAAGGCGCAGGCGGTCAATTTTGGCGCTGGAAAGTCCGGCGGCCTGTGCGGCCTCCAGGTCTTGGAGGTTGGCTGTGCAAAGGGCTTCTTTTTGGGCCTCGAGTCTGTGCGCCATCGCCAGCAGCGCAGCATTTTTTGCCTCAGGCGAAGCTGCCAACAGACTGTGCCCAGCTTGTTTGGCTGCCATGGCCAGGGTTTTCAGTTCGGGTAGGGCTACCATCACAACCTCAGTTACCATCCAGGTTTACCGGCTTTTCCGGCAAAGCCACCACCCAGTTTACTTCTCCCCGATTTCCGAGGCCAGGGCGAAGTGGTCGCGGTGGATGGCCTCGTCGGTGTTTTTGTAGCCCAGCACGGCCTCAATTTCCCTGGTCTTCCGGCCTTTGATGCGCCCCAGCTCGGCAGCGCTATAGTTCACCAGGCCCACGCCAATCAGACTCCCCTCGGCATCCAGGCACCGGACCGCCTCGCCCACTCCAAAAGTACCGCGCACCTCGCGGATACCTGCCGGAAGTAACGAGGCCCCACCCTGGCGTAGCGCCCGGGCCGCGCCCGCGTCTACCACCACCTCTCCCTGGGGCTTGGGAAGCTGGTAGAGCCAGAGTTTCTGCCCGCTGTAGCGTCGGTTTCCCCCCGCGAAAAGCGTGCCAACGGTCTCACCGCGCAGGGCCTGGGCGATACTCTCGGGTCTGGTTCCAGGCAGCAGCAGGGTGGGAATTCCGGCGGCCTGGGCTTTTTCTGCTGCGAGCAGCTTACTGCGCATCCCGCCTGTTCCCACCGGGTTAGGGTCTTCGCCTGCCAACCGCATCACCAGGGCGTCCACCCGCTCGATATGGTGGATGGGCCTGGCTTCGGGATGGGTGCGGGGGTCGGCGTCGTAAAGGGCCTCGATGTCGGAGAGCAGGATCAGTAAATCGGCCCCCACCAGCGAAGCAATCAGGGCCGAGAGCTGGTCGTTGTCGCCAAACTTGATCTCGTCTACCATTACCGTGTCGTTCTCGTTGATGATGGGGACGATGCCCCATGCCAGCAGGGTCAGAATGGTCTGCCGGGCGTTGAGGTAACGGTGGCGGTGGGCCAGGTCTTCGGCGGTGAGCAGAATTTGGGCAACCTTCAGGTCGTACCAGCCGAAAGCCTGCTCCCACAGGTACATCAGGGTTGGCTGCCCTACCGCCGCGATAGCCTGCTTGCCCGGCATGGTTTTGGGTCGCTCGTGGAGGCCCAGTTTGCCCAGCCCTGTCGCCATGGCGCCGGAGGAGACCAGAACCACCTCTCGCCCCTCGCCCCGCAGGCCGGCGATCTGGTCTGCGATGGCTAGCTGCTGCCGGCGGCCACCGGCCCCGCTCAGCACCGCGCTCCCCACCTTGACCACGATCCGGTGGTGAGTTCTGGCGCTCAGGGGAAGTCGCCCTTCCATACTTATGGATTATCGTAATGCTTCCGGGGCCATTTCTCACCCGCCGCCAGGCCAGAGGTTTATCCTATCGGCTGTCCGGATGCATACGGCCTAGCTTGCGGCCCACGGTCAGTGGGGTGAGGCAAAAACTGACTTATACTTTCCACCAGCTAAAGGGCCCGCCATCTCGGGTCAACGTCATGCGGGAGGCGTTTACAATGTTGCCGGGTTATCCAACCAGTTTCTCCAACTCGTCAACTATATTTTTCAGCACCCCAAAACCATGCTCAACCGGCTCGGGGCTGTTCATATCTATGCCTGCAATTTTGAGCGCCTCGAGCGGATACACCGAGTCACCCGCTTTTAAAAACTCCATATAACGCCTGGCGGCGGGCTCACCCTGCTCGAGCACGTCTTTGGCTAGCGCGTTGGCGGCGGCGATTCCGGTGGCGTACTGGTAGACATAAAAAGGGCTGTACAGGTGCGAGAAGTTCATCCAGCCCGAGCCCAGCCGTTCCTTGTCCAGCTCCACCTCACCGCCGTAGCCCTCGGCAAAAAGTTCGGCCAAGCGTTCGATCAGGAACGGGGCGGAGATGGCCCCGCCCTTTTCGATGCGCTGGTAGAGTTCCAGCTCAAAGCGGGCCAGGGTGGGCATCACAAACAGATAGCGGTGGAAGTTGCCAAAAGCTTCTTCCAGCACAGCAAGCCGGTACTCGGGTGTTTGGGCCTCACGCAGCAGCATAGCCCGGACCATGGCCTGATTAAAGTTCGAGGCCACCTCGGCCAAAAACAGGCTGTAGCGGGCATAGACTATAGGCTGGGTCTGGCGGGTGAAGTAGCTGTGCATGGAGTGGCCCAGTTCGTGGGCCAGGGTGCTCAGGGAGAAGATGTCGTCTGACCAGCTCATGAAGATGTAAGGGAAAGTACCCTTGAGACCCGAAGAATAGGCCCCGGCTCGCTTGCCCTGGTTCTGCCCCCAGTCTACCCAGCGCTCCTCAAACAGGCCCTTGCGCATGGGCTCTACGTACTCGAGCCCCAGCGGCTCCATGCCCCGGCAGATGGTCTCGGCGGCCTCCCAGAAGCTAATCCTGGGGCTGGTTCCCAGGGGGGCTGGCGAGTCGTAAATTGGGGCGTCGTAGCTGTGGAACCTGCCCCCCATGGCCTTTTTGCGGATGCGCCAGAACCGGTGCCAGGTGGGCAGGCTGGCCTGGAAAGTAGCGATCAGGTTGTCGTAGACCGTTTTGGGGATATTGTCACCACAGGTGCGGCTAACTGCCAGGGCCATCTCCAGACTGCTGGGGTAGCCCCTGGTGCGGGCCTGAAAAGCGAAGCTCTTGATACTGCCCTGCAGGGTAGAGGCCAGCGCGTTTTTGAAAGCCAGGTGTCCGTCGGCATAGGCCTCCCAGGCGGCCTTGCGCACCTGGGGGCTATGGTGCACCAGCAGCTCGCCCACGCTGGTGTGCGAGACCGGAAGCTCTGAACCCTCATGTAAAACCGGCCTGAACTGCATGTCGGCGTTGGTCGCAGCAGAGGCCGACGCACTATGCCCCCCCAGAGGGTCGGAGACCTCGGCCAGCACAGCCTCTACTTCGCTGCTACGCACGTGTGGCTTGCGGGACTGGAGCCCATCAAAATAGTGGCGATAGACTGCCAGGCCGGGCTCCTGTTGCATGAAAAGCTCGAGTGTCTCCGGCTCTATTGCCAGCAGTTCCGGCTCGATATAGGCGCCAGCAGCCGCCAGTCTGGCTAGCACGCCACGGGCCTCGCTCACCATGCTGATATAGGTGGCGTTGGTGCCCTCGGTAGATAGTTGCAGCGAGGCATACTGGGCTACCTTCATGGCGGCCAGCATCCGGGTCTCGATGGTCTGCAAGGCTTGCAGCATTAGCACGGGCGACTCCGATAGCCGTCCGGCAAAAGGCTTAACTTCTTCGATTGAAGCGATGGCGTTTTCCAGCGCTTTGCGCCACTCGTCTTGCGAGGCAAAGAGGGCTTCGATGTTCCAGGTCTGCTCTCTGGGCAGTTCGGATCGTTTGGGCAGAGTGCTCATGCCAATTATTCTTATCTCCCAACTGACCCACTGGTCAGTGGGTTGGTTAGGCCAGAAAATCCCGAAACCAGTAACCGGAGTCCTTCATGATACGCTGTTGGGTTGGGTAGTCCACATAGACCAGCCCGAACCGTGGCCGGTAGCCCTCGGCCCACTCGAAGTTGTCCATTAGTGTCCAGACCAGGTAGCCGTCTACCGGCACCCCCTCCTGCCTGGCTTTTAAAACCTGGGCCAGGTTGTCCTGGATATACCGTAAGCGTTTGGGATCGTGAACCCGGCCATCCACCACCGTGTCGGGGAAGGCCGCGCCATTCTCGGTGACGATGATACGCTTCACGCCCTTGTAGGCAGCAAATTTCTTGAGCAGGTGGTACATGTTCTCCGGCCAGACCTCCCAGCCCATCTCGGTTAGCTCGTTGCCACGCAGGTGGTGCGGAACCTCCCTGGCCCAGCTACCAAAGCTAAAGGGGTCGAAGCGCACGATCTGCCGGAAGTAAGTCTGCAAGCCCACAAAGTCGAAATCGAAGGGTAGTTTCTCCATGTCGCCTGGTTTTATGTACCGCCGCAGGCCCAGCAGAAGCGGCATGGTTTTCCAGGGGTAGCCCAGCCCCAGGGCAGCCTCGAGAAAAATCCGGTTGGCGATGGCATCGTAGCCAGCGGCGGCAGCCTTGCTAAGCCAGGTGGGGCCGCCGGGCTCTATGTGGGAGGCCGAGAAGGTGGTGCCGATCTGAGCATCGGGCACATTTGCTCGAACAACTCGGCCACCTTCGGCCTGGGCCAGCGCCACGTGATGGACAGCCGGCAGAAAGTTGCCAAAGCCTTTGCGTCCCGGTGCGTGGACGCCTTGCAGATGGCCTAGCACGGTGATGATGGTGGGTTCGTTGAGCACCAGCCAGTGCTTCACTTTGTCGCCATAGGCCCGGCTGCACACCTCCACATACTCACCAAACCACGCCACAATCTCGCGGTTGGTCCAGCCACCCTTGTCTTCCAAGACCTGCGGTAAGTCCCAGTGGTACAGGGTGACCCAGGGCTCTAAACCCAGTTCCAGGGTACGGTCAATCACCCGGTGGTAGAAGTCCAGGCCTTTTTGATTGACCTGGCCGGTTCCACCAGGGAGGATGCGCGGCCAGGCCAACGAGAAGCGATTGACCCGCATGTTCATTTCGCTTATCAGAGCAATATCTTCCTGGTAGCGATGGTAGAAGTCGCAGGCCAGGTCGCCGTTCTCTCCGGTTTTGATCTTGCCGGGGGTGTGGGAAAAAGTGTCCCAGATTGAAGGACTGCGCCCATCTTCGTTCACTCCGCCTTCAATCTGGTAAGAAGAGGTTGCCACTCCCCAGAGAAATCCGGGGCCAAAGTCTTGCTTGCTAAAGGATGCCACCCTTTCAATCTACCGGATTTGTCGGCCCTTTATCCACACATACGGCGTTTTCTTTCTGGTCTGTAGCCGCTTGGTAATCTGACCAGGTTTTACCGACAAACGTGTCAATACCCTGCTTCTGTCCAGTACACCAGAGGTCGGGCAGATGGTGCTGGCGTCCGGCTCCGTTTGGCCTACTGACCCACCACCTTTAGCAGCGCTCCATTGGGGTCGGTTAGGGTCCGGCTAACCTGGCCCCGGATGGCAATCTGATAACTCGGCAACCCCGTAGATCCAGTCGGTGCGGTGCGCCCTCTGGCCCAGTGATTGATGGCAATGTGATGATGGTAGCCATCGGCAGCCAGGAAACGTGCCTCCGGATAATCGCCCTGGGTGAGTGTTATCCCCAGCTGCTCAAAAAACCCCTGGGCCTGGTCCAGGTCGTCTACGTGCAGATGCAGGTGCCCGAGGGTGGTCTGGGGCGCAATTATTCCGCTCTGGGGTGCTTCAGAAAGGATTGCCTCGAGGTCCAGCCGCTCTGAGACCATGGCCAGGCGGCCTGCCCGAAAAGGCCAGTTTGCCCTGGGCCGGTCGCAGTATAGCTCGAGCCCGTTGCCCTCTGGGTCGGCCAGGTAGATGGCCTCCGAGACGCCGTGGTCCGAAGCTCCCTGAAAGTGAGGATAGCGGGCCTCCACCAGCCGCCGAAAAATGGCGGCCAGCGCGGGCCGGCTGGGCAGCAGCAAGGCAAAGTGATACAGCCCCAGGGTGGGTTGGGGGCGAAGCGGGGCCGAGGGTTCGTGTAGCAGGGTGAGGGTGAAGTGTAGTCCGGCGGGCGCCAGGTCGGTCTGGCGGTCCTTGCTGCTGATGACCTCGAGGCCCAGCAGATCGCGGAAGAAAGCCAGCTGAGGCTTTAGGTTCTTCACCCGCAGGGTCAGACCGGAAAGCGCTAGGGACGAAGCAGGGGTCAGTTGCATTGGGTTCATGATATCCGCAGCACTATAAAAGGTGAAGTATAGCGGCCCTGAAACGATATGCCTTTAGCTCCGGCATATGGTCCTTTACCTGCCAGAACCGGATTTAGCCCATAGAGTCACAAGTACGATATTCTGGCCTCATGCTGAAGCTGGGCGTAGATTTTGGCCTTTCCAATACCGATGTGGTACTGGTGGAGAACCAGACCATGGTGGCCAACCAGATGTTCGAGGCCGGGCCAGCCAGCGCCGATTCTCTGGCCGCGGTGCTTCGGGCCCTGGGCGTGCGGCCCGCGGAACTGGATGTGATTGCCTGCTGCGGGGGCTTGTCCCGTACACTGCCCGAAACCTTTGCCGGCATCGCCATCCAAAAAATTGGCGAGGCACAGGCGGTAGGGCGCGGGGGGCTGGCCCTGGCAGGGCTGCAGGAAGCGCTGGTAGTCTCGGCAGGAACCGGCACTGCCATGGTTGCCGCTCGAGAGACCGAGTTGCGACACTTTACCGGCTCGGCGGTGGGCGGCGGCACCCTGCTGGGCTTGTCGCGTCTGCTGCTGGGCACTACCGACCCCCTCGAGGTGGCCCGGCTGGCTGCCCAGGGCGATTCGGGCCGGGTAGACTCTACGCTGCTAGACGTTATCGGAGGAGGCATTGGCCACCTGCCCCCAGATGCCACCGCGGTCAACTTGGGGCGGTTACTAAAGGGTAGTGAGCCTAGCCGGGAAGACCTGGCAGCGGGCCTGGTCACAATGGTGGGTCAGGTGATCGCGGTTGTTGCTATCAATGCTCTGAAGGCTGCCGAATTACGACAGGTTGTTATCGTGGGACACCTACCCGACCTGGATCCTATACGCAGAGCCTTCGAGCGGGTCTGGTATTTTTACCAGCTAGACCCCAAGCCGCTAATTCCCCCTAAGTCGGGCTGGGCCACGGCCTATGGCGCAGCACTAAGCGCCATCTGAGAGATTTTGACTGGCAGGACGTATTCATGCGCATTACATCGCTGTCTAACCCCCGCATCAAGGCGGCTGCGGCACTAAAGGAGCGTAAGGAGCGGGAGCGGACAGGGCTGTTTTTGATTGAAGGCTGGCGCGAGATCGAGCGGGCGCTTGCGGCGGGGATTGTTATGTTAGAAGCGTACCGCGCCCCGAACCTGAACCCCGACGAGGCTCGAGTGGCGGCCAGGCTCCACCTGATAGAGCGTTCAGGAGTGTTTGAACTGTCCCAGCCGCTGCTCAAGAAACTGAGCAGCCGCGAGAACCCTGCGGGCCTGGCAGTGGTGGCTTCGGCCCCAACGCCTTCTCTGGCGGCATTCCAGCCCTCCAGTAGGGCCCTGGTCCTGGTATCGGTGGGGCTGGAAAAACCCGGCAACCTGGGGGCCTTGCTGCGCTCGGCAGACGCTGCCGGGGCCGATGCGGTGCTGGTATCGGGCGGGGTAGACCTTTATAGCCCGCAGGTGATCCACAACTCCACCGGGGTGGTTTTTTTACTGCCCACTTTTTCCGCTTCCGAGCAAGCGGTGCTGGACTGGCTGCGCGAGCACCAGATTCCAATGGTTGCCACCAGTCCGCAAGCCGATAAAACCTACTGGGAGGTGGATATGCGTGGGCCGGTAGCCATTGTGCTGGGGCCGGAACACCAGGGTCTGAGCAGCCAGTGGCTAAGCCGAGCCGAGCTAAAGGTTCGCATTCCAATGCAGGGCCATGCCGACAGTCTTAATGTCTCGGCAACGGCGGCTTTGATGTTGTATGAAGCTATGCGCCAGCGTCGGATAGGATAAATGAAAGGGCGCTTGCGGAACTTGCGGAAATAGTTTGGGCTCTATGGACAGGACAGTAGCATGGCCGAGGCTGAAAGGGCCTACTCTATTCTGGTGTTTTCATAGCCGCAGCAAGGTCGGCCATGCGTTCTCCCTCTCCCCCTGGGAGAGGGTTGGGGTGAGGGCTCTAATCAGCTAACCTCGGGATTCCAAACATGGATCGCAGTTTGCGCGCAGTATTGGCCTGAGTCCATGGCGAACATGGCGAATGGCGCATACTTGCGCGCCACGGGTCTGAGCATAGATAGCCAACGCCCCTCTCCCGACGGAAAAGAGGAGAGACCACTGCGTTTTTAGCAAATGCCCAACCCACACCGAAGCAGAAAGAGCCGGAATTTTGACCAACCCTAAGCCCTCAGGGCTGCAAGGCTGTGAGCACAGAAAGCCGCGTAAAATTTCTCTTGCTCCCGGATTCTGCTAGAGACGTAATAAAATTGACCGGAGGGCTTTAGACGGATTTCCAGGGTAAGCAAAAGTGGCTTAAATCGGGTTTGGGGAGACCCTCGCAGGCCTACCTCGGGACATAACTTGATACCATACGACTCAACTGTTTTAGGTCTTATCATCCAGTCCTCTTGACATTCTCATGGATAACCCGGAATAATATGTCTCTGGGTTGACACTCGAATCAATCAAGTGTCAACACACAATCAAGAAGCAGACAGGAGGACACATGCCAACCAAGACTGCCATCAAGCCGTTGGGCGACCGAGTTGTAGTAAAACGTCTAGAAGAAGAGCAAGTGACCCGGGGCGGGATTGTGCTGCCCGACAGCGCCAAGGAAAAACCCCAAAAGGGCAAGGTGATTGCTGTGGGGGCAGGCCGCTATGAGGATGGCGAGCGCATCCCCATGGACGTGAAGGAGGGTGACATCGTGGTGTTTGCTAAGTACGGCGGCACCGAGATTGAACTGGATGGCGAAGAGTACATCATTCTCTCCGAACGCGACCTGCTGGCAGTGATGTGAGCACAGGCCGATTGTCTATAGCCGATAGTCGATAGCAAGGTTACCAGCCAATAGACCATCCACCATTGACCATAGACTTTTTTTGAAAGGAGCACAACAATGGCAAAAATGCTGGTTTTCGATGAAGCCTCCCGCCGTGGCCTCGAGCGCGGGATGAACGCAGTAGCCAACGCTGTAAAGGTAACTCTTGGCCCCCGTGGGCGCAATGTGGTGCTGGAAAAGAAATTTGGTAGCCCAACCATCACCAAAGACGGGGTCAGCGTGGCCAAAGAAATTGAGCTAACCGACCACCTGGAGAACATCGGCGCTAAGCTGATGATCGAGATTGCCTCCAAAACCAACGACATCACCGGCGACGGCACCACCACGGCTACGGTATTGGGCCAGGCCATCGTGCGTGAGGGGCTGCGCAACGTGGCAGCAGGGGCCAACCCCCTCGACCTCAAGCGTGGTATCGAAAGGGCGGTGGAGGCCTCGGTCAAGAGCATCCTCGAGATGGCAGTGCCGGTAAACGACCGGAAGGCCATTCTGGAGGTGGCTAGTGTCTCGGCCAACAACGACCTCGAGATTGGCGGCCTGATTGCCGATGCCATGGAGAAGGTTGGGCGCGAAGGCGTAATTACCGTAGAAGAGTCCAAGAGCCTCGATACCGAGTTAAACTTTGTGGAGGGGTATCAGTTTGACAAGGGCTACATCTCGCCTTACTTCGTCAACAACCCCGATGCCATGGAGGCCCAGCTCGACGACCCCTACATCCTGATTACCGAAAAGAAGGTTACCAACGTACGCGAGCTGCTGCCGGTGCTCGAGCAGGTTGCCCAGACCGGCAAGCCTCTGCTAATTATCGCCGAAGACATCGAAGGCGAAGCCCTGGCTACCCTGGTAGTCAACCGTCTGCGTGGCACCTTGAACATTGCTGCAGTTAAGGCCCCTGGCTTCGGCGACCGCCGCAAAGAGATGCTCAAAGACCTGGCGGCCATCACCGGCGGCACCGTGATTAGCGAGGAACTGGGCTTCAAGCTGGAAAACGCTACGCTCTCCATGTTGGGCCGCGCCGAGCGGGTGCGTATCAATAAAGAAGAGACCACCGTGGTGGCTGGCAAGGGCAAGAAGGAAGAGATTGAAGCCCGCATTAACGGCATTAAGAAGGAGCTCGAGACCTCCGATAGCGAGTATGCCAAGGAAAAGCTCCAAGAGCGCCTGGCCAAGCTGGCGGGTGGAGTGGCCGTAATCCGGGTAGGAGCTGCTACCGAGACCGAGCTCAAAGAAAAGAAGCACCGCTACGAGGACGCCCTTTCTACCGCTCGCGCTGCCGTGGAAGAAGGCATCGTGCCCGGCGGTGGGGTCGCCCTGCTGCGGGCCGTGCCTGCCGTCAAGAACGTGATCAAGGAGCTCGATGCCGACGAGGCCACCGGGGCCAGGATTGTGCTGCGCGCTCTGGAAGAGCCCACCCGCCTGATCGCTTCCAACGCCGGCTATGAAGGCAGCGTGGTGGTGAACAACATCCTGGGCAAGAAGGACAAGAACTACGGCTTCAACGCCGTAACTGGTGAGTACGGCGACATGATGGAGTGGGGAATCGTAGACCCCGCCAAGGTGACCCGTACCGCTCTGCAAAACGCCGCTTCCATCGGCGCGCTGATCCTCATGACTGAGGCCGTGGTGGCCGAAAAGCCCGAGGAGAAAAAGGCTCCTGCCATGCCTGCGGGCGGCGGCATGGGCGGCGACATGGACTTCTGAACCCAAGCGTAATACAGCTCACCCAACCTTTCGAGGTTGGGTGTTTTTTGGCCTGGCTAACCGAGCCTGGCTTCCCATTGGGCAAGGGCCTTTAGCGCGGGCTGCAAGGCCTGGCCCAAAGAGGTCAGGGCATACTCCACCCGTGGGGGCGCCTCGCTATATTCTGTTCGGCTAATCAGACCGAAGGTTTCAAGCTCCTTGAGTCGAAGCGAAAGGGTGCGCGGGGGCAAGCCGGTGGCCTGCTGCAATGCGCCAAACCGCAGCGGGCCGTTGTAGAGCGAATGCAGGAGCCCGTATACCCCTCGTTGGCCCAGCAGTGCGAGCGCAGCCTCAAGCGGGCTTTCCGGCAGTGTAATCATGTCTCCAGGTTACCTGTGGTTTTTCCAGCAGGGTGATACCAGCATCACAATGAGCGTATAGTTATTCCCGGAATTGAATCCAGTATGAACTATACACAAGGTCGTGCGAATCCCTTATACCAACTCCCTTGAGGACTGCCGGAAACAAAAAAGCCGCGAGTATGACTATGTGGCATTAGACATCGCTGTTTGAGCACCTTAAGGGCGATGTGCTTTAGGAGACTCAGATGTGGTTAGGGCTGCTGAAAAAAATAGATAGGGCTTCACAACATAGCCTGCCCGGTTTCCTCCTTTGCCTTGGGTTCTGGCAGGTATTGCCGCCCCCAGCGGTCTATGGCCACGATAACGGTTTGTAAAGCTTGGCCGGCCTCGGTCAGGGCATAGCTGGTGCGGGGAGGCATGGTGGAGTGGATGGTTTTACTGATTACACCTATCTGCTCGAGCTTTTCTAAGCGCTGGGCCAGTGTAGCTGGGTTACAGCCGCCGACTGACCTGGATAGTTCGTTGAAGCCTTTGGGGTAATCCAGTAAGCTGCGGATGATATGCAGGGTCCACTTTTCCTGCAAAACGTTGATTGCCTCATAGACAGGGCAAAAGCTGTGATCTTGTTCAGTGGATTCTGAGGCGTCAGGCCTGATCATAATTATGCCTACTATAGCACATAAGCTTTTTTAACTCAAATACTTGACATAACAAAGCGCTATGCAATATCATACACGTTGATTCGGGGCCTAATCCCCGATCAGACTATAGGAGGATAAAATGAACTGGAATCTGGATAGTAGCCATACCACCGTTGCCTTTGCGGTAAAACATATGGGTATTTTTACGGTTCGCGGCCAATTCAAAAAGGTTACAGGGACAGTTGTGGCTAGCGAGCTGGGCGTGCCCAGTAAAATTGATGTTGTCACTGATGCGGCCAGTATCGAGGCCGGCGACGTCCAGCGGGACGGCCACCTGCGTTCCCCCGACTTTTTGGATGTTGAAAAATACCCCGAGATGCGTTTTGTGAGCAACCAGATCGAAGCCCTGGGTGGTAGTCGGTATAAAATTTACGGCGGCCTGACTATTCGCAGCGTCACCAAGCCAGTAGTACTTGAGGCCGAACTGAGTGCCCCCGTTCAAGATCCTTGGGGCCTGACCCGCACTGGCGCTAGCGCAACCGGCGTGCTCAACCGCAAAGACTGGGGCCTGACCTGGAACCAGGTGCTGGAACTGGGTGCCCTGCTAGTTGGTGAAGAGGTGCGGTTTACGATCGAGGTGCAGGCGGTAGCGGCTCAGTCTGTTGCAGCAGCGTAAAGTTGCTGGTTTTGTGGAGGCAGTCTTTTCGCGTTAGGCTGGGGGTTTTCTGGTCAGGCGCATTGCTGACGGGCTGCCAGGCAGGTAAAGAGAGGCCAGACGGCTGAGAACGCAAATCCACTGTCCAGGACATTGTCAGCGGGAATGTCTTATCTTTAGCCAGTCGACCTGCCAGCTACAGTTGTCTGGTTGGTTTTTCCAGAAGATAACGAGTATACGAAAGGAGCGGGTATGAAACCCGTCAATGGACTGCATCACGTGACCGCCATCGCCGGTAAGGCCCAGCGCAACCTTGACTTTTACTCGGGAGTGCTGGGGCTGCGCCTGGTCAAGAAGAGTGTAAATCAGGATGACCCTGGCACCTATCACCTTTTCTATGCCGACGCAGAGGGACGCCCCGGCACCGACCTGACCTTCTTCCCCTGGGAAAATATGGCTCCTGGCCGCAAAGGCACCGGGCTTGCTGTAGAGGTGCAGCTAGCTGTGCCGCAGGGTAGCCTGTCTTTTTGGGAGGCTAGGCTACAAGGCTACGGAGTACGGCTAGGAGACAGCGAGGAACGCTTTGGCGAAAAGGCGCTTCCCTTGCGCGATCCCGATGGCCTCGAGCTCGCCCTGGTCGAGACGGCCTGGCGGCCTTTTAGTCCCTGGGAAAAGAGCCCCGTTCCGGAAAACCGCCAGATCATGGGTCTGCATGGTGCCAGGCTGTGGCAACGAGCACTTGCCGCCAGCGCAAATTTTTTGACCAGGGCGATGGGTTTTGAGTTTGCCGGAGAGGAGAACGGCTGGAAGCGTTACATGGTGGCCGGCGGCGGTTCGGGCAGATTTTTAGACATACAGGAGCTACCTCATCAACCCAGAGGCCAGTGGGGAACCGGCAGCATTCACCACCTGGCCTGGAGAGTGGACGATACCGACCACGAAATGGAGGTTCGCGACCAGATTCTCGCCTATGGAATTCCGGCTACCAAACAGATAGATCGTTTCTGGTTTAGATCAGTTTATTTCAGGGAGCCAGGCGGCGTGTTGTTTGAGCTGGCCACCGATGGGCCTGGGTTTGCTGTGGACGAAGACCCCAGCAAGCTGGGCGAACTGTTGGTGCTGCCCCCGTGGCTCGAGCCACAGCGCCCGCAAATTGAGGCGGTGCTGCCTGAGCTCGAGGCCCCCAAGGCTGGCCGACCTACGCATTAAGTACAGCAAAGGCCTGAACCCCCTGCGCAACGACGTATAGATGACTACCGAAAACAAAAAGTCATGGTCATGCCTGACGCCCTGTTGGCTCGAGCCTCTATGGGGCCAACTCTGCGCCAGGTGAGAGAATGGGTTACGGCGGTGAAGGCACAAACTGTCAAAGTCAAGGTTAAAATGCCCTTTTGGTCGAACATCAGGGTATAAGTTTTCCATGAGCTGCGCGCACCCGTGGCGACGAAACCCAAGGGAGTTTCTTAGTAGGCCTCCTCGCAATGGAATGGATTTTTTCGTCATTGCGACCCTGAGGCGTAGCCGAAGGGGAAGCAATCCAGATCACCCCGGCGGCCAAAGTGCGTTCGCGCTCCTCCTGGATTGCTTCGTCGGCCTTTGGCCTCCTCGCAATGAACCTAGTATGTCAAGTAGGCCCACCAGCCTCAGCCTTCAAGACCCGGTAGACCTCCCGAGCCAGATAGGTCTTGAGCAGGCGCAGAGCCTCCCGTGAGGTTTTACCCTCAGCCTGCTTACGCA
>JBGFRI010000029.1:0-10278 GCA_041695225.1 Deinococcota bacterium
TCTATCGAGCGCATTACATCCTACATGTTGCCACTAGTCACACGTCTCTCAGCAAGGCTAACTCCCTTCCAGTCGCGATTGCTTTACAGCCCGTTTCCGAAAGTGTCAAAGTTGGGTCAGGGACTCGCTCTAAGGTGATCCCCCGGCTCGCTGACGCTCGCCACCCCCCTTTTAAGGGGGTATCCCCGACCCAAAAAAGCCCCCCTTAATAAGGGGGGTTGGGGGGATTTGGAGGTGGGCGGTGATTTATCAAGTGTGCGAAATCGGTGCGGACGTGCCCTAGAACGATCCCCCCGGCCTACGGCCACCCCCCTTGATAAGGGGGGGCAGTCCCCTTATCCGCCCGGCACCCCGCGCAGTCCGGGCAGCCAGGTAACCAGTACCGGGAAAGCCAGCACCAGACCCAGGGCAATAACTTGTATCACCACGAAGGGAATAATCCCGCGGTAAATCTCGAGGGTCTGGACGTCTGGCGGGGACACCCCGCGCAAGTAGAACAGGGCAAAACCAAACGGCGGGGTAAGGAAGCTGGTCTGGAAATTCACTGCCAGAATTACGGCAAACCACAAGAGCTTATCGGCCACATACCGCATGGGGTCCAGATACCAGTGGCCCGCAGCAATCAGCGCCTGGGCCTGGGCTCCCCAGATAGCCTCGGCAGCCGGCATTACCAGCGGGATGATAATGAAGGCAATCTCGAAGAAGTCCAGGAAAAAGCCCAGGATGAAGACCAGCAGCATGACAAAAATGATAAAGCCCCACTCGCCGCCCGGCAGCCCGACCAGGATTTCCTTGACCATCCGGCTGCCACCCAGCCCGCCGAACACCAGGCCGAAAGCGCTGGCCCCGATCAGCAGCCAGATCACCATGGTGGTGAAACGGGCGGTCTCGGTCATGGTCTCGTAGAGCACCTTAAAGGTCAGTCGGCGGTAGGCGGCCGCCATGATCACCGCAATCAGCGACCCCACCGCGCCAGCCTCGGTAGGGGTGGCAATGCCAAAAAAGATGCTGCCCAGCACCGACACAATCAGGAAGACGGGCGGCACTATGGCCACCGTGGCTCGACGGGCCAGCTCCCAGCCCTGGTAGGGGCGGGCCTCGGGGGGCAGGGCCGGGGCCATGCTGGGCCGCAGCCAGGCCACCCCGCCCACAAACACCAGGTACAGACCCGCCAGCATCAGCCCCGGCAGCAAGGCGCCCAGGAAAAGATCTCCCACGCTAACGCCCATCTGGTCGCCCAGCACCACCAGCACAATGCTGGGGGGAATAATCTGGGCCAGGGTTCCCGAAGCGGCGATCACCCCGGTGGCCAGGGGCCGGCTATAGCCGTACTTGAGCATGGTGGGCAGCGAGATCAGACCCATTGCCACTACCGCAGCGGCCACCACGCCAGTGGTCGCAGCCAGCAGGATGCCCACCACAACCACCGCAATGGCCACCCCGCCCCGCCAGGGGCCAAAAACCTGGCCAACTGTATCCAGCAGTTGCGCGGCCAGCCCGGCCCTTTCCAGAACCATGCCCATGAAGATAAAAAACGGGATGGCCACCAGAATCATGTTGGACATGATCCCAAAGACGCGGTTAGGCAAAAGCCCCAGAAAGCTAAGGTCAAAGGCGCCGATGGAAATCCCAACGATCGCAAAGACCACCGAGACCCCGCCCAGGGCAAAAGCCACTGGATAACCGCTAAAGATTAGTACAATCAGACCCACAAACATCAGGGCGGCGATATATTCCATTGCTCAGACCACCTCCCCTACGCGTTCGCGGGGCAGGTTGGGCAGGTCGCCGCGCAGAAAAGCCAGG
Source organism: Deinococcota bacterium (assembly GCA_041695225.1). GTDB lineage: Bacteria > Deinococcota > Deinococci > Deinococcales > Thermaceae > Meiothermus. Next base: position 1,807 of record JBGFRI010000029.1, read on the forward strand.
TTCTTGATAAACTCGGACAAACCCTGTAGCGCCAGCAAGAGCAGGGCGGGCAGCATGGCCAGCTTTAGGGGCCAGCGGGGCAGCCCGCCGGGGTCGGGCGACATCTCGCGCACCCGCACCGAGAACTCCACCAGCGGAATGCTCAGGATGAACAGAGCCGTAACGGCTGGTATCGTCCACAGAAGCGAGCCCAGCATATCCACCCAGGCCTGACGCCGCCGACTGAGGCGCGAATAAATAACATCCACCCGGATGTGCTGATTCATTTTGAGAATATAGGCCGCCGCGAATAGAAAGACCAGGGCAAACAGGTACCACTGCAACTCTAACAGGGTGTTGGTGGAAAGCCTGGTTCCGAACTCCCGGTCTACGGTGCGGACTATGGCGTTATAGGCCCCGACGCCCACCATGAGCAATACCAGCCAAAAGGTCAGGCGCCCCATCCACTCGTTGACTGTATCAATCACCCTGGATACTGCTAAAAGTACCTTCACTACCAGAACCTCCTTGACTCGAAACTATAAAAGTGCTCTACTGTGCCCGCTGCGGCTGTGGCTTATGCTAACTGCATGGCCGCCTGACGTCAACATCCCGATAGGCCAACACTGTAAGCCTTTATGAAATTAGAAAAACACGTCGGCGTCACTTTTAATTCTTCGTGCCTGGGGGAAGGCGCATCTCAACGTTGAAGAGTCTAATATGCTGTACTGCACTGAATCTAGTGGACTCAGGCGCATTAGATTCTTCGGCCTAACGGCCTCAGAGCAACATTGCAATGACGGCAGGAACGGATTTTTCTCGTCATTGCGAGCGCTTGGAGAGCGCGAAGCAATCCAGATCACCCCAGCGGCTGCCGAGCTTACGACCCTCTCCTGGATTGCTTCGTCGGCCTATGGCCTCCTCGCAATGACGGCAGGGGGCTGGGGGCCTCAGAATGACGCGTCGGTATTTTTGTACGTGCTCGAGTGTCAAATTACACTTTTGCGACATGTGCCTGATCAGGTGCCAAACCTTTATGGCGAATTCAGCAAAGTATGTCGGTGTCACCCTGAACGAAGTGAAGGGTCTGATGCGCTGTACTGCACTGAATCTAGTGGACTCAGGCGCATCCGATTTGTTGGCCTGACGGCCTCAGAATGACGCTTCGGTATTTTTGCACGTGCTCGAGAGTCAAATTCCACTTTTGTAATAACAGCCTCTCAAGGCTGGATCAGGTGCATAAATTCTCAGCCGTCGCAGGCGCCTGGGCATAGATTGGGCGCTTCAAGCCCCGCCCCTCATATTCTCCAGCACATAGACTGGGCGCTTCAAGCTCTGCCCCCTCATAGTCTCCAGCGCATTGTGAAAGTAAGACAAAACTATCCCCCGGCCTTCACAGGCCCCCCTTAACAAGGGGGTTTGGGGGGATTTGGAGGTGGCTGGCGATTTATCAAGCGTGCCAAATCGGCGAGTTCACACCCAGAAGCTCGCTCGCAGACAATCCCCCCGGCCCACAAAAGCCCCCCTTAATAAGGGGGGGGTAGGGGGGATTTGAAGCGTGGGGACTTATGGAGTATGTGAGATCGGCAAGAGTGTTCCCCACAACCCCTATCTGGCGATCCCCCCGGCCTGCGGCCACCCCCCTTGATAAGGGGGGCAGGCTGCGTACTCAGTAGCCCGCAGCCTGCCAGTCGCTGAAGCGAGCCCTTGGCGGTCGCTAAAGCGAGCCCTTAGGCTGGGCGTACAGGCAGTGTGCGCACAAAGTCTTCGATGGCGAACTCGTTGGCGGCAAACCAGCGGCGCTGGTTGTTCAGGAAAGCCATGTAGGGGGTATAGATGGCGCGGAAAGCGGCGTCTCTGCCTGCCAAATCCTCGAGCACTTCCACTGAGGCGGTGTGGGCTGCCCGCATCACACTGGTGGGAAACCGCCGGAACTGGGTTCCAAAACGCGCCAGGCGAACCATGGCAATCGCGTTTTTGGCATCGGTCTCGGCCGTCAGGCGGGAGCTGGCCTCGCCGCAGGCGGCGGCAACGGCCTCTTGATAGGGCTTGGGGAGAGCGCGCCAGCGCTCGAGGTTCACCACCACCGTCATGGTGTTGACCATCTCCTGCCAGCCGGGGTAGTAGTAAAAACGAGCCGCCCGGTGCAGGCCCAGCCTTTCGTCATCGTGGGCGCTCATAAACTCGGCGCCATCTACCACCCCACGCTCCAGCGCCAGGAAGATTTCACCGGCAGGTATGAGCGTTGGGGTAGCCCCCAGACGGGCGTAGACCATCCCCCCCATTCCCGGAACCCGGAAGCGCAGGCCCCGCAGGTCTTCCGGTGCCCGGATCTCCCGGCGGAACCAGCCACCCATGGGAATTGGGGAGTGACCTGCGTTGAAGTTGATCATGTTATGGTCGGCGTAGAACGGGCGCATTAGCTCGAGGCCGCCGCCGTGCAAGAGCCAGGCGTTCTTCTGGCGGAAGCCCATGCCGAAGGGCAGGCCCGAGTCGAAGGCGGTTACCGGGCTGACGCCAAAGTACCACCCGCTCCAGAAGTGGCCCATCTCCACTGCGCCGCCCCGCACCGCATCAAAAAGCCCAGGCATGGGAACCAACTCGCCAGCCGGGTGGGCCGAGACCTCAAAGCGCCCCTCGGTCAACTCGCCGATACGCCTGGCGATGTACTCCACACCGCTGCGAGGGCCAAAGATAATATCCAGGGCTCGAGGCCAGCCCGATGACATCCGCCAACGGAGCCTGGGCAGGGCCTGGGCGTATACCGGGCCAAACACTGCGCTGGCCGCAACCGCGCCGACCCCTGCTTTCTTCAAAAAGTCACGTCTCTTCACCTGTGTCACCCCTTCAACCAACAAGGTTTTCTGCTGCTAGGCAGCTTAATAAAGTGGAGCTGAAACACATAAGGCGCTAGAGATAACCACTCAACTGCTATAGGTTGCTTTGCGATATTTATACTAACCCCTCTCGGATGCCCAGTCAAATGCGCCGCCGAGTCAGCCCCAAAGCTAGTATGTTTTGGGCGTAAGTAATAGCCCAGGCAGCCGGCCAGACCGCTGTCATGCTGAACCGAGGGTTAGCGGAGTGACGGTGAAAAGCCTGACGATGCTAACGAGTCTGGTGCTCGATGCCATGCAAGACCTAATCAACGTCTGAAACGGCGGAATCTGTTCGCACGCTCCACCAGTGCCCACACTTCAAATCCCCCCAACCCCCCTTGTTAAGGAGGGCTTTTGTAGGCCCTAGGTACCTCCTAAATATGAGGGGTGGCGAGCGTTAGGGAGCCGGGGGATCGAGAGAGTGAGTTCCAGGTACGCTTGCTCCGATTTTGCATGCTTCATGAGTCACCACCCTTCAAATCCCCCCGACCCCCCTTGTTAAGGGGGGCTTCAAAAGAGCCCTTGTTAAGGGGGTTTTTGTAAGCCCGGAGATGCCTCCCTTAATAAGCGTGGCGAGACGGCAGACTAATCTCAGCGGCTGATCTACCAGGTTGCAGGCCGACTGCTTGGAGTTGTTGATTCCCCGGTCCTGCAATAAATGCCAGCCCCCACCTGGCGCTTCTCCGGTGGGGGCTTTCTGGCTGGCTCGGAAGGATCTGGGCTGCAAAAACTAGGCTGGGCGAAGGGTGCGCACAAAATCTTCGTATGCGAACTCGTTGCTGGCAAACCAGCGGCGCGACCGGCCCTTAAAAGCCCGCCAGGGGGTATAGATGGTGCGGAAGGCCTCGTCCCGGCCGGCGAGCTCTTCCAGGAGTTCGGTCGAGACCCGGTTGGCTGCTTGCAGCACACTGGTAGGAAAGCGCCGGAACTGGGTTCCACCGCGCACCAGACGCTCCATCGCGGCCACGTTTTTTAAATCGTACTCGGCCACCATGCGCTCGTTGGCCTCGCTGCAGGCCGTCGCGATGGCATCCTGGTAGGGCTTGGGCAGGGTGCGCCAGCGTTCCAGGTTGACCCAGACCGTAACCCCACCACCAGCCTCCTGCCAGCCAGGGTAGTAGTAGAAGCGGGCTGCCCGGTGCAGACCCAGACGCTCGTCGTCGTGCGGGCCAACATACTCGGCGGCGTCAATGGCCCCACGCTCCAGAGCCAAAAAGATCTCGCCCACCGGAATTGCCTGTACGGTCACGCCAAGGCGGGAGTAGGCCATCCCCCCAACGCCCGGCGTGCGGAAACGCAGCCCCCGCAGGTCTTCCGGCGCTCTGATCTCCCGGCGGAACCAGCCGCCCATCTGTAGGGTCAGGGTTCCTGCCACAAAATTGACCAGGTTCAGATCGGCGTAGAAGCGGCGGAATAGCTCGAGCCCGCCTCCAAAGAGCATCCAGGCGTTCTGCTGCCGAAAGTTCAGGCCCATGGGCATGGCCGAGTCGAAGCTGAGCACCGGGCTAAGGCCGGAAAACCACCCCGCCCAGCCATGCCCCATCTCTACGCCTCCCGCCCGCACCACATCCAGCACCTGAAGGGTTGGCGCCAGTTCCCCGCCGGGGTGGGCGCTTACTTCAAAGCGTCCCTCGGTCAGCTCGCCGATCCGGCGGGCCACATACTGCGCACCGCTTTGAGGGCCAAAGGTAACATCCAGCGCCCGGGGCCAGCCCGCTGCCATCCGCCACCTGACCCTGGGCAGGGTCTGGGCGTACACCGGGCCAAACACCGCGCTGGCCGCCACTGCGCCGACACCAGCCTTCTTCAAAAAATCGCGTCGCTTCATCTACTCTCCTCCTCAACCAGCCAACAACTGCGTACACTGCTAGCCAAAACGCCAGCTTGATAAAGGGGGCTAAAAAGACAGATTGTGGTCAAACATAGGGAAAACGACTGATAGTGAAATTTATCGAATAGGCATAAGGGTAATACCCCCAGGCTATGGGGTCAAGTTAGTTGAAGTTTCTCGGTTACCGCGAAACTGCCTGTTTCAGCGAGATAACCCCAGCTCGCAGGCAGGGGGCAGTCTGCTCTGGTCCTAGCGGCAGCATTGGGCTGGGCAAGCCGTGCTGTGTCTAGCCTCCCGCAGTCCATCAGCGAAATTGGCTCACTGGAATGGGCAAAACAAGACCCCCCGAACTCCGGGGGGTCTACTCAAAACACTGGTTCTTGCAGAATTAAGCCTATGACTCGCGCAGGCCACGAACGAAGTCTTCGTAGCGGAATGCGTTGGTAGCAAACCAGCGGCGCGACTGCTCGCGGAAGGTTCTCCAGGGCCCCAAAATGCCGCGGAAAGTTGCGTCCCGGGCAGCGATTTCTTCTAGTAGCTCGTTGGTGGCCCGGTTGGCCGCTACCAGTACGCTGGTGGGCAGGGGTCGGATCTGGGTTCCACCGCGCATCAAGCGAGCCAGCGCAGGCATGTTCATGGCATCGTAATGAGCAAAGATGCGCAGGCGGGCTTCGCGGGTGGCGCTCTCGACGGCCTCCTGGTACTGCTTGGGTAGGGCGCGCCAGCGCTCGAGGTTGGTCAAAACCGCCAGGGTGGCCCCAGGCTCGTGCCAGCCAGGGTAGTAGTAGAAGCGGGCTGCGCGGTGCAGGCCCAGCCGCTCATCGTCGTGGGGGCCGACAAACTCGGCGGCATCAACCGCGCCACGCTCCAGGGCCAGGAATATCTCGCCCGCTGGAAGCAGCAGCACCGAAGCGCCAAGCCGGGCCATGACCGCGCCTCCTTGCCCAGGTATCCGCATCCGCAGGCCGCGCAAATCTTCAGGGCCCCTGATCTCGCGGCGGAACCAGCCAAACATCTGCTCCATGGTGTTGCCGGCCGGGAACTGGATGATGTTAAAGTCGGCCAGAACCCGTCGCATGGTATCAAGCCCACCGCCAAAGTAAAGCCAGGCATTCTGCTGGCGGGGGTTCATGCCAAAGGGTATGACGGTGTCGAAGGCAAAAGAAGGGTTTACCCCGATCCAGAAATAAGAGGCGGTATGCCCCATCTCTATAGCGCCACCCCGCACCGCATCAAAGATTCCTGGTGGCGCCACCAGCTCCCCGGCAGGGTGAACGCTGATCTCGAAACGCCCCTCGGTTAGCTCACTGACCCGCTTGGCCACGTACTCGGCGCCCCCCTGGAGAACATCCAGGGCGCGGGGCCAGTGCGTTTGCATCCGCCAGCGAACCCTGGGCAGGGTCTGGGCGTACACCGGGCCAAACACCGCGCTGGCCGCCACTGCGCCAACGCCGGCCTTCTTCAAAAAGTCACGTCGCTTCATCTGCTTCCTCCTGACAAAAATTGCCTGCCTGCACTAGTTGGTGCCAGGCAATTATATGCCACCTTGGTATAAGCATCAATATCCAACCAGAATACACCCTGATTGTATACGGTGTCAGGCTATGCAGAACAACTTTAGCTTCCCCCATCACCAAGCGCAAAGTAATGACTGTCTTGTCTCGTTCAATCAGGCTTTGGTGTAGCTACAGCAGTCATAGTATAAAGGCAGCTCCAGGTACCGCATTTAAATAGCGCTCACTGAACCCTACAGAATTAGCCCATAACCCGGTCTTACCTCTCGAAAACCGTCTGTAGGGTCACAAACCCCTTACCTGGGCGCTGCACACACGCTCCCGAAGAGTAAGGCTCTTTCATCCCCGGCCCTGTTATTGTCCTGTCTATAAGGCGCCGGGGGAAAGATGGGCTGGCGCTTTAGACTACTGGCTAGTGGATATAGAAGAATGTTTCGGCCACATCACGTACCCTCGAGCCACTGAGCTGGATATAGATGGAAGTCTGCCGGTCCCAGCCATCGGTGCTATACCTGCCCCGAAATGCAAAGCCAACGGGGTGGGGCGTATCGGTGAAGATAGCCCGGACACGCTGAATGCCCCGGGGAGGGCGCAGCTCGTACCGAAACCCGGGTGGGCCCGAGAGCAGGTGGGTACCGGCGCCTAGGAACATCCGGTCAAATTCACGAGCCACCCCGTCTGAATCAATTCCAACCAGGGTCACATATCCCGAACGGGTCAGGCTGATGATGAAGCTCACACTCTCACCCACCCGGTAGCTAGCGGCGGGCCCCCGGTCTGGCTCGAAGCGGGTAATGACGCGGTTGAGCTCAACACCAAAGCGCAGATCCACCGTGACTGCTGGACGCACCACGGGGAAACAACCCGACAGCAACACAGCCAGCAAGACTAGCAGCACGAGACGCATAACTATCACCCCTGCATTCTCTATTCTAGCGCATGGAGTAGACACTCGCATCCCTTCGACTGCCCCTTCGACGGTCTCAGGGCAAGCCTCGGCCACTCCATCACCCGGCCTGTTATTCCTCTGGGTCAGCCCAGCTTCAAGAAACTCTAAAACAGCCCCCTCTGGGCCACTGGAGCAAAGGTTTGGCGGTGCTGGACGCACGGCCCCAGATGCCTAAGGGCGCGCAGGTGCGAGGGCGTGCCATAGCCTTTGTGCTGGGCAAATCCGTAGCCAGGGTACTGGCTGTCCAGCTCTTGCATCTGCCGGTCTCGGGCTACCTTGGCCAGGATGCTGGCCGCCGCTACCGTGGGGCTGTCGCGGTCGGCTTTGGGGGGGCAGCGGAACAAAGGTCGCAAGTCCCAGGCTGCAAGTTCCAGGTCTTGTGACATGTGACGTGTGACCTGCGACAGGTGTAAATAGTCGGTCAGGATGGCCTGTGGCCGGATCTGGTGCGAGCTCTCCAGCTGCTCCAGGGCTCGCATGGCGGCCAGGTGGGTGGCCCCCAGGATTCCAAGCTGGTCTATCTCCGCTGCCTCGGCGCGCCCCACCCCCCAGGCCAGGGCAGATGCCAGAATCTGGGGCTCGAGGTTCTCGCGCGCCCGGGCGCTAAGGGTTTTGGAGTCGCGGAAGGGATAGACTGAATACTCCCATCCCCGACCCTCCCACTGTCCATGCTCATACTGGGCCTGGCCGCGGGGAGGAGGCAGAATCACCGCAGCAGCTACCACCGGGCCGGCAATGGCGCCGCGTCCGGCCTCGTCAATACCCGCTACCCTCAAACCGAGCTGCCACAAGTCCGCCTCCAGGGCAGGTTTTACCATCGGTGAGTCACCTCCATCATATCGGCCAGTCCATACACTAATCACCCGCATCCTCGGCAACCTTGTCATCCAAATTTATACCCACTCCAGGGCGGTCCTAACCCAGGATAGCCTGGCTTTGGGCAGAGACTGCTTTGGCCGTGTGATGTAAGGCACTCCGCAAGGTGGGTGGCTCAAAGCTGCAAACCTGTTGGCATACCTTAAGTCGTAAAGGCAGGCTTTTGAAGGTTTGGTCAACCTCCTCAGGGGCGCAGCAGATGGGTAGCCGCCCCCCCAACGCGCCTTACGGCAACTGATGCGAAGGCACTCATGTGCTCCCTGCTCGCGATGTATTTGCAGTAAGCCGAGCCTCGAGCTGGATAATGGTAGATTATTTCCATCTTAAGGGCACCTCTAAAAACTCACTGCCAAATTTACCATCCGATGAATTGCTTTATAGGGACTGGGTGGGGTAAAATGTATCATGACGAAATACAAAACCGCATCGGCCAGAGGGCTCTTT
>JBGFRI010000020.1:0-55950 GCA_041695225.1 Deinococcota bacterium
TTTTGCCTGAAATCGCCGGGAGCCACAGGCAGGCGCTTAGGGTAAGGCTCATGACTGGGGCTAAGTCGTAACAAGGTAACTGTACCGGAAGGTGCGGTTGGATCACCTCCTTTCTAAGGAGTTCTTTCTGGCGGCCATCGTAGCCGAACCAGACATCGCGCAAGGGCTCGGTTTATCCGACCGCCAATAGGCTCGGTTTATCCGACCGCCAAGCGAATACTCGCCTAACCTGCCGCTTCGGATTCAACACCCGTCCCGTAAGGGGCGGGTTTTTTGTCAAGGAGAGGGCTCAGGAAGACTTGCTGAGGTTTTATGGTTTCAGACAGGCGCTAGCGCAACAGTTCCCCCACAGAGCAATAACTCCATAGCTCTGAACGGAGCTGCAAATCTGAATGCGACGTCAACCCCCAGTGTGTCATCACCCAGGTCGCGATCCCTGCAATAACTACCGAACCTGGCCCTCGATCTGTTGCTCCGGCTGAGCGCCAGTCCTCACGTAGCTTATTACATTACAGCACGGTGCTGGCAGATTCTCTTGGGCAGCCTGCAGATCACGACCCACCAACTGAATAGATGCGTAGCTAGACCTACTATCATTTCATGGCTCAGAGGACGATTTTGGCAAATGGTCTTGTTCTGGGGCGCCCGGTACTCGAGGCGCTATTTCGAATATGCCGAGCAGAATACGCCCTGGCATATGTGCCCTTATGCACGACTTCCACCCAAAATCGGTGTACACTGTGCCTAAGTACCCATTGCTGGGTCATTGGGAAGCAGTAGCTGTATGCGTTATTCAATTGGTTCGCGCCGCCGTAAACCCAGGCGCGGCATTGCTGGGGCTAATGGACCCCAGCTAGCGCCGCAGTCCCGCCGACGTGTCACCTCGGCCGGAGGCGTGGTCTTGCGCGAGAGGGCCGGTGGCAAGGGGCTGGAGGTACTGCTAATAGCCATTAAAGACGGACGGGTCTGGAGCCTGCCCAAAGGCCAGGTGGAGATGGGGGAGCGCTATCCCCAGACAGCAGTCCGCGAGGTGCGGGAAGAGACTGGTATCGAGGCCAGGGTGCTGGCTTCTTTGGGCAGTATCCGGTATCACTTTACGGTCAAAGACCATGGAATTCAGACTACCGTGACCAAGGAGGTGCATCACTTTTTGATGACCTATGTGGCGGGACTGCCCAGACCCCAAAAAGAAGAGGTAGACGGGGTGGAGTGGTTCCCGGTGTCCCATGCGCTCAAGCTGCTTTCGCATCGGAACGAGCGCAACGCCGTGTTGAAGGCGCTGGTTTGCTGGGATACCAAAACCCCTCTCTCGGCCACACGAAACGGCGGGGTTTGATGGAACTTCGTCTCACGGTTCCAAAATCACCTTCCCCGTGTTCATGCGGCTTTGCACAAAGGCAAAGGCCCTGGCTGCCTCTTCCAGTCGGAAGCGCTCGCCCACCACTGGCCTGATCTTGCCGGATGCAATCAGTGGCATCAGGAACGCTGTAGCGGCCTGCATCTGGTCAGCGTCGCTCAAAAAGGGGGTAAGCCAGACCCCAGTCACGCTCTGGTTGCCCTTCATCAGGCTCACCGGGTAGATCTGGGCCATTTCGCGCGAGGCCGAGCCAATCACCAGCAGCCGGCCTCGGTAGGCCAGCATCCCCAGGCTGTGGGCGAAACCCGCTCCCCCTACCACCTCCATCAGAATGTCTACCCCTTTACCATCGGCGGCGTTTCTGACCGCCTCTACCAGGTTGTCCTGGTTGTAAAGCAGGGTTACATCGGCCCCCAGACGGCGGCAAAGGGCCAGCTTTTCCTCGCTGCTGGCCAGGGCCACCACCCGCAAGCCCATCGCCCTGGCAATCTGAATCGAGGCCGTGCCCAGCGCGCCGGCGGCAGCCTGAATCAAAACCCATTGGCCGGGCCTGGCCTGGGCCTGGGTTTGCAGGGCGAAATAGGCGGTCAGGTAAGAGACCGGGAAGGCCGCCGCTTCGGCAGCACTCATCTGGGGCGGAACCGCCAGCACCGAGCGGGCATGCGCAACTGAATACTCGGCAAAAGCCCCGCTTCCCCCCAGCGCCGCCACCCGCTGACCCCTTTGCAGCCCCTCTACCCCCTCGCCCAGCTCCTCAACCAGCCCGGCAAATTCCATACCGGGAATCATGGGGTAGCGGGTGCGCACCAGATACTCACCCGCCACATACAGGATATCGGCGAAGTTGAGGCCCACTGCCTCGACCTTGATGAGCACCTGCCCGGCGCCAGGGCTGGGTTTAGGAAGGCTGGTAAGCTCCAAGACTTCGGGGCCGCCCGCTCGGTGTACCTGGATGGCTTTCATGCTGAGCAGCATAATGCAGATAGCTGATGGCTTATAGCCAATAGCTCGACGACCCCTGTACTTAGCCAGGCACAAGGCCTGCGAACGTCCCCCGGAAATGTAGCTCCACCGAAGAATGATCTTGGCCCTGGGAGGTATTCTGGGCGCCGGTATGGCAAGAAAAGCGATTGTAATTGGCTCGGGGATTGGCGGCCTGGCCATGGGTCTGCGCCTGCAAAGCCTGGGCTTCGATACCATCATCTTGGAAAAACTGGACGCCCCGGGTGGGAAGGCCTATGTGCGCAAAGTGGATGGCTTCACCTTCGACATGGGTCCTACTGTTATTACCGTACCGCATTTCATCGAGGAGCTTTTCTCCCTACAGCGTGGCCAGTCGAACCTCAACCTGCCCGACTTCCCGGCGGAGGTGCTGGGCGAAGACAAGCGCATCAGGACCGGCGTCTCCGGCGGCAAGAACACCAGTAGATATGTAACGCTTGTCCCCATTCTCCCCTTCTACCGCATCTATTTTGACGACGGCAGCTTTTTTGACTACGACGGCGACCCCGAGAATACCCGGCGGCAGGTGCAGGCGTTGGGCCAGCCGGGCGACCTCGAGGCATACGAGCGCTTTCACGCAAATGCAAAGGCGATTTTCCAACGGGGCTTTCTCGAGCTGGGCTACACCCACTTTGGCGACCTGGGCACCATGCTGCGCGTCGTGCCCGACCTGTTACGCCTGGATGCTGTGCGCACCCTCTTCAGCTTCACTGCCAAATATTTCAAGAGCGACAAGCTGCGCCAGGTCTTTAGCCTCGAGACCCTGCTGGTGGGTGGCAACCCCCTGGCGGTTCCGGCCATCTACGCCATGATTCACTTTGTCGAAAAGACCTGGGGCATTCACTTTGTCATGGGCGGCACGGGTGTGCTGGTCAAAGCCCTGGTACAAAAATTCGACGAGCTGGGCGGCATCATGCGCTATAACGCCGAGGTGAAACAGATCAACGTGGTGCGCCAGGGTAGTAAGAAGACTGCCAAGGGCGTTACGCTGGCCGACGGTAGAGTCTTAGACGCCGACCTGGTGGTATCCAACGCCGACTACGCCAACACCTATCTCAAGCTGATCGAGCCACAGTACCGCTTCTGGCATTCGGACCTGGTGGTTAAAAACCGCCCGCAGAGCATCTCGCTGGTGGTGATCTACTTCGGCTTCCGGGCCAATGGCAACGAGGGCGAGAAGCTGCGCCACCACAACATCATCCTGGGACCACGGTACCAGGAGCTACTCAGGGACATTTTTGGCCGGAAAATTCTACCCAAGGACTTCAGCCAGTACCTGCACATCCCCACCCTGACCGACCCCACCCTGGCACCGCCGGGCCATCATGCCGCCTATACCCTGATACCCGTACCGCACAACGGCAGCAAGCTGGACTGGGACCTGCTGGGTGAGCCCTTTGCGTGCAAAGTTCTAACCTTCCTCGATGAGCGCGGCTACCTTCCAGGCCTGATGCACCGCCTGGTACACCAGAGCTTCATCACCCCCGACTACTTCGAGCACACCCTAAACAGCTACCTGGGCAACGCCTTCGGGCCAGAACCTATTCTGGCTCAGTCGGCGTTTTTCCGACCTCACAATAAGAGTGAGGACATCGCCAATCTGTACATGGTAGGGGCAGGCGTCCAGCCTGGAGCAGGTACCCCCAGCGTGATGATGTCTGCCAAGATGACTGCCCGGCTGGTGGCAAGGGATTTTGGAATCATGGACTAGCTGACAAACATGCATGCGCCGTAGTAACCTGAAACCAGATGGCCCTAGAGCGGCGCAGTGGACAGGCCCCAGCTGGAGCGGGCTGCATCGGTCTACCCTTGAAACACGGGTCTTTGGCTGTGGGAAGTGGGACATGGGTAAAATCGATCTGGGTAAACCTGGCCGAACGCGGGCTGGTTCCTGCCCCACTTCGCGGCAAAGGAAGCGTCTAGAGGCTCAGTAAAAGAGTATCGGCCAACTTGTGCCCTCTGCAAGCAAGAGCTTTGAGGACTGGCTAGAGTACCTGCGCCTTGCTCGCATGTTCAGTGTGGCAAATAGAGATGGAGGGTATGGAGACTTTAGGGAAGCCCAATGTGTGGGTCGCAGCGTAAGCTCGAGCTGGCCGATATAGACGCTGCCTTGCAGTATGCAGCATATCTGGCCGAGGAGTGCGAGGTTAGTACTGCGTGAAGTTTAGGACGAGCGGACTCGAGTCCGTATCCTGACGCTGACCTGAAGCCCGAAACTGTCCGTAGTTCAATCCTTCAGTTTCTTCACCGCCTCAATTAGCGCAGGCAAGACCTGGTGTACGTCACCCACAATCCCATAGTCGGCAATTTTGAATATGGGGGCCTCGGCGTCTTTGTTCACCGCCACGATGTACTTGCTTTTGTTCATGCCCGACTGGTGCTGCACCGCACCGCTGACCGCCAGGGCGATATACAGGCTGGGCTGCACCGTCTTGCCGGTCTGGCCCACCTGTTCACCGTAGGGCCGCCAGCCCGCATCTACAGCCGCGCGGGTCGCGCCCACGGCTGCACCCAAAGCCCTGGCCAGCTCTTCTACCCCCGCAAAGGCCTCGGGGCTGCCCAGCCCGCGCCCGCCCGTAACCACCACCGTGGCCTCGGTCAACGAGACGCCTTTTTTCTGTTCCAGCACGCGCTCCAAGACCTCTACGCCGGCGGGAACCTCCACCCTCAGGCTCTCCACCGTGCCGCTGCCCTGGGGCTCGGCTAAAGGAGTGGTGTTGGGCTTGGCGGTAAGTACCACCGGCAGGGCAGCCCGCTGACGCTCGGTCACGCGGTTGAGAAAGCTATAACGGGTGCCGCTCACGCTGCTGCCATCGGTGCTGGTCTCAAGTGTGTCCTCCATCAGCCCGGCCTTCATCTTGTAGGCCAGCCGTGCTGTCCAGGTGCGGCTCTGGCGACCCCCGGTGGCTATCACTACTCTGGCCCCGCTCTTCTGGGCGGCTGCATAGGCGGCCTCGGCCCACTTCTCTGCGGTGTAGCCACCCACCTCGGCGGCGTAGACCACCGGCAAATACTGCGCGGCCTCCTGGGCCAACATCTGGGTGTTTTCTCCGATCACCAGACCCATTACTGGTCCCAAAGAGCTTAACTGCCGGGCACGGCCGATGGCTTCCAGGGCGCCTTTGCGCAGGCGCTGGGTGTCGTGTTCTAAAACAACTAAGATCATGGACTCCTCCAACTCCGTCGAAGGTCGAAGGACAAACGTCTTTTGGGGTTTGACCTTCGACTTTCGACCTTAGGCCTTCGACATCAGATAACCTTCGCTTCTTGGTGCAACAGCCGCACCAGCTCACTCGCCGCTGCCGCCGGGTCTTTGCCGTCAATTATCTTGTTCAGCCTCGAGCGCTCCTGGATGGTCTGCTCGAGCACCTCGACCTTGCTAGAAATGCTCAGGGGAAGTTTTTTTAGCTCCTTGCGCTTGGCCTTCATGATGCCCGGCAGGGTGGGGTAGCGCGGCTCGTTGATGCCCTGCTGGGTGGTAAAGACTGCTGGCAGGGCCACCCGCACCAACTCGGCCCCTTCGTCGAGGTCGTGCCTGGCTTTGGCGTGGGTCTGGCCCTCCAGTTCGATCTGGGTTGTCCAGCTCACCACCGGCCAGCCCAGCGCCTCGGCAATGGCCGCGCCCAGGGCCTGGGAGTCCCAGTCGGCCTGCTGCCCGCCGGTAATCACCAGGTTGGGGGCCTCGGCGCGGAGGGTCTCGGCCAGGGCCTCGGCCTGGCTGATGGGGTCAAGGTAGCCGTCGGCCACCAGGTGTACAGCCCGGTCGACGCCCATGGCCAGCGCGGTGCGGATGGCCTCCTCGGTGCGCTCGGGGCCCAGGGACACCACCACGCTCTCGCCGCCATGCTTCTCCTGTAGCCGGATGACCTCCTCCACCGCCCACTCGTCCATCTGGTCGAGGATCATGGTGACGCCCGAAAGGTCTACTTTTCCCCCGGCAATCTTGAGCCGGGACTCGCCGTCGGGGACTTGTCGGATGACTGCTATGAATTTCACGTGTACCTCCAGGATGGGTCTATGGTCTATGGACGATGGTCTATGGTCAAGCCCCGATTGAAGTCTGGGTCGAGGCTCTTGAGCAGTGCGTTAAGCTTACCGTTTAGAGCGCTGGCTAGATCGTATAGAGGTTGAACTTGGGTTTGCTGACTAAAACCCAATTCGGTGGCCAGGTTGAGGGAGCAGACCGTCTCAAGTAACGAACCTCGAGCCTGGTACAAGAAGCGGCAAAAGTCTTTGTCGGTACTGCGTCCTTTCCCTTCGGCAATGTTGAGCGCGATGGAGTTAGCAGCGCGTCTGAGTTGGCTGGTCAAGCCAAATCGCTCCTTTTCGGGGAAGGCTTCGCTGAAACGATAGATTTGCACCGAGAAGGCCACGCTCAAATGGTAGACCTCGAGCTGTTCAAATCCAAAAAAACCGTTGCTGCTAAGTTGCCGGGCTTTACGCTGCTTATTTTCCATAGAACCAGTTCTTTTTGGCTATTTCGGCTATAGTCGAAAACAATCGACCGCAGACACCTAGACTATGGACCATCGACAATAGACCATCGGCTATAGGCTATTGGCTCAATATATGCCTCGCAATGATCAGCCGCTGAATCTCGTTGGTCCCCTCGTAAATCTGATTCAGCTTCACGTCGCGCAAAAGCTTCTCCACCGGATACTCGTGCATATAGCCGAAGCCACCGTGAATCTGGATAGCCTGGTTGGCCGCCTCGAAGGCCATCTCCGAGGCGTAGGCTTTGGCAATCGCGGCAGCGTGGGCCTGGGGCTGATGGGTATCGGTCAGCCAGGCCGCGTAATAGGTGTAGGCCCGGGCGGTCTCGAGACCCATCAGCATCTCGGCCAGCTTGAACTGGATGGCCTGGAACTCGGCAATCGGCTTGCCAAAGGCCTGGCGCTCCCTGGCATATTTTGCCGACTCTTCCAGCGCCCGCCGGGCTACCCCCACGCTGCCCGCCGCCACCGGAATCCGGGTTTTGTCCAGGGTGTTCATAGCGATCTTGAAGCCGTCGCCCTCCTGGCCCAGCAGGTTTTCGGCAGGCACCCGGCATTCGTCAAAAACCAGCTCGTAGGTGCCGCTGGCCCTCTGGCCCATCTTGCCGTGCAGCTTGTGGGCGCTAAAGCCCGGGGTGCCTTTCTCCACCACAACTGCCACCACGCCCTTGTGGCGCAGTTCCGGGGCGATGGTAGCAAAGACCACCAGTACTAGGGCCTCGCCGCCGTTGGAGATCCAGGTCTTGGTGCCGTTCAACACGTAGTGATCGCCATCGCGCACAGCCCGGGTACGCAGCGCTGCGGCGTCGGAGCCGTTGCCCGGTTCCGAGAGGGCAAAGGCGGCCAGGGCGGGCTTTGCGGTGAGGGCTCGAAAGAAGCGCTGCTTTTGCTGGTGCGAACCCGCCAGCAGAATGGGGGTGATGCCCAGGTCGGAGGCCATGGGGATGGTGTAGATGCCCATGCAGCCCCAGGCCAGCTCTTCGCCGATGATCACCTCTTCCAGCATGCCCAGGCCCAGGCCCCCGTACTCTTCGGGGATCAGGGCATTGAGCAAACCTATCTCGTGGAGCTTTTCTACAATGGGCCAGGGCACCTCCTCCTTGGCATCGTACTCGGCGGCGATGGGCGCTATTTGCTCTTTGGCAAAGCGCCGGGCCAGTTTTTGCAGCTCTTTTTGTTCGTCGGTCAGGGCGAAATCAATCGGCATAAACCAGGCCGATAGCGAATGGCTCATAGCGAATAGCTTGTTTAGCTATCGGCTATTAGCTATTGGCTATCGGCTCTTTGTCACCTCCTAACAAAAAACTTCTTATACTTAGTATAACTTCCTGCCACGGCCTGTCTATTGTGTGGCTGGTTTGGCGAGGAAGAAGCGTTATGCATGGAAATCTACTGCCACAGGTCTCGATTCTAGAGTCCAACGCCCAAAACCTGTGACCGACTCAAGGCCAGTCATCGCCACAAAGAACGTAAAATCGCTGCTATGAGCATACTGTTCAGCCCCTTGAAACTGCGTTCCGTCACCCTGAAAAACCGCATCGCCATGTCGCCCATGTGCCAGTACTCGGCCCAGGATGGGCAGGTGACCGACTGGCATCGGCTACACTACCCCACCCGCGCAGTTGGCGGGGCTGGGCTGATTATGGTGGAGGCCACGGCGGTGGAGCCTCGAGGCGTAATCAGCCCGGACGACCTGGGCATCTGGTCAGACGAGCATCTGGCAGGCTTGCAGGAGCTAACCCAGCATATCAAGGCGGCGGGTGCGATTCCGGGCATCCAGATTGCTCATGCCGGGCGCAAGTCGGGCACCAGCAGCCCCTGGACGGGCGGGAAGCCGCTGCACCGCTGGACACCGGTGGCCCCCAGCCCACTGGCTTTTCAGGAGGGCTGGGCCGTTCCTGAAGAACTGGACATACAGGGCCTGGACGTGGTACGCGCCGCCTTTCAAACAGCAGCGGCACGGTCGTTGCAAGCAGGGTTTGAGGTGCTGGAAATTCACATGGCCCACGGCTACCTGCTGCACTCCTTCCTGTCGCCCCTGACCAACCGGCGCACCGATCCCTATGGCGGGAGCCGCGAAAACCGGATGCGTTTTCCGCTGGAAGTGGTGCAGGCGGTGCGGGAGGTCTGGCCGGCCGAGCTTCCGCTGCTGGTACGGGTCTCGGCCAGCGACTGGGTGGAGGGAGGTTGGGAGATCGGCGACACGGTGGCCTTTGCAGGGGAATTGCATAAACGCGGCGTGGACTTGCTGGACTGCTCTTCGGGAGGGGCTGTACCAGGGGTGAAAATCCCACTGGGGCCAGGGTACCAGGTGCCCTTTGCCGCTCAGGTCAGGTTGTCCACAGGTTTGTCCACAGGGGCGGTGGGCCTCATTACCGAACCCTTACAAGCCGAGGCCATTCTTCAGGCAAACCAGGCCGACCTAATTCTGTTGGGCCGGGTCTTGCTATCCGACCCCTACTGGCCCTACCGGGCCGGCAAGGCCCTGGCAGCTAAAGCATGGCCGGTGCAGTACGAGCGGGCTTTTTAACGGTGGAGGGTCGAAGGCCGTCGAGATCCTCATTTGTTCTCCGATGAGCAGGCTGGGCCAGACCTCTAAAGTTTAAGACCACGATGTTGTTTGGCTATCAGCAATCGGCTATCGACTATAGGCTATTTGCATTGAGCGGTAAACTGAGCTATGGAGAACCCTTGGAAAGGCTTTGTGCCTCAAGCACCCACCCGACAGGGCAGGGCGGAATGGTTTAGCGGTTCGGTCTATCTGAGCGAGCTGGTAACTACCCCAGCACCGATGAATCTGCACCTGTTGCGGGTCATTTTTACGCCTGGTGCACGCACGGCCTGGCACACCCACCCCCAGGGGCAGGTGCTGCATGTCGAGGCCGGGATTGGGTGGTTCCAGCGCTGGGGCGGGCCGGTGCTCGAGATGAAAGCCGGCGACACCATCTATTTTCCGCCAGGCGAGAAACACTGGCACGGAGCAAGCGCGACCCATACTATGGTCCACCTGGCAATCCAGGCGGCAGCAGACGGAGTGAGCACCGAGTGGTTGGAGCATGTATCGGATGAAGAGTACCGGCTAAAATGACCGCCCCTGGATGGCTTCGGATTCAGTGTTGGGGCCGAATTTCCAGCAATAACCCTGTCCTTGAGATGCAGGATGAGCAGCAATGGGAAATCGCTTTCCAGCGAGCCCAGAACAAACTGATTGCCGCTGCTCGGCGGGCCAAGTAAGAAATCTCTGCTGGCAACGCTGAACCGATGGACTACAGCCGGTTATGAAATCGGCCACACCCCCGTCTTTCTGGACAGTGCATGGGTTAGATGAGGAGCTACGCCACCGAGTAGGCAACGTACCTGAGCAACTGCCCAACAGCATCACGCGAAATCCGCCCCAGAAACCTGGTCGGGGTACCCAGGCGGCCCGCACCCACGGCAACGTTGCAGGGTGAACCTCAGGGACGAGGTAAGTAAGCCGTACTGCCGTGGTACGCAGCGGGGGTCAAATCAATCAGGGCTTCTCCAGCCACTATCAGCATGTTTTCTCCTGGGCGGCCTCGAGCCGAAGCCTCTAGCTGATAGCTTTTGACCTGCGACCCGAGACCTGCGACATTTTATTAGCCAATAGCTAATAGCCCATAGCTGATAGCTTTTGACCTGCGACCCGAGACCTGCGACACTTTAAATGCTGTACACACCAGTCATTTAGGCACGTTGGGTCAGCCAGAGGTGTGAAGGCGGACCTGCCGCACCAAGAAGCGAAGGTTATCTGATGTCGAAGGCCTAAGGTCGAAAGTCGAAGGTCAAACCCCAAAAAACCTTTGACCTTTGTCCTTCGACCTTCGACGCACTTGTACGAGTCCATGATCCTGGTTGTCTTAGAACACGACAGCCCGCGCCTGTGCAAGCACATTGTTGCCGGTTTGGAACGCCTTGCTCTGCAACGACCCTCAGACGATACACTATGCCACGGTGAATCCGCTCTCGCTGCTCTTCCTCACCCTGTTCAACAGCATGCTGGGTCTGTCGGTCTTGTTTCCCATTCTGGGGCCTCTTTCCCGCGAGCTTGGACTGAGTGAGGTGCAGGTGGGTTTTTTCTCGACTGGCTATGCCCTCATGCAGTTTGCCCTTTCACCCTATTGGGGGCGCCAGAGCGAGACGGTAGGTCGCAAGCCCATTCTGCTGCTGGGAATTGTGGGGTTCGCGGCAAGCTTCTTTCTGTTTGCGTTTTTTGCGTGGCTGGGCTACCAGCAGCTGCTTCTGGGCTGGGGCCTGTTCGCTGCCATGCTGCTGGCCAGGCTTGTGGGTGGTGCTTTTTCCTCGGCTACCCTCCCAACCGCCCAGGCCTACCTGGCCGATATCACCCCCAAAGACCGTCGCACCCAGAATTTTGCCGTGCTAGGTGCGGCGTTCGGCCTGGGGATTATCGTGGGCCCGGCTATTGGTGCCGGACTGGCCCATTTTGGCCTGCTGGTTCCGGTGGTTTTTTCTGCCGGGCTGGCCCTTCTGAACGCGCTTTTTGTCCGGCTGGTTCTACCCGAGTCGCGCCGGCCCGAAACCCGTTTCTTCCGAGTACCTCAGCTGCGCTGGTCCGACCCCCGCATACAACCCTTGCTTTTTATAGGCCTGAGCATCAATCTGGCCACCATTGCCATGGAGCAGACCATCGCCTTTTTGTTCCAGGACCGTCTGATGCTCGGCCCAACCCAGGCTGCCCAGACCGTTGGTATTGCCCTGGTGCTGTTTGGTTTTGTAGCGGTACTGGTACAGGGCTTCTGGGTACGCAGGGTCAGATGGTCGCCTAGGGCCCTGCTGGGTCTGGGCTTGCCGCTTCTGCTGCTAGGCTACCTGGGCCTGGTATTTGCCTCTAGTTTTGCCGCACTCACCGCCTCTCTGGTCTTGCTGGGCCTGGGTTCGATGGCCACTGCCGGCCTGACAGCAGCCCAGTCACTGGCCGTTTCGGACGACGAACAGGGCGCCGTGGCCGGTCTGGCCAGCTCGGCCCAGGCGCTAGGCCGGATGCTGGGGCCGCTAGCAGGAACCTCGTTATATGGGCTTTCCCCGGCCTATCCGTATGTGTTTTCGGCGCTTCTAATCGGGCTGGCGCTGATATTTTTCCTCAGCAGGCCGCAGCTAGGGCGTAGCAACTAGGGCAGATTATTCTCGGTTGGCCCTGCTTCCCCCCGGCAGCCCTTTTTACAATTCCAGCTCCTGACTGCTGCGTGTGGATTCACCTGAACCACGCAGGGTGGCCGGTAGCTAACGGCCACCGTTTGAGGAGGTGGCTGCGTGCATCAGGTCCAATAGTTTTCCGATAAAGCCTTTGGTCTTTTCGCGTCGTGTAAGGTCGTCCGTTGCGAGTTCGATCCGGCGCGGCTAAGCCTCGATAACTTCGTGGGCTTTGAGCCCGGTGCCATCTCGAGACCCACAACCTCACCGCTCTCGCCTACCTCGTTGCCAGAAAGCTCGACTTTGCTGCCCACTTGAGATAGCGAGGAGCCACAATTCCAGGTTTACCAGTGACCGCTCAATGGTTGCGTTGTTGAAGATGGGCCAGACCTGGGCCAGTTTTTTGTGCTTGTTGGCACTAAGTAACGCTTGGTATCCAGCGCCTGCGGGTTATAATCCCCCCAATCTTTCTATGAGGCTAGGTTTTAGTCCCCTCACCGCTGGCCTTAACTACCGCCAGTCCTTCGACTTAGGGGCGGAGTTGGGCCTGTTTTTGGAGATCTCCTACGACCAGCACGAGATGGACCCCCGGCTGCCGGGCGCTAGGGAGCTGGCCGAGATGGGCCGGGTTTCGGGAGTAGGTTTTAGCCTGCACCTACCGTTTGTGGACTGGAACCTGGCCTCGCTGGTGCCGTCGGTGCAGCACTTGTCTCTTCAACGCACCCAGCGGGCTATTCAGTTCGGCGCCAAGATCGGGGCGGCCTGTGGAGTACTGCATACCGGCCAGATTCCTCTGCGGCTTCCCGAGGCGGTCGCCCGCGCCCACCAGCTCGTAAACCAGGCGCTCGACAGCCTCGAGCTACCAATTCCGGTTGCTCTGGAGAATCTGGGCCTGAACGGGGCAGATCTGCTGTTATCACCTGCCGAGCTGGCCGATCTGCTAGATGCCCACCCCCGGTATGGCTTCTGTCTGGACGTGGGGCACGCCATGATCCAGCGCGGCCCCGCCGGGCCAGCCGAGTACCATGGCCTCCTGCATTCACGCTTGATTCACCTGCACCTGCACGACAACCAGGGCCAGTGCGACCAGCACCTGCCCTGTGGGGTGGGGCTGATGGACTGGGACTGGGTACGTCTGGCGCTAAAAGAGTTTGCCGGAACGGTAGCCCTCGAGGTGAAGGGTGGGGTGGATGGCGTGCGCCAGAGTGTGGCCTTGCTGCGAAATTGAACTGAGAATCGCAAGGGTTCTGAATGGGTTTATTTCATGAGGTAAGGTGCTAGATGTCTCAGAACAGAGCAAGGAAAGCTCGTCAAAATAGGGCCTGACCACTCTAGTGCAATTAATATTTGATTTCTGGTAGTCTTTGGGCACTGACCGGATCACTAGCAAGGCGGTCTGGCGAGGAGGAATCGAGCAATGCCGATTGAGCGCATCGAAGTTTACCTGGATGGTGGCGCCGAGCCTGTGCAGGTGCTAACCCAGCCCCCTTTTAAGGTCACCTATGATACTCGCTCGCTGAGCGATGGTGAGCACCAGCTCCGGGTAGTGACCCACTATGTGGGTGGCGCCAGAGAAGTGAAAGAGATTCCTTTCAAGGTGGCCAACACCCCTGGTGTGCTGGTAGAGGGTCTGGAGGAAGGCAAAGAAGTCACGGGCACTCTGGATGTAACCTTGCGGGTCGCCGACCCCGAGGTCAAGCCTGCGCGCGAAAAGTTCCCCGGCCTGGCTGCCGCTATTGCTACCGCGGTCATCCTGGGGGGAATCTGGCTGTTCTTCGCAGCTACCGGCGTTACCGACCAGGCCGTCGAGGAGCTGGCCAGGCCCCCGGCAGTGGTTGAAGAAGTGGCTCCACCAGTAGTAGCGCCTGCCCCAGTGGCAGTGGACGCAGCAGTCATGGCCAAGGGAGAAGCAGCCTATACTGCCCACTGCGCCGCCTGCCACCAGCCGACCGGCCGGGGAATCCCTGGAGTATTCCCACCCCTGGCTGCTGGGCCAAATATGGCCAATCACGAGTACACCATCAATATCACTCTGCGCGGCAAGGGCGCCATGCCAGGCTTTGCCCACCTCACCGATGAAGAGGTAGCGGCGGTTCTTACCTTCACTAAAAATAGCTGGGGCAATAACTTCGGGGCCGTCACCCCAGAGCAGGTCGCGGCGCTGCGCTAAGGCCCGGCAGGAGGTATGTGATGTACCGCAACGATACGGTGGTTCCCTACTTTGCCCTGGTCTTTTCGGCAGCGCTTTTCCTGATCTCTTACTTGAACGTCCAGCTGCTATTTGACCGTGGGGTCGAGCTGCCGCGCCTGCCGGTGGGTACCATTGGGCTAATGGCCTTTGCCATGGTATTTTTCCTCTATGGTTTCATCGGGCTCATCAGCAACTGGCTCGAGGGCTCGGAACTTCGTCCCGGCAAACATTACCCCGAACCCAGCAGCTTGCCGGTGGTGGTGGGGGTAGTACTCTCAATTCTGCTGGTGGTGCTCTCGGGCTTCTTTGTTCGCACCCTGGTTTTTGCCGCTGACCCCGAGTTCGGCTACTATAGCGACCCCACCCTGCAAGGCGGTGTGTTTGCCAGCATGATGCTGCTACTGGCAGTTTTGATCGTGATCTACAAGAAATTCTTCATGGAAGAAGAGGTGCTTGCCGAGGATGAGAAAAGCGAGTTCCCCTGGTGAGGCCGCCATGCGGAGGAGACTTACCTTATCCCTTTTGGCCCTGTAGAAATACTAAGTTTAGAACATCTGGAGGAGTAAAAAATGGCTGAACATGAAGCCAAAATACCTGAGCACGACCACCCCGAAGACCCCCAGGCCCATGCCACCCGGCGGGCCGTGCTGCAAGCCGCCATAGGGGTAAGCGCGGGCGCGGCAGTGCTCTCTACCCTGTGGGTAGGAGCGGGCCTGATCCCGCGGGTGTATGTCCTGCCCACCATGGAGCCCGTTGCGGTTGGCGATACTCTGGTGTTTGCCTCTGGGCCCAGAGTCGACCAGCCCATCACCCTGGACGACCTGCGGGCACGCCGGGCTGAGCCGATACCATTCTTCATCGCCTTTCCCAAAAGCCCGGAAAACGTGGTCAAGAAAGATCTGGCCACCAACATCATCATGGTCATTCTGGCCGACCCGGCCCGGATGAGCTCCGAGACCCGGCAACACGCCTCCGCCGAGGGAGTGCTGGCCTACTCCGCCGTCTGCAAGCACCTGGGCTGTACCGTTAGCCAGTGGCGGGCCGGTGTCTGGACCTGCCCCTGCCACTTTGGCAAATACGACATCTACAACCAGGCCAGGGTGATTGGCGGCCCGGTGCCGGCCCCGGTTCCCCAGCTTCCGGTGCGGGTTGAAGAGGGCCGGGTGGTGGTAGCCGGTGAGTTTTTAGGTCGGCCCGGCGCGTGATGTATACGGAGGAAGCATGTATCAGTGGCTAGACGATCGTTTGAGCATCGGCAGGCTGTATGCCAAGGCTTTTCGCAAAGCCTTCCCGGTGCATCACTCCTTCTTTTTGGGAGAGATTACCCTTTTCGCCTTCATTACCCTGGTGCTAACCGGCATCTTCCTTACCTTCAACTACGAGCCTTCAATTCGCCCAGTATCGGGGCCGCTAACCGACGGCAAGGAGGTGCCAGCCGCCTACTACTCCATCCTGTACATTGACTCTCTGCCATTTGGCGCAGTGATCCGCTCGCTGCACCACTGGGCAGCTCACATCATGATTGCAGCGGCCTTCTTGCACATGCTGCGGATTCACCTGACCGGGGCTTACAAAAACCCCCGTGAGTTGAACTGGATTATTGGGGTCTTTTTGCTGGTCCTGTCCATCGTCACGGCCTTTACCGGGTACGCCCTGCCCTACGACAACTACTCCTTTACCGCTACCCTGATCGGCTACGAGATTGGCGCTGCTGCACCCTGGGTTGGAGGACTCATCTCGAACATCCTGTTTGGTGGAGAGATGTCGCTCACCAACACCCATATGATTCCCCGACTGTATGCCATCCATGTGCTGTGGCTGCCGCTGATAATGGGCGCGCTTATTGCCGCACACCTGGCCATCATGATCAAGCAGAAACACACCCAGCCCAAATACGCCGAGAAACTGGCGCCGGGCAAGGTTGTGGGCGTGCCCCTCTTTCCCCAGCAGGCCGCCATGATGGGCGTGCTGTTCCTCGTCTTCCTGGCGGTCTCGACCTTCATTGCCGGGGCCTTCCTGGCCCACCCGGTGCAGGCTTATGGCCCTCCCACCATCGAGACCCCGGCAGTCAAGCCCGACTGGTACTTCATGTGGATATTTGGGATTTTACAGATGATCCCGGCCACCTGGAGTTTTGAGTTTCTGGGGGCCACCTTTGGGCCGCAGTTCTGGGGCGGTATCCTGGTGCCTACCATCATCATTCTGGGTGCGCTGGCAATCCCTTTCCTGGACTACTCTAAGGACAAGCGGCGCTACCTCGAGCTGCCCAGCCGGCACCCCTTCCGCACCAGTTTTGTGATCGGCATGGTGATGTTTTACCTCATGAGCACCATGGCGGGTTACAAGACCGGCCTGGGCCTCTCGATTGGCCAGCTCTGGGTTTTAGTACTGGTAGTACCCACCCTTACGGGTGTGGTTAGCTACATTATCCTGAGGGCGGTCTACGGCAAAGACTGGAATCAGGAGACCGATCTGGAGCTGAAGGGGAAAGGCTCCGCCGCAGACGATTGATACGGCACTCCCTTAGGTGACCATGGTTGTGCGGTCATGGCGTTTTCCTTCGACTTCGCTCAGGACAGGCCCTGCGACTGCTCCTTCGACAACCCTTCGACATGCTCAGGGCAAGGCTCAGGACAGGCCCTGCGAGATGCTTCTATCTTGACCCTGGTCTCCGAAAGCTCGAACCAGCGGTCAGGGTGGGGCATAGTCAAGTATCTCAGGCTCAGGACAAGCCCTTAGGTCTGGCAGTCCGGGAACGCCTGTTGTGGGTAGGCATTTGCCGGACTGCCTCGAGGCCATTTGGGGCCTTGCCTCGACAGGCTCGCCACCGGGGCAGTGGTTTTTCCGTCTTGGCGACTAATGCTATATACGTAAATTTACACCCAGGGGTAGGTCCTGGGTGTAATGTTCAGTGCGCCTGAAGTCAGGCCCGCGCGGCTTCCAGGCTGCCATGGAGCGTCCACCAGGGCTTGGCGCCCTTGGCCAGTACCTGGTTGAGCATCTGGATGTTCTTCACGCCCTGGTCGGATAGCCAGTCCTCTAGCGCCTTTACACCGTGTTTGGCATACACTGGAATCCCATCCTGCCAGGTTGCCCGCCCGCACAACACCCCACTGAAGGGTACGCCAGCCTCGGCGGCCATCTCTAGCGACTCGCGGAAGACTGCGTCGCTTACGCCCGCCGAGAGATAGATGAAGGGCCTGCCAGCAGCACTAGCGGCGTCCTTGAGAAATTGCAGGGCCTGGGAGCGGGTGTAGGCTTCCTCGCCTTTGAATCCCAGGGTACCGCTGGTATAGGCGATGTTGAAAGGCAGCTCTACCTTGAGGACGTCCACCCCATAGCGGTCTTTGGAAAACTCCTCCATGTACCTGGCCACGTAGCGGGGCTTGGCCCTGGCGAGCTCGAGGCCCTCGCCCAGCCTGTCGTCGTAGGCGATGGGCTCCAGAAAAAAGGGTACTTCCAGGGCGGCGCACTCGGCCCCTACCCGCTCGATGAAGGCATGTTTGATGGTATTAATTTTTGCGTCGTCGTCGGGGTTGTAGTAGAGCAGAATTTTCACCGCGTCAGCGCCGGCCTCGAGGATGCGCCTTACGCTCAGGTCGGGTAGCAGGTCGGGCAGACGGCCCGGTGTGCTGGTATCGTAGCCCGACTTCTCGTAGGCCAGCAACACCCCGGTTCGCGGGGCCTTGGACGCCAGCGCAGGCAGGCCGTACTCGGTATCAATCAGAATCGCCGAGGCATAGGGGGTAAGAATTTTGACCACGGCGGTTTTGAACTCAGTCAGTTCGGCACTGCCTACTTCTGCACCTTTGGCCTTGGCGATCGCCTTGCGCAGTGAGCCTCGCTGGTCCATTGCAGCGGCTGCAATCACACCTTTGTCGTCGGCGCAAGCCTGAATCCGTTCAACCTTTCCTCTGCTCAGTCTCATAGTTGTCTCCAGTCCTAAGTCTACCCTAGTGACAGGCGTTCTGGACAAGTCCTGTGGCCCAGTTTTACCGCTGAATGTCACCCTTCTTCAGCGGCAGTCCCGCGGCCTGCCAGCCGGAAATGCCCCCGGCCAGGTTGTAGACCTCCAGTCCCTTGCTGGCCAGAAACTCGGCGGCTTGTTGGCTTCGGCCGCCATTCTCGCACTGGCAGATGATGGGTTTGTTTTTGGGGAGAGTTTCCCAGCGCTTGGCCAGCTCGGCCAGTGGCAGTCCTTGTGTGCCAGGAATTTTACTCATCTTGCGCTCGAGGGGGGTGCGTACATCTATCATCACCGCCCCCGCCCTGAGCTTTTCCTGTGCTTGCTTGGCAGTAATTCGGGGCACTCTGGGCCCCAGCCCCAGGAGTTTTTTCAACCAGTTCCACATACCACTAGTCTATGGTTTTTTGCCCGCTGTTAGGATTCCCTTGCATAATATATCCCCAGGGGATATATTATCTCTATTAGGGGCTAACCACCTCACCAAAAGGAGTAGACCATGTTTCTAGATGAAAAAGTACAAGGCCAGGTACGCGAGATGCTGGCTCCCATTCATACCCAGGTGGAACTGGTAGTGTTTACCACCTCGGGGATCGAACTCCCAGGGCAGGAAGTAGGGCTGCAGGACGAGACCCTGGGCTTGCTGAGGGAGGTGGCAGCCCTGAACCCACATCTGACCGTGGAGCAGCGTTCCCTGCACTCCGACCCCGAGGCCCAGGCCCTAAGCCTGCGCCATGCCCCAACCATCTTGTTGCGTGAAAAGGGCTCCCAGCGCAGCAATATTCGCTTTTTAGGACTGCCCGCAGGCTACGAGTTTAGCACGCTTATCGAGACCCTGCTAATCTTGGGCACGGGGGATAGCAAGCTGGGCGAGAAATCCCAGGCCGAACTGCAAAAAGTCAACTCTCCGGTGCTTATGCAAGCCTTTGTCACCCCCACCTGCCCCTACTGCCCCCAGGCAGTTCTGGCTACCTACAAACTGGCCTACCACAACCCCCAGGTGGTAGCCGAAGGAATCGAGGCTAATGAGTTTCCCCAGCTCTCGAGGCGTCACAACATCTCCGGAGTGCCCGACACCATCATCAGCGGGGCAACCCAGCAGCGGGTTCTGGGGGGGCAGCCAGACCGGGTCTTTGTGGAAGCCGCCCTCAAGGCCAGTGCGGGGGTGGTGGCATGAAGGCGTTCGTCGGCCTGATGGTTATCCTGATGGTCTCGCTGGGGCTGGCCCAGGGATTCAGGGTGGTGACGGTGGATGACCTCAAGCGGGCGCTGCCCGACCCCAGAACCTTTGTGATTGACGTGCGTACTCCGCAGGAGTTTGCCCGGGGACACGTGCCTGGGGCGGTTAACTGGCCTTTGCAGCAGATCGAGAGCTGGTGGGGCAAGGTACCCCGCGACCGGGTGGTTTTTGTCAAGTGCAACACCCAGAATCGCAGCCGGCTGGCGGCGCAGTTTCTGCTCTCCAAGGGCTATCGGGACCTTAGACTGGTAAATGGAGGCATCCAGGCCTGGACGGCGCGGGGCTTCCGGGTCGCGCGTTGAGGCGTGTTGGGCGAAGCGCTCTGGACTTCTAAAATTGGCAAGACAGCCCACGCCCTGTGTCTGCCCCGTCAGGAGGCCAGGTGCCTGTTATGCAAATCAGTGGCGCAGTTGCGGGAGGGTTGGGACAGCCTGACCCTCTCGATTGAGGTACGCAGTGCGCTGACCTCGGTGAGAAAAGAGGCTCCAAAGACCTGCCTGACCCGTTGCCCGGCAGGCCTAAAGCAGGTCGAAGCGGTCCAACTGGCTAGATTGTACGTTTGCTCTGGGTAAGCTCCAAATTAGCCCGGTAACCAGTAGGCTTTATAGCGCCGTGCGCATGGCCTGGTCGGCGCCGATGGCCGCCAAGCAAGTTAGGCGGTAAGACTGCTTCATCAGTAATGTCGTGCGTCAATATCACGGACTGCTGCTTCCGGCTATCCTATATCGGGCTGGCAGGAAGCATTTCTATAACGGCGCTGCTCTCAATTCTCGAGCAAATCCTGCAAAAGGGGAGTCGAGTTGGGGATGGGATATACCCGGTCCCGGCCTGCTTGTTTGGCTTCATACAGCGCCTGGTCGGCCTGCTCGAACCAGCGCTCTACCTCTTTCACTGAAGAGGGCACTGCACCGCCGGCAAGACCGCCCGAGACGCTCACCCTCCAGGCAATCGGTGCAATTTGCAGAGCCCAAACCTCGCTGCGGATCCGCTCCAGCACTCCGTAGGCGGCCTCGAGGTCGGCCCCAAAAAAGACCAGACCAAACTCCTCGCCGCCCATACGCACCGCCAGGTCATCGCTGCGACTGGCCTTTCGCAGCAGCTCGGCCAGTTCTTTGAGCACCTTGTCGCCTACTGCGTGGCCGTAGATGTCGTTGACCCGCTTGAAGCGGTCAATGTCCAGCAGGGCCACGCTGACGGGCTTGCCTCGCAGGGCCGCCAGGCGAATCAGGCGTTGCATCCGGCGCTCCAGACCCCGGCGGTTCAATAGCCCGGTTAGCGGGTCGGTGTAGGCTTTGCTGCGCCATTCGTTTAAGGCCAGGGAGAGGCGTAGTCGCTCGGTGAGCAGTGGAGCCAGGACTTTCAACCCCCGTTCGTATTTCGGCGTGCTGGAAAAGTACAGCCGCCCTTCGGCAGGGTGCTCGAGGACTAGCTCAAAGGTATACACGTAGGGGCCACCCTGGCCTGCCCGAATAGTCACATCGGAACGCACCTCCAGCCCCACCAGGTTGCCAAAAAGGGGTTTGAGGCCATTCAGCATATCTTGCAGTACTGCTTGAGGCGTGAGGTGCTGGGTGGTCTGGGTCTTGGTGGTCAGGCTCTCGAGTAAACTGACCCATAGCTCTAGCTGCCGTTCGGCTCTGGCTATGCGCCGGTAAGTCACCAGCCCAAACCCGCCCAAAACCAGCAGCACCGCGTAGCCCCACCATCCCAGGGTGGCGGGAAGGAAGTGGTGACTGGCTTGATCTAGCCCAACCGCCAGCAGAACCAGGCTGGTTAGCAGGCTGGTCAGAACAAACCCCAGCAACACCTTATCCATGCGGGCATCCCGAATCTCGAGGTAGCCTCCCCAGGCGATCAGGATGTATCCCACAGCCCAGGAAAAATACACAAACTCGGCGGGGGGAAAGCCCAGCCAGACCAGGCCAAAACTGCCAGCGGCCTTGAGCAGCAGCCCCAGGCCCCATACCAGGCGGGGCTCGCTGGCCTGCCCTCGCAGGGCGGCTTCCACCAGCGGGAGGGCCAGGACCAGGGGCAGCAGAGCGGCCAGCCAGACCGAGTCGGGCAGGCTGGCGGGGAGTGTGATGGTAACTACCACAACAAGGATAGGAGCCAGAGCCAGGGTCCAGCGGGGCTGCCCGGTCGGCCGTAACTGGCGCAGGGTTGCTACCCAGGCCGCCACCCCGACCAGCAACAGGGTCTGAGAAGGCTTTAGCAGGCTTTCCAGGCCATAGTATGGCTCGAGCAGCCGAAATACACTGTGCAAAGCCCAGGCCAGCATCCCCAGGCTGGCCCACCTCCATGCGGGCTCACGTCTGGCCAGCTGCCACAGCATCAGACCGGCGGTGGCAGCCAGCAGCGTCAGCCCAATTTCGGGGTAGGTCCCGCTCACCTCTAAAACTTAGCACCGGTTCTGGCCAGTCTTGGTGTGAAATACTCTCCCCAAGCGTTACTATGACCGAAAGTCTCCGTTACCTGGGCATCCGGGGCGTAAACAAAATTCAGGCATGCAACCAGTGTCTCAGGAACCAGTTACGCTAAATTCAAGCCATGGTCAAGGTTGTGCTCTACCAGCCCGAGATACCCCAGAACGCTGGCAACATCGCCCGTACCTGCGCGGCCACGGGTGCCCAACTGCACCTGATTCGTCCCCTGGGCTTCTTGTGGAACACCCCCAGGCTCAAGCGGGCCGGGCTAGACTACTGGTCCGAGGTGGACTATGTTCTGCACGATTCCTGGCAGGCATTTCTGGAAACCTTGCCCGGCCATTGCCGGGTGTGGGCCTTTAGCAGCAAGGTTTCACGGCTCTATAGCGAAGTATGCTATCAACCCGGCGATTACCTGCTCTTTGGACCCGAAAGCCGTGGTCTACCAGCCCAGGCGCTAAAGGGTTTTCCCAGCGTGAAGATACCCATGCCTGGCAAAGGTGGCCGCTCGCTGAACCTGGCGGTGGCGGTGGGGGTAGGGGTGTATGAGGCTCTGCGGCAGATAAAGCCACAGAGCTGGGTAGTCATAGGGCAGTAAAGGGCCGATTCCTCGAGCTTGATCGTTGTCTTTTCCCCAGGGGGCAAGCTACGGTGTCCGGCTCTACTCACTTTGCTAGCTGAGTCAGGGCGTTCCGCAGAGCCTCGATGGCGCTCAGAAACTCGGGGATCTCGAGATGCTCGTTGGGGGTGTGGTCGAGGGTGGAATCACCCGGTCCATAGGCCACCATGGGCACCTTCCAGTGGGGGGCAACGATGTTCATGTCGGAGGTGCCGGTCTTGTATTTGAACACCGGTACACCCCCGGCCTGGCGGATGCCTATACGCATGGCCCGGGTGAGCAGAGTGTCTTTGGGGCCAAGGTAGGGCACCTCGCGTCCGGAGAAGTCCAGGTCCAGGGTGGGAGGGGCATAGGCCGAAAGGTGGCGGATGGCTTCGTCTACCGACATGCGCGGGGGCAGGCGCAGGTCGAACTTCATCTCGGCAAGCTGGCGGTTTTCGGGCTGTTCGATGCGGAAGTCGCGCAGGTTGTACTGTATCTGGTTGAAAGGCCCCTGGCCTACGTTCATGGCTTCGGCCCAGGCCTTGATGCTGACAAAGTAGCTGATCAGCTCCTCGGCGGCGTTGGGCTCGTGGTGGGCCGAGTGGAAGTTGTCTTTCTCGCGGCGCACCCGCACCAGCAGGCGGCCCTTATAGCCCAGGGTGATACCCTCCCAGCCCGATGGCTCCCCAATCAGCACAAAATTGGGCTCGAGCTTTCCGACCACATAGCGGGCCCCTTTGGAGCTGGGTACTTCTTCCTCGGTAGCCCCAACCACATGTACGGTCAGCTTCTGCAGCACGGCGGGAGAAAGGCTGGCGGCAGCCATTACAAAAGTGACAAAAGGCCCTTTGGCATCCACCGACCCGCGCCCAAAAAGCTTGTCGCCCTCCAGTCGCACCGGAATCAGGCCCGGTACGGTATCTATGTGCCCCAGCAGCACAACCTGCAAAGGCCCGGCGCCAATCTGACCACGGGCGTTGTCGGCCTCGTCCACCCAGGCCCGGCTGTAGCCCAGGTTTTTCATGCCCTTGACCAGGTACTGGGCAACCAGACGCTCCTGCCCCGAGACCGAGGGGATCTCGAGGGCCCCTTTGAGAAACGCAACCGGCTCCAAGCTGCTCATGGCAGGCTCCCCGTATAGTGTACAGACCATTGACTTTTGGCGGAATTCCGTAGAATGAAAGCCGGTCTGGTGGCCTGGCTCCGGTAGCAACCTCCGGGCCCCCAAGAATGGAATGGAGGAAATATGCCACATGTGATTGTAGAGCCATGCATCGGCACCAAGGATGCGTCTTGTGTCGAGGTCTGTCCGGTGGAGTGCATCTACGATGGCGGAGACCAGTTTTACATACACCCCGAGGAGTGTATTGACTGCGGCGCTTGTGTTCCGGCCTGTCCGGTCTCGGCCATCTACCCCGAAGAAGATGTGCCCGCGCAATGGCAAGACTACATCGCCAAAAACCGCAAGATGTCGGGGTTGGAGTAACTACCTGTACACGGTAACTCAGGGCTGTCCCAGCCTCTTCTAGGGCGCGGGATTTGCTAAGGCAGCCGCTTCGGCAGCGCGTTTTTTGTCTCGCCGGATCCGCCACCAAAGATAGTAAACTGCCCCAACCCGCAAAATCATCGAGACCACTATGGGCAGATGGTAGGGGCTGGGAAACAGCCCGAGATGCTGGTGCAGGGTGCCAAGGGCCCCTCCCAGCAGGGCTCCCAGTATCCCGCCCAGCCCAAAGACCACCCAGTACCAGGCCAGATAGAGGTTGCGTTTTTCTGGCGTCGAGCTTTGCAGGGCCACATTGACCAGCGCGGTCCCGATTCCGCCCCAGGCCAGCGCATCGGCCACAGCAGCGATCCAGATGGTCTGAAGTTGGCCCGGCCCAGCGGCCAGCCAGAGCGGCGGCAGCACCAGTGCAGCAATGCTGCTACACAGCAGCAAAACCTGCCAGTGCCCGATTGCATCGGCCAGACGACCCCACAAAGGAGTCAACACCAGGCCACAGGCGGCTGCGATAAAGGTCCAGAGGCCCAGCTGGGTAAAACTCATCCGGGCGTACTCGAGGAAGAGCGGGAATACAAAGGGCCCGCCAATGCTGACCGCTCCCATAAACAACACCACAAATCCCAGAAAACCCCGAAACTTTCTGTCGGATAGCGGCTGGATAAACTCGCCAAAAGTGGGAGCTCGGCTTTCCAGCCTGGGCTCAAACTGTCGCCGCAAAATCAGGGTTGCGCCAAATCCAGCTACCACCGCTATGCCCAGCACCAGTAAGAAGCCCCAGGGCTTATCCATTGCGTCAATCAGGCTGCCAGCGGCCAGGTTACCCAGGGTGCCCACCAGGCCCAGCACCCCGTTACGCAAGCCGAAGTAGCGACCGCGCTCTTTTTCCCCAACCAGATCGGCCATCCAGCTCGTCCACAAAACGCTTACGGGCGAGACAATTAATAGCGACAGGGCAGCTATTAGCAACAAACCCGGAATGCGCCAGGGCTCGGGCAACAGGGGCAGCAGCAGGGTTAGTACAAAAAAACCTCTCCCGAATACAGACAAAGCGACACAAAGCCGTTTGCGACTAGCACGGAAAAATAGCGCAAGCGGCGCGGCTAGCTGCCCAACCAGGGGCAGCGCACCTAGCACTGCTAGAGCGGCCGGAGGCGCCCCTAACCAGAGCGCATAGCCAATCATGACCATGCCGGTGCTCCAGTTGATGAACAGGATGGCCAGCATCCCCTCCCAGATAGCCAGCCTTTGTGAACGGCGGGGTTCGCCGGGAGGCAGTTCGGTCACAAAATACGATTATTGACCGGTGGGTCAGTTTTGGGAAGGGGCAGGGGGTCTTATGGTGTTTATCATTTGCCCTGTGCCCTCGAGCGTCGTGGGCAACACACCACCAATTACCGTTACCTCTTACCGTTACCTCGCTTGCTCTGGTGAACCATGCTGGACCTAATCCCTACGGCACGGTTAAAACATGTTGCAGGGAGTTATAACCCGTAGCTGCCTCCCAGACGTTCTGGTTGGCCAGGCGGATAGCATACTCATAGCGGCTGGCCAGGCGGGGGGCAGGGTCGGGTAGGTGTAGCAAGACCTCGTATGCTCCAGCCGGCATATCGGGGGGCAGGGTGGCGTCTAGCACCACTGCCTGGGTACGATCAGGCGCCCAGCGGCGTGGGTCGGTGTTGATGGGAAAGACAAAAACCTGCCGGCTCGCCCGGTTACGCAGGATAATCTGTACGGGGCGGGGCCGGATGGGGTTGCCAAAGCCATCGTTGGCGATTTCCAGGCCCATCTCAAAACGCCCTCCGCGGCTCAGCTGCTCGGGAATAATGGCCCTTACCAGACGAAACCGATACCCAAGCCGGCGGGCAATCTCGTCGTAGCAGCCTTCCCGCCTCCAGCGGTCCAGCACCGGCCGGTACCAGGTTCCGCTGATCACCTGCCAGTTAAAGCGACGCAGCTCGGCCAGCGCCACCGCACAGCTTTGCCGGGCGTGCCCGAAATTGACCTGGCAGGTCTCCCCTGCCACCGGGACAAAGCGGGTGATCTGGTCTAGATAGGCTTTTTGCCGATCCCACTGGTTCCAGCTATAAGTTCCGGCATCGTTGTCGCCGGCCAGGAAGCAGTCGTTGTGGTGGCCGATCCGGGCCTGGCTGCTTCCGTTGAATGCCTGGCTGGCGGTAAGGGGCTGGGGGAAGAGCCGCTCGATGTCCTCCATATAGCGCAACTGCAGCGGGATGCTCTGGGGCAGGGCGGCCAGCAAGGCCCTGACGATCTGGTCTTCGCTCTCGGGCCGGTCGAGATTGTTGCTCGAGGTGTGCCACTCCCCCCAGTACCCAATAAAACCTGCCTGCATGGTCAGGATAATGTCCTCAAACTCGTGCCAGAGGGGCCGGAGCTGCTCGATGTGTTGCAGAACCCGATATAGCGGGGCATCCTCGAGGCCAGCCTTGCCGGGAAAAGCGTAATAGTGCCGAATAATCAACTTCACCCCAGCCTGCCGGGCGTTCTCCAGGCGCCTGCGCAGGTGATCCAGGTAGCTCTGAGGGATGGCGCTATTGCGGTATTCATACAGGCTGACGTAAACGAAAACCACGCTGGCCGGCAGATTGAACCAGCCCCCCGAGCGCACCAGGCGATAGTCGTTATACTCCTGCAACTGAAAAGCCACGTGAAAGCCCCGCTCGGGGTTGAGAAAATTCTCGTTGGAGGGAGCGTAGGTAAGGGTCTTGCCAGGCATGGGAGGCAGCACCGGAACGTCCCCCCCGCTGCCAGGGGGCAGCAGGTTTTGGAAGGCCGCGCCGCAGCCTGCCAGCACCAAAGCACCAGCCAGCCAAAGGCTCCTGGCCCAGGTGAGTCTGATCGTGGTTATCACCGGGCCAGTCTATGGGGTGGTTTTAGCGCGACTGTGTTAGAAAAGCTAAAGCGAAATTAATCCCCATGGGTCACGAGACGGGATTCTTTTATCCAGCGCAACCCGCAGACTGCTCGAAAGTCAAAAGCGGCGGGGCCGGTGGTGCTGTAATGATGGGGGAAGGCAGCGACGCCCCGCTGGGTTTTTACCTGTCTGGGGTCGGGGTCAGTCGGGCCAGTCTCCCAGCCCCTCGCGCTCCACAGCGTAGCCCGCCTGCTCGAGGCTCGCCACCACCTCGTCGCCGTGCTGGGGGTCGCGCACCTCCAGTACCAGCTCCACCCCCACCTTGCCCAGCGGGGCCAGCCAGAGGGCGCGGCGGTGAAACACGTCTATGATGTTGGCCCCAGCCCCCGCCACCTGGTTAATAACCCTGGCCAAAGCCCCCGGACGGTCTATCACCGAAAGCTTGAGAAGCAAATAGCGCCCCTGCCGCACCATCACCTGCTCGATCACGCGGGAGAGCAGGTTGCCATCAATATTGCCCCCACACAGCACCGTGGCCACGGTCTGCCCAGCCTTTAGCGGCACCTTGCCCGCCAGGATGGCCCCCATCCCGGCAGCCCCCGCCCCTTCTACAACCAGCTTAAGGTTCTGGGCACAGTGCGCGATGCCGCGGGCGATTTCATCGTCGCTAACCTCGACCACCAGGTCTACGTGCTGCCGGATAAGGGGCAGGGTCAGGTCGCCGGGGCGCTTGACCGCGATGCCATCGGCGATGGTCTGGGCTACCGCAACGCTGATGGGCCCCCCAGCCCGCAGCGATAGATTGACCGGTGCACATCCCGCCGCCTGCACCCCCACAATGCGGGTTTGCGGTCGCAAGGTTTTGACCGCAGTGGCGATACCCCCAATAAGGCCTCCTCCGCCAATGGGCACTACCAGCACCTCCAGGTCGGGCAGGGCTTCCAGCAGCTCGAGGCCAATGGTGCCCTGACCGGCAATAATTTTATCATCGTTGAAGGCATGTACGTAGGTGTAGCCGTGCTGCTGCTGGAGCTGGTGGGCATGGGCCACTGCATCGTCGAAGCTGGCGCCGTACAAGACCACCTCGGCCCCGTAGCGGCGGGTCGCCGCCACTTTGGTAAGGGGTGCGTACTGGGGCATCACGATGATAGCGCGGATGCCCTGTAGCCAGGCCGCCAGCGCAACCCCCTGGGCGTGGTTGCCGGCCGAGGGCGCGATCACGCCCCTGGCTTTTTCTTCGGGGGTGAGCGAAGCAATTTTGTGGTAGGCCCCACGGATCTTGAAAGAGCCACCGCGCTGCAAACACTCGGCTTTGACAAAGAGCCTGACCCCCAGATCCTCGGAGCTAAGCGGGTCGGGCAGGGTAGGGGTGGGGGCAATCACCCCCCCAATCACCTCGCGGGCTGCCCGGATGTGCTGAAGCTGTACCGGCATGGGGAGATTGTATCGCTATTTTGCAGCACTAAAGGACCCAGGGCAGTCCCCCTTGCCGCCAGGACAGGTTCTGGTGGTCTAGAGGGCGTTCTGAGAAATCTCCTCTCCCCTTAGGTTGCGGCTTTGCCGGAATCGCGTAAGCGACTCGCCTCGGTGGGAGAGGCTGGGTGAGGGGGGTGAGCGCAGCGAACCATGACGTCTTTGGCATCATTCTACCCTCACCCCAACCCTCTCCCAAGCTTGGGAGAGGGGGCCCGGAGTGCCGCCCTTTCGGCTAGCGTGCTCATTAAAAAATTCTCCTGAAGAGAGTGGGTGTCCTGGTATTTTCTGAATGCCCTCAAGCTTCACCCCGTTCGTCAGCAGGTAAAGCCGTGGTTGATGAATTCATGCTGGGAAAACCGAGCCCCCTTCCGAGCACCCGGCATGTATAGGCTGTATAGCTACAGCATGAATTAATCATCCGAATCTTCGGCCACTCCGTCACCCAGTCTATGGGAGCAAGAAATGCGTCGGCCTTTCTGCTATCCTGTTTCGATGCTAGAACCGCGGCCCGAGATCAAGTCCCAGCTCAAAGAAACCATTGCCCAGGCCCTGGGTAGCCTTGGCCTGGACGAATTGCCAGAAATTGTGGTGCAGGAAACCCCCGCTGACAAGGAAGGTGACTACGGCACCCCCGTGGCCATGAGCCTGGCCCGCAGCCTGCGAAAGTCTCCTGCCCAAATTGCCGCCGAGCTGGCACGAAACCTCAGGCCCCCGGCCTGGGTCAGTCGGACGTTTGTCGTAGGGGGCTACCTTAACTTCGAGCTAGACCCGGCTTTTCTGGTGCAGCTGGCTGCCCAGCCTATCGCACCCCTGCCGCAGACCGAGGGCAAGGTGCTGCTGGAACACACTTCGGTCAATCCCAATAAAGAACTGCACGTGGGCCATCTGCGCAACATCTGTCTGGGCGACTCGCTGGCGCGGATTCTGCGCTTCGCCGGGCGCAGCCTCGAGGTGATGAACTACATTGACGACACCGGCAGGCAGGCCGCCGAGAGCCTGTATGCCCTCGAG
Source organism: Deinococcota bacterium (assembly GCA_041695225.1). Lineage (GTDB taxonomy): Bacteria > Deinococcota > Deinococci > Deinococcales > Thermaceae > Meiothermus. Next base: position 29,304 of record JBGFRI010000020.1, read on the forward strand.
TATTTCGGCCTGGAGAGTGCTGGCACACAACAGAAGTATGACCACTGGGTCGGCGATGCCTACGTGCGGCTGCACCAGGAGATGGAAGACCCCCAGAAGAAAGCCCACATCGAGCAGGGCGTACAGAAGATACTGCACCGCCTCGAGCAGGGCCAGCTTCGCGACCAGGTGGACAAAATTCTGCGCGCGCAGCTACAGACTATCTACCGCCTGAAAGCCGAGTACCACGCCCTGGTATGGGAGTCGGACATCGTGCGGGAGGGCATCCTGGACCAGGCCATGAAGGCGCTGGAAGGCTCGCCCCACGTCCTGCGCCCTACCCAGGGCAAGTACGCTGGGGCCCTGGTTATGGATACCAGCGCCTTTATTCCCGGACTGGAAGACCCCTACCTGGTGCTGATCCGCTCCAACGGAACCTCCACCTACACCGCCAAAGACATCGGCCTGCAGTTCTGGAAGATGGGTTTGCTGGAGGGCATAAAGTTCCTGGAGTACGACACCCAGCCCAGCGGCGCCAAGCTCTACACCACCCACCCCAAGGGAGTCCCCATGCCATTTGGCAGGGCCAGTGAGACCATTAATGTGGTGGATGCCCGCCAGAGCCATGCGCTGCGGGTGGTGCAGGCTTCACTGGAAGTGGAAGGGCGGCCCGACCTGGCCGAGCGCTGCTTCCACCTGGCCTACGAGACTGTGCTGCTGGAAGGCAGGCAGATGTCCGGGCGCAAGGGCATTGTGGTCTCGGTGGACGAGGTGCTGGACCAAGCAGTGAAGCGCGTGCTGGCGGTAATTGCCGAGAAAAACCCCGATCACCCCAGCCCCCAGGTGGCCGCCGAGCAGATTGGGGTGGGTGCGGTGCGTTTCGCCATGATCAAGGCCGAGGCCAAAAAGCAAATTGATTTTCGCTACGACCAGGCTCTTAGCTTCGAGGGCGATACCGGCCCCTACATTCAGTATGCCTATGCCCGTGCGGGCTCTATTCTGCGCAAAGCAGAGGAGCAGGGTATTTTGCAGGAAAGGGCCGGCTTTACCCAGGCCACAGCCCACGAGACCGCCCTGGCTAAAGAGATCCTGCGCTTCCCCGAGATTGTGCTAGACGCCGCCCGGAACAAGGCCCCGCACATGGTGGCCCAGTATCTGTTAGAGCTGGCCGCTGCCTGGAGCAGCTTCTACAATGCCAAAACCCCCGACGGCAGACCAGCCACCCCCGTTTTGACTGCACCGGAAGGCCTGCGCGGAGTGCGGCTGGAACTGGTCAAGGCCCTGCGTTCTACCCTCAAAAAAGGGTTGGAACTTTTGGGTTTACAGGCCCCCGAGGTTATGTAGCTGCGCTGACACTCGGCGCAACAACTCTGCCACAATCCCGCAGTCGCCGTTGTTTATGGCGCTCTATACCCGCGTTTTGCGCCAGGCCGGGCAGATTAAGATTTGTTGAATATGCTTAAGGGTTCATTTTGTAAGCAAGACCTGTTGCCCAGAGACAAAATCCCCCATTAGAGGTTTGCTGAGGAGCCACTATTGATTACTCACCGTCGGCATATGAGAATGAAAGGGGATTGTTGATGATACGTTTTATTTTCTTCTTCATTCTGTTGGTCCTGGTCCCGGCCTTCGCCCAGGCGCCCCGGCTCACTACCCCCGAGGAGGTAGCCAGGGTAGAGGTGATCCGTCGGGCGCTGCCCGCGGTGGTCAAGATCTCTGGTATTTTGCGCGATCCCCAGACCGGCAGCGAAGGCCCTACCAACGGGTCGGGCTTTTTTTATGCACCCAGCCGAATTATAACCAACTACCATGTGGTGCAGGATCTGCGCAACATCAGCGTGCAATTGTTTGACGGACGTTCTTTTCCTGCCCAGGTTTTCGCTGTAGATAAGGGCATTGATATCGCCATCCTGACCGTGCAGGGCGTGACTGCTCCCGCCCAGCTCACCTTTGGCAGCTCACAAAACTTGCCGGTGGGAATGGGACTGGTGGTAATTGGCAGCCCCTTCGGACAGCGCAACTTATCGTCTTATGGCATCCTGGCCGGAATTGGCCCTACTGCCGCTGCGAAGAACAACCTTGACCCCGAGATTGGTTCGGAAATTGGCGACCTGCTCTTCACCGATGCCCGCATCGTACAGGGCAATTCCGGTGGCCCGGTGCTCGATCTGCAGGGCCGGGTGGTTGGTGTGGCCAACGCCACCCTGGGCGACCTGAGCGGGATTGGGGGTGTGGGGGTGGCCATTCCGGGCGACCTGGTGCGGCAGAGTGTGGGAGACCTCGAGCGCTTCGGAGTTCCACAACGCGGCAACCTGGGGGCAACCCTGCTAGATCTGGACGAGCTGGACCCCATCTTGTTAGGACGGGTCGGGCTGCTCTCGCCCCGTGGAGCCATGGTCGAGACAGTGCAGCCCGGCAGTCCGGCGGCGCGGGCTGGCTTGCGTCCGGCCGAGCGCGACCAGCGTGGCAAGCTGGTCAGCCTGGGAGATATTATCCTGGCCGTGGGCGGGCGCACCATGCGCAACGCCAGCGAGGTTACCCAGACCATTGCCCGCTTCCGCCCCGGAGACCGGGTAAACCTTACCGTCTGGCGCAATGGGCGGCGGCTGGAAGTGGCAGTGACCATGGTCGCGCGGCGCTAGCGCGACCCGGTTATGTAACCCTCGAGCGCAGCAATCATGAGTTCCTGCTGGGTCATGATGGCTTTGACTACGTCGCCAATGGAAATCAACCCGATTAGCTGGCCGTTTTCGATCACTGGCAGGTGGCGTATGCGATGGCTGGTCATCAGGTTCATGCAGTCGGCCACGGTAGCGTCGGGGTGGACGGTGATAAGGTTGCCAGTCATCACCTCCCTTACCAGGGTGTCTTTGGAAAATCGGCCCATCAGGATGATCTTGCGGGCATAGTCGCGTTCAGAAAAGATGCCTACCAGCTGGTCACCCTCCATCACCAGCAAGGCCCCCACCTCGTATTGCGCCAGACGCTTTAGGGCTTCAAAGACCGTTGCATCAGGCTGGATGGAATAAACCATATTCCCTTTGACCTGAAGCAATTGCCGTACCGTGCTCGTCATACCTCGCCACCTCCTGAAGCAGTTGCTAAAGACTGGGTTCAGTAGGGCCGGGACAACCTATAGGGGCCCTATGATCTCTGAACGTACCAGGCATTTTACCCTGTTAACACCTAAACCAGACAGAGCATGTCCCGGTTGATAAGCCTGAGACTGATGTTTGGCCACAGTCTGTCCTGCCCGTCCTGAGCGGAGCCGAAGGGAACCTGCTGAAGCCTGCCCTGCTTGCCCTGAGCAGGGTCGAAAGGAGCCTGTCGAAGGGGGCCAGGGCTGACTGGGGCTCAGCAAGATAGCCTGGCGGTCTAGGGTAATCTTGCGCCGGGTTCAGGGCTATTCGGGCCGCTGTTTGAACCCTATGCTCGAGGTCTAGCCCCTTCAGCTTCTACTGTGTCAGGCTCCAAGAGTCTAGCAGCCATCTGAACATGATCAGGAAGCAGCTCTGAGTCCAGGTTGCCACGACCCCGTGTGGCCTTGGCCATAAGTACACCCGGCACCGAGCGGTTACCGGCAGAGATGGTGGCCACAACCACCACGATCCAGTCTTATCTTTCCTTGGTCCGGTCCGCATGGCGTAAGGCTGCGTGGGTCTCCTGCATCAAGGTCTCTACCAGCTCGGCAGCGGACAGGCTGCGGCACAGGCCCACGGCCTGCCCGGCCCATAGCGACATGAACTCGGGCCGACCCGCCCGTAAAGCAGCCTGGCGAATCTCGAGCGTAAGGGCATTCTGGATGGGATAGGGCGGCAACAGGGCTTCATAGGGCTGCATCCGCTCGATAAAGGCATTGCGTAAGCCCCGCGCCGGCCGTCCCGAAAAGGCGCGGGTAACAATGGTGGTAGTGGTCTTGGCCTGCAACAAGGCCTGTTTGTACACCGGGTGAATACCTGACTCTAAGCAGGTCAGAAAAGCCGTTCCCATCTGCACTGCCGAGGCCCCCAGCGCCAGAGCGGCCGCAATTCCCCGCCCATCCATGATGCCCCCCGCGGCAATCACCGGAATACTCACCGCATCTACCACCTGGGGCACCAGGGCCAGGGTTCCGGTCATGGTGTCTTCAAACGGGCCGATAAAGGTGCCCCGGTGGCCACCGGCCTCGGCCCCCTGGGCACAGACATACTCGGCCCCGGCTTGTTCCCAGGCAGTGGCTTCTGCCACGTTGGTAGCGGCGCCGATTACGCGGCACCCCGCCTGGTGCAGGCGCTTTAGGGTCTGGGCCGGTACCAGGTCGAAATGAAAACTCACCACCGGGGGTTTTTCTTCGATCAAGACCTCCAGCTGAGCGCCGAAGTCTTCGCTAAACCTACCCGGGACGACGGTCGGGGGCAGGCCTAGTTCGGCCCGGATCGGCTCCAGGCGCTCCAGGGCCATCTGCAACTGTTCGGGTGTGACCTGCACTGGTCTGTGCACCAATAAATTGACGTTGAAGGGCCTTGGGGTAAGGGCGCGAATTCTGCCGATTTCCTCGCGCAGCCTGTCGGGTGAGAGTGACGCCCCGGCCAGCGAGCCCAGCCCCCCGGCATTGGAGACCGTTGCGACCAGCTCGGGCGTGGTGGCCCCTCCGGCCATGGGGGCCTGGACGATGGGATGCCGGGTCAGGGTATAGGGCATGCCAGATTGTACTAACTTATTGCGTTCTGTGGGGCCTGTACGAGGTGATCTGGCAGAAAACTGGGCGACGTGTCCCGGCTAACGTTTGCATCCCGCCGCTACCGCTAGACTCTGATTCATGACAGAGCGTATGTATGCCATCACCACCCCCGAAGAAGCCGATATCTTCATCGAAAGCCAGCCCGTCACGGCTGTATTTAAGGCCGGAACCTGCCACAAGACCATGCAGGGCTGGGGCAACGTGGAAAAACTGCTGCGGGAACGGCCGGAAATTCCGGTTGGCATCATCAAGGTGGTCGAGAACCGCCCGGCCTCAAACCGTGTGGCCGAGCGCACCCAGATCGTGCACCATTCTCCCCAGATTATCCTCTTTCGTGGCGGCCAGCCGCTGTTTGAGCTGAACAACTGGGACATAACCCTGGAAAACCTCGAGCTCCTGTTCAGCCAGTACCTTTCTGATCTGAGGGTGGAAGACCCGCAAACGGGTGGCAAGAGCAACCTGGACAGCTACAAGCGCTTGCTGGATGCCTACCTGGCCGGTGCAGTGAGCGAGCAGCAGTTCACCTGGACCTACCTCAACATGTTCCGCGAAGATGCCTCGCTGCGTTCACAGGAGGAATTCGTGCTGCTCAACTCACTTTTTGGCAACCCCGATGAGCATCACATCCACCCCCGGGCCATCATGCAGTTTGAGCAAGAAAACCCCCAGGCCAGGCCCTTGCGTGAACGGGTGCAGTCTTTGCGGGCCCAGCTCGAGGCCATGTGATGTTGATAGCTGATAGCTTATAGCACAAGATAAAAGCTATAGGCTATGGGCTATTTGGCTACCGGCTACGCCCAGGTCGGGGGATTTATTGCTCACGACACCCAAAGGAGTTTTGTAGCTGGCGGGCATTTACAAACGGCGCTGATCAACAATAGTCCCCAGGTGCGATTCTCCCGACAAAGTGCGAAAGAAAATACTGCACTAGACGTCTGGGCTTAGCCTCGAGGGGGTTCCAATGGGAACCTCATGAGCAGGGGTGGCTCGAGGCTAAGCAAGGTTAGATTAGCAGCAAGTTGTGTTAAAATTTTTGGAGCGGGTTCAGGTTCTGCCCAAAGCCGTTCAGGCTTCTGTAGCCTGTTTATAAGCCATGCGCCGCGCTTATTCGACCGCACACTGTGTCTTGCAGCTCCCCGATTACCACCCTTTTCCCAGGTACAAATATGGGGGTGTTGCCGAGGCACTACAAACCCAGCTTGACGTACAGCCTGCGCCCGCCATAACCTGGGCAACCCTGGCCCTGGCTCACAATCACGACTATCTGCTCAGGCTCCGTCTGCACGGGCTAAGCCGCCAGGAGGCCCATCAGTTAGGTCTGCCCTGGACTCAGAGCCTGTTGACACGGGCCATGCACGCTGCCGGAGGCACCCTGGCAGCCACCCACGACGCTCTGGAAACCGGCCTGGGCCTGAGCCTGGCAGGTGGAACCCACCACGCCTACCCGGGTCGGGCCGAGGGCTACTGTCTTTTAAACGATGTGGCGGTAGCCATAGCCAGTCTGAGGGCCGGAGGCTTTACTAAAAAGGCCTTGGTCGTAGACCTGGATGCCCACCAGGGCAACGGTACGGCTGTTTTCTTCCAAAAAGACCCCGCGGTATTTACCCTCTCGGTACACGCCCAGCGCAACTACCCCCTCAAAAAGGAGCAAAGCGACCTGGATGTGGGCCTAGGCAATGCAACAGGCGACAGGGAGTATCTGGAAGCCCTGGAACCGGCGCTTGAACGGGCCTTTGCCCACAACCCCGATCTGGTCTTTTTCAACGCCGGGGTGGACGTGCTGCAAAACGATAGGTTTGGCCGATTGCAGTTGAGTATGCGAGGGCTGGCCGAACGGGACTGGCGGGTTTTTGAGAAAGTTCAACAGGCCAATAAACCTCTGGTGATCGTGATGGGAGGGGGCTACAACCGCGACCCCCACCTGACCGTTGCGGCGCACGTCCAGACCTACCGGCTGGCGCTGAAAGCCCTGGGAGCAAATTGACTAATCCAGCACTTCCAGCCGCACCGGGTTGCTATGGAAGGTGCTGCCCTCGCCCATATCGGTGAGGTGTTCGCCGGTAAGCCAGTTGATGCCCTTGCCATCGGGGGCGTTTCGCTCCCACCAGGTGCCCTCGAGCACCACCGTACCCGTGATGGGGGCCCAGCTCACCCGCACCCGCCGCAGCAGTGCGCCGTGCTGCGAGCGCACCCTCATCAGCGCGCCGTCCACCGCACCATAAACCGCCGCATCCTGGGGGTGCACCAGTAAAACCGGCTCTTTGCCCTCGCCCTGTACCAGGCGCTCGATATGACCGTAGGTGCTGTTCAGGAAGTGCTTGGCAGGAGGGGTTAGCAGAATAAGGGGAAATTCTGGGGTGGGCTCGGTCAGGATTACCTGCGGCGGCGGGTCGAACTGAACTTTGCCGGAAGGAGTACTGGCGCTCTCGGTATATGGCCGGTAGCCACTTGGTATGTTCAGCCGGACGAAGCCTTCTGCTTTCAGGCGCTCCAGGGTGATGCCTTTTAGCCAGGGGTGGTCACTGTCCAACAACGACCTGGCCAGCGTTTCGGCGTCCCAGTAGAGGCTGGGTTCGGCCAGGCCCAGCCTGCGGCCTAGCTCGGCAAAGACCCAGGTGTTGGGCCTGGCCTGGCCCTGGGGCTGCATCAACGCCTGGTTCCAGGACAGGTAGTAATGCCCATAGGCGGTGTAAAGGTCGGGGTGTTCCAAAAAGGTAGTGGCCGGCAGCACATAGTCGGCAAAGGCAGTGGTCTCGGTGAGGGCCTGTTCCAGCACTACCGTAAACAGGTCGGGGCGCAGCAAGCCCTTGTGCACCAGGTCGGAGCGTGGGGCAATTACCGCAGGGTTGGAGTTGAAGACAAACAGGGCCCGGATGGGCGGTTCCCGGGTGGTGAGGGCCGTGCCGATCTGGCTCATGTTGACGCAACGGGGTTTGGGCAGGGGAGCCCTGGAGCGGGAGCGTGGAGAAGCAGCTTGTCTTTCTGCCCTAGTCTCCACGGAAGCTGCACCTGTCTGCTCCTCGGCCAAGAGATGCCTTCCTCCCAGAAAATGCCGGTTCAGGGGAAACCCCCCGCTGGTGCTCATCAGCGCACCGCCGCCCTTGTACTGCCAGGCCCCGGTGACGGCGGGCAGCAGAACCACCACCCGCAGCGCCGAGGCCCCGCCAGGGTGACGGGTCAGACCATAACTGGTGCGGATAAACGAGGCCCTGGCCTGGGCAAACTCGAGGGCCAGTCGCTCCACCGTCTCTGCCCCAACGCCGGTGACGGCCTCGACCCGCTGAGGTGTCCAGGCCTCGGCTACTTCCATAAAGGCCTCAAAGCCGGTGGTCATTCGGGCGATGTAGGCCGCGTCGTGCAGCCCGGCCTTCACTATGGCCCGCGCTATTCCGTAGGCCAGGGCGGCGTCGGTTCCGGGGCGAATTTTGAGGTGTTCGTCGGCAAAGCGGCTGGTCAGGTTTTGGTAAGGGTCAATGTGTACAATGCGCGCACCGTTGTGTCGGGCTTCTTTGAGAAAAGGGGTGAGATGGGTGTTGGTATGCAGACTGTTGATGCCCCAGAGCAGAATAAACCTGGCCTGGGGTACATCCTCGGGGTCTACCCCGGTACGCGCGCCATAGCTGGCCTCCCAGGCTGCCGAGCCAGCGGTGGCGCAGATGGTGGTCTTTAGCTCGGTAGCGCCAAGGGCACGGAAAAAGGTCAGGGGGTGTTCGTACTGGATCAGGCCCATAGTGCCGGCATAGTGGTAGGGGAGTACGGCCTCGGGGCCGTGCTTCCCCACGGTCTCCTGCAGACGACCGGCGATATCGTCCAGCGCGGTTTCCCAGCTCACCCGCTCAAACCGGCCCTCGCCCTTTTTCCCCACCCGCCGGAGTGGGTGCAGCGGCCTGAGGGCATGGTGGTTGCGCTCGGGGTAGCGGTAGGTCTTGACACAGGCAAAGCCCTGGGTGATGGGGTGCCGGGGGTCGCCCTCAATTTTGAGCAGGGTATTACTGGTATCGTCAATGCTGGCAATCAGCGAGCAGGCATCGGGGCAGTCCAGGGCGCAGGTGGCGCGGGCTTGGCGCACAGTCATAGAGACTATGCTAAAAACATCGGCCTTATGCTGTCTGCCCACGCTCACAATGGCACAACCAGAAACTGTTGTTCTTCAGCTTAGCGAGCCCACCCTTCGACAGAATCGGCATATCTAGAATTGCGGCAAAGCGGGGTAAGGCACGGACTAATCACCCCCATCTCCGGCCACTCCATCGCCCAGTCTGACCAAACATTGAGTATGTGGACTCCTATCGTCGCATGTCTAAGGTCTAAGGTCTGCGACGGTCTTGAGTTTTGGCCCTCGACCTTTGTCTTCAGACCTTCGACCAACATCCCCGGCCACTCCATCGCCCAGTCTATGGATTAATCGTCCGCATGCTAGACCACTTGATCACCCAATCTATGGGAAGCCCATACCCGAAAATTCGAACCAGCCTAAAAACCCCACCAAGCCAAACCGGCCCCTTTCGGGGCCAGTCTACCGGCCTGGCTTTTAATCGTTGTGGCCTTCCGAGTCGTTATGGCTATCGTTGTTGTTCGGAGCGTCCTGGTCATCATCATCCTGACCGTGGGTGTCGTTGCGATCATTCAAAACTTCCCGCTTAGCAGTTGCCAGCGCCTCCAGAACGGCCATTCCTTCTTCCCTCAGGTCAATTACTCTAGCGGTGATGGTGGTGACCTCTTCCAGGCTGGGGTCGGCCCGCATGGCCTCCTTTAGCACGGCAAAAGCCAGGGCTTCGCCGATGCCTGCCTCTATCATATCAATCAGGGCGGCTGCCAGGGTGCTGTGCTCTTGCAGGAAGGTCTCTGGGCTGATACCCAGGGTGGTCAGGTCGTTGTGCAGGGCCAGGAATGCCCGGATAAGTTCCGGCGACACACCGGCCTCTTTCAGGTCGAGCTTGTCCGCTACGATGGTGCTGACCTCATCGAGCCTGGGGTTGGCGGCAATGGCCGAGCGCAGGGTGCTCATGGCGGCATCCTTAGCCAGCCCTGCTTGCACCATGTCTATCAGGGCTTCGGCGATACCCCTGAACTCACTGCGGAACTGGGCCTTGTCCAGGCCAAACTCGGCTTGCAGGCGGATTACTGCTTTTGCTGCGCCTTCTCCCAGGGCTGCTACCAGTCGGGCGTAGTCGGAGGGTTGCAGCCCTACGGACTGGGCCAGCTCGCTCAGGGTCTGGGTAGGGGCGGGGGCCGGCTGTGTCTGGACGGCTGCGGATGCCGTGCTTAGGGTAAGCAGAGTTGCCAGGGTTGCCAGAATTCTTTTCATCTCGGTTCTCCTTTGACCGGGGCTTCCGGTTCAATGCGGAGTTTAGGTAGGAGACCTTAATCCACCTTTAGCCCAGTGTTAGGCTTTTCTAACCCGTCGCAGCTTTCCCAGCGCTACCCTCTTCGTCACCGACTTCATCCACCACCCCGCGAGTCTGGGCCCTGGCACGGCTTCGGACGGTTCTGCCGTAAACCGCTGGCTGGCTAGAGGGCCAGATAGGCCTTTTGCACCCCTTGGTTGCTGGATAACTCTCTGGCGCTACCGCTCAACACCACCCGGCCGTGCTCGACCACGTAGCCCCGGTCGGCCACTTCCAGGCTCAGGGCCACGTTTTGCTCGACCAGCAGTACGCCCACGCCCTCGGCCCTGACCCGCGACAGGGTGGCCAGCACTTCCTCAGCCAGCTTTGGTGAAAGGCCCAGGCTAGGCTCGTCTACCATCAGGATGCGGGGCCGGCCCATGAGGGCGCGTCCAATAGCCAGCATCTGTTGCTCCCCACCGGAAAGCGTACCGGCTATCTGCTGCTTGCGCTCGGCCAGGCGGGGGAACAGGGCGTAAATTTGCTGAAGTTTCTGCTGTCGGCCAGACCAGGCCAGGAATGCGGCCCCCAGCAACAGATTCTCTTCAACGCTCATCAGCCCGAACAGCTGACGCCCCTCGGGTACATGGCCCAGCCCCATCTGAGCGCGCCTGGCTGCCGAGACCCCCAGCAGACTCTGCCCGTCCAGGCCCACGCTCCCACCCCAGGGTTTGAGCAGCCCCGAAATGGTGTGCAGGGTGGTGGTCTTGCCCGCGCCGTTGGGCCCCAGCAGCGCGACCACCTCGCCCTGGGACACCTCGAGGCTTAGCCCAAACAACACCTGGGCTTTGCCGTAGCCTGCTGTCAGATCGGAGACGCTTAGCTTCATGGACTCCTCCAGTGGGTGGGAGTTCCCGTCCGCAATTCCAGAGCCTCGGCCCTCGACCCTTTGCGTTTGAGCATTATCAAGCACTCCTCCCCAGATAGGCCTCGCGAACGCGGGCATTCGCCGCCACCTGGTCGTAGCGGCCCTCGGCAATTACCTGGCCGTGGTCCATCACCACCACCCGGTCTGCCAGTGCTCGCACCACCGGCATCAGGTGTTCGATAAACAAAACCGTGACCCCGCTGGCCCGAATGCGCTTGACCAGCTCCACAGCCTCCATGGCCTCGGCCGGGCGCAGGCCGGCCATCACCTCGTCGAGCAGCAGCAGTCGGGGCTGGGTAGACAGGGCCCGGGCCAGCTCGAGGCGCTTGTCCTCCACCAGGGTTAGCTCGTCGGCCTGGGTGTCGGCTTTAGCGCTCAGGCCGGTTAGTTCGATGACGTGCGCGACCACCTTCTGGGCGGTCTGCATGGAGGTGCCGGGCTTGCCATAAATTGCTCCTACCATCAAGTTTTCCCGCACGGTCATCTCGTGGAAGGGCTGCACGATCTGGAAGGCCCTGCCCAGTCCTTTCCAGGCCCGCACCTCAGGAGCGGTATGGGTGAGGTCCTGGCCCAGAAACTCGATGCGGCCTGCGTCTGGGCGAATTAAGCCCGAGAGCAGGTTGAGCACGGTGCTCTTGCCAGCGCCGTTGGGGCCAATGATGGCCAGAATTTCGCCTTCATGGACCTCGAGGCTCACCTCGCTAGCCGCTACCACCCCACCAAAGCGTTTGGTCAACCCCGAAACCTTAAGCATGACCAGCCCCTTTGCGGCGGGCAAACAAACCAATCAGGCCCCTGGGCAGGAAGAGGATGGTCAGCACTAGCACCACTCCATACACCACCAGATGACCTCCGCCGCCGCCGATATTAAAGCGCAACCAGGTCTCGAGGCTCACGATGATCAGACCCCCCAGCAGCGGCCCGGCAGTGGTATAGAGCCCGCCAAAAATTGGGATTAACAGGGCTTCAACTGCTCGAACCAGGCCAAAGGCATCGTGGGGTGTGAGAAACATGGTCTTCATGGCGTAGACGCCGCCAGCCAGCCCAGCCAGAAAAGCCGAGATCATAAAGACCATCAGCTTGACCTGCACCACCGGCACCCCCAGCACCCGCGCCACTGCCTCCCCCTGTCGCGTGGCGGTCATGGCATAGTTGAGCCGGCTCCGGCTAAACAGCAGACTCACCACCGTGCAGATAAACAAGACCGCCACAGCCAGATAGTAGGCCCCCAGGGTGTAGGCGCCCTCAAAAGGGGGCTGTACTGGCAGGCCGATTGGGCCACCGGTGAACTCGGCTTTGAGCACCAGCGTGCGCATCACCTCGTTGAAGGCCAGGGTTGCGATGGCGAAGTACATGCCATGCAAGCGCAAGGTGGCAAATCCCAGCAGCAGGCTGGACAGCGCCGCCAGGCCCCCTCCCACCAGCAGCGCGGGAATCGTGCCCAGTTCGGGTGCAGACAGGGCCGCAGCGTAAGCGCCCAGTCCAAAAAAAGCGCCGTGGGCCAGCGAAAGCTGGCCGGTGCGGGCGAGCATATCCCAGGCCAGGGCCAGGCTGCTGACCAGAAAGGCAAATAACGCCGCATCCAGCAAGAAGGCCCGCCACTGGCCCAGGGGTAGTCCTGGCAAAACCAGGGCCAAAAGCAGGAGAAGCCCGACCAGAATCATGGTACTCTCCCGTAGATCTGCGCGGTTTTCGGGGTCTTCATCGCACGCTCCAGCTACGCCAGGTCAGGGCAACAAAGATGACCAGAAAGAACACTGCCTCGGCCCAGCCCCCGCCCCCCGGCACATAGGTGCTCACAAACGCCTCGGCCAGGGCCAGAATGACCGCTGCCGGAACCACCCCTCGCAGGTTTCCCAGTCCGGCCATCACGATGATGGCGAAGGCTTTGAGTTTGAAGGTAAAACCCACCAGGGGCGAGGCATGCAGCATTACTGAGAGCATCACCCCAGCAATTCCGGCCAGGGCTGCCGAAAGGGCAAAGGCCAGCAGGTAGATCTGTTGGGTCTCGATACCCAGCAGGCCCGGCGCCAGGCGGTTCTGGGCCACAGCCCGCACCGCAAACCCCAGCCGGGTTCTGCCCAGGAACCAGTACAGCGCACCCAGCAAGGCCACCGACAATAAAAAAGCCGCAAAGGGCGGAACCCCAAACGAAAGCCCCCCAAGTGCAATGCTGGCGCCCTGATAACCGGTCGAGACCACCCGCGTATCCGGGCCAAACACCAGTAAAGCCAGGTTCTGCAGGGTTATCGCGATGCCGAAGGTCAAAAGCATCTGGTTGAGATGTGGGGCTGCCAGCACCGGGCGGATAAGGCCATGGTAAGTGATGGCGCCAACCAGAAAGAGCACCAGGGCGGCCAGACCCAAAGAGATTACGGGGTCAATGCCCGCACTGACAAATAGCAGGTAGGAGATAAAAGCGCCGATCATGGTGAACTCGCCGTGGGCAAAATTGACTATGCCCACCACGCCTACCGCCAGGGCCAGCCCGCTGGCCACCAGGGCATAAATTCCGGCGGCCAGTATGCCGTTGATGAAGGTTTGCAGGAGTAGTTCCATAGGATCTGCCTATAGCCGATAGCTGAAGGATTTGCCGATGGCCGATAGCTTATAGCCCATAGCTTTTTATCTTCTGCTATAAGCCATAGGCTATTGGCTATTGACAGAAGCCCGTTAGTAGCTTCCGGGGAAACGCAGTGGCCGCGCTGCGCGGTTGAGCGGAAAAACCGGACGGCGCGAGCCTTCCAGATACTGGAAGTGAAACCAGATGCTCTGGTTAAAGCCCTGGAACCTGGTCAAGCCGGTATCGGAAGGCCCAAAGGAGAGTGGGCCGAAAGGGGTGTCCATCCGCACCCTGGCCAGCTCGGCGGCGATACGATCCTTATCGGCGGAATTGGCAGCCTCGATCGCACGGCCCAGGCTCAGGGCAATCACATAGCCCATGGGGGCCATGTATTCATCGGTAACCTCGCCAAACTTGCGGCGGTAGTCAGCCACAAAACGGCGGCTCGCGGCGTTGTTCACGGTGGAGAGCCAGGCCGTCATGCCTACAACGTCGTTGGAGAGTCGGTTCCGCTCGAATCCCAGTGGCCAGGCCGGGGGTGCGCCGTAAATCAGCTTGGGCTCGAGGCCCACCTCGCGGGTCTGGGCGGCGATAGGCAGGGCGTCTACATCGAAGCCAATCCAGTACAGGATGTCCGGGCGGAAGGCTCTGAAACGCGACAGGATGGCGGTAAAGCTGCCCGAGCCCGATCTGAAGCGTTCAGCCTGTACGGTGAAGCCCATGTCCTGTAGCCGCTGGCGGTAGGTTTGAATGCCAAAAGAACCAAACGGCCCGTCCTCGTACAAAATCGCTACCCGGCGTGCGCCTGAGACATGAAGGTGCTGGAAGAATTCCAGGGCAGCCGCCACGTTGTGGTAGTCCCAGGGGTGATAATGGAAGAAGCGGCCATAGTCGCTAAAGGCCTGTTCTACCACGCTGCTGGCCGCGCCAACAGCTAGGAATAATGGTTCAAAACGCTTGACTGGGCCAGAAAGGGCAAAGGCCACGGCCGAGGTCAACCCGCCGATCACGATGTCTACCCGGTCTACCGTCATCAGGCGGGTGAAAGCCGGAATAGCGGTAGCAGGCGCGTTTCCATCGTCCACCACGACCAGCTCAATCCGGACCCGGCCCCCCGCATTCACCTGCTCCACACCAAGCTGCACCCCGTTGAGCGCCGCCCGGCCCGCTACCGTATTGATGGGCAAGAGTACCCCTACCCGCACCGTGGTCTGGGCCAGCGCAAGGCCGCCCAGGACCAGGACTACCAAAAGCACTACCAGAACTTTTCTCATTCCTTACCTCCTACGAACCAAACTTTCAGCCACCCCTTTCCCCCTCGATGGGGGAAAGGGGTCGGGGGATTGGGGGTGTACAGACAGGCCGCCAGCAACCATCCCTGCTGCCCGAGGTTGGGGAAGGTGCCGGTGGATTGGGGGCGTATACCCAGGCCACTAGCGACCACCATTGCTGCCCGGGATGGGGGAAAGGGGCCGGCGAACTGGGGGCGCAAAACCACAACCACTACACCACCTCCTGGTACAAAACCGTGGCCTCGCCAGTAATGACCTGCTCGCCACGCTGGTTGGTGCAGACCGTCTCCAGGGTCAGGATGGGCTTGTCGGGGCGAATGGCGGTTACCGTTATGGTGGCGGTGATGGTATCGCCAATAAAGGTGGGCTTCACAAACCTGAGGTTCTGCCCCAGGTAGACCGCACCCACCCCCGGCAACCGGGTTCCGATGGCCGTCGAGATTAACCCCGCTACCAGGATGCCCTGGGCGACTCGCTGGCCAAAACGGCTCTTCCTGGCAAACTCCGCGTCCACATGCAAGGGGTTGGTATCTCCGACCGCGCCAATAAACTGTGCGATCTGGGCTTCGCCGATGGTCTGGCTGTAGCTGGCCGAGTCGCCGACTTTGAACTTCATGCTCTCACCTCCAGAAACTGTTCAATTTCTTGCAGCACAAGGGCGGTGTTCTCCAGGGCAGCCAGATGCCCCAGTCTGGGCAACACCCGGTGTACGGCCCCGGGTATAGCCTCCGCTATCTCCTGGCTGTAGCAAGGTGGGAAAAGGAGATCCTGCTCAGCACAAAGCACCAGGGTGGGCGCCTTGATGCGGGCAAGCTGGGGCCGCAGGTCGCCCAGATTGAGGAGGCCAGCCATCAGGTTTTGCTGGGCTTCCACCGTGGGGGCCATGGTTACCATCTCATCCAGCCATGCGGGGGTGTTAATTTCGGGATGGGTCTCTAAAAAAGCCCGACCCCAGATCCAGGGCAGGGCAGTCTGCAGGCGTCCTCTGGTTCCGCCGCAGTCCAGCGCCCACTGCCAGCTTTCCAGCTTCGCCCGAATTAAAGGGTCAACTCGAGGCGTGGTGCAGAGCAGAATTAGCTTCTGCAGGCCTTTGGGCAGTCTGGTGGCGTGAATTTGAGCCACAATGCCTCCGTTGGAAAGCCCCACCAGGTGGTAGCCTTCAATACCCAGGGCTTGCAAGAGAATCTGTAAATCATCGGCGTGGAGCTCGGGTGTATACGCACCTTCGGGTACTGCGCTCTGACCCTGCCCCCGCATGTCGTAGCGCAAAACCCTGAAGCCTTGCAGGTAGGGCATCAGCGGCGCCCAGGCCTCGGTGCGCTGAAAGATGCCGTTGAGCAGAACCAGCGCCGGACTGCCCCCAGATGCGGCAGTACCGTCTAGCTGGTAGTACAGTTCGGCTCCGTTGATGCGAATTCTAGGCATGCTGCCTCCTGAAACGCGCTACCAGCTCGGTTTTGAGGATTTTGCCGGGGCCGCTTTTGGGCAGTTCGGAGGTGAAGAAAAAGTGCTTGGGAACCTTGTAGGCCGCTATCCGGCTTCTCAGGAAGCTGCGGATTTCCTCTTCGCTGACCGGGCTATTTAGTACGATGGCCGCCATGCCGACCTCGCCCCACCTGGCATCGGGCACCCCTACCACGCTGCATTCCAGCACCGCCGGGTGATCGTAAAGGGCGCGTTCTATCTCGATGGGGTAGACATTCTCTCCGCCGGAAATGAACATCTCTTTGGCCCGCCCCACAATGTAATAGCGCCCAGCCTGGTCGCGCTGAGCCAGGTCGCCAGTACGTAGCCAGGCCCGGCCTTCATGCTCCACCAGCGCCTCGGCGGTATCCGCGGGACGCTGGTAGTAACCCGACATGACAACCGGCCCTCCCAGCCACAGCTCGCCAGTTTGTTGAGTCTGGCGACCATGGGGATCGGTCAGCCTGGCCCACAGGTGGGGCATGGGGCGGCCTACCGACTCGGGGAACTGCTCGGCTTCGTCTAAGTCCAGCGTGAAGCAGTTCACGCCGCACTCGGTAAGGCCATAACCCTGCTTGAAGCGAACCTGTTTGGCCTCGAAAGCCTGCCTCACCGGGGCAGGGCAGGGGGCGCCGCCCGAGATGGCCCAGCGCACATGCTGGAGTTCGGCCGCGGCGAAATCGGGGTGCTGGGCCAGCATCTGGTACATGGTGGGCACCAGGAAGAGCAGGCTCACCCGGTGAAGGGCGGCCCAGCGGAGGTACTCGGCAGGATCGAATTTTTCCTGGATGATCACGCTGGCGCCCTGGTAGAGCAGCGGGGTAGACAGGGCGTTGAGGGCCGCGTGGAACATGGGAGTCGAGACGATGTAGCGATCCTGAGGGCACAGGCCCCAGCTCATGCAGGTCTGGAAGGCATTGGTCAGTAGCTGGCGGTAGGGGATCTGGACTCCTTTGGGCAGCCCGGTAGTGCCGCCGGTGAACAGGATCAGTGCGGTGTCCTGAAGTTTAGGCTGATACGCCGTAAGCTGGCCAGCCGGAAGGGTCTGCAAGGTCTCGAGCCCCAGTGCGCGCGAGTGCAGCCTCTGGGCCAGCCCAGCAAAATCCCGCCCATAGAAGAGCGCTTTTGGGCTGGTGTACTGGACCAGTTCCTGCAACTCGGCCTCGGTCAGGCGATGGTTGAACAGGGTGGGGATGAACCCCAGCAGCGGCGCGGCAAAGTAAAGCTCGAGGTAGCCCAGATGATTGAGGCTCAAAACCCCCACCCGGTCTCCTTTCTGGACACCCAGGCCCGCCAGCGACCGGGCAGCCCTAACCGCACGCTGGTAGAGCTCGGCATAGCTCACCCAGTGCCCACGCCAGAGCACCGCTGGCCGGTCTGGGTGGTACTCGGCCAGTCGGGACAGCCAGTTGGCGTTTAGCTCCACGCGCCCTCCGTCTGGTCTTCTTCCCAGCGCAAAACCGCGGCGCCCCAGTGATAACCCACCCCTGCCGCGGCCAGCGCCAGGATGCTGCCGGGGCCAATTTTGCCGGACTGTTTTGCCAGTTGTAGCGAGAGGATGGGGTCAATCTGGCCTAAGTGCCCGTAATCGCACAGATAAATCGAGCGGCCTTCCGAGAGTCCCAGACCCTCCAGGACCGCCTGGTGGGCCGATGGCTTCATATGCAGCAGGGCCAGATAATCCAGGTCGGCAGGGGTGTAGCCGGCCTGCTCCAGGGCTCCGACGATGACCTCCATAAAACCTGGTAGCGAGACCGCTTCCAGCCGCGATCTCATCAATTCCGGCTCAACCACGCAGAGCCTGTACTGCTCAGCGTTGCTCTGGTTGAGCGGGGCTACCGTGCCCCCCACCGGAACCCGCACCGCGTTGGCCAAGGCGGGGTCGGTTTTGAGTCTGCTGGACAGCAGCTTAAGGCCTGGCCCGGTGCGGGTTACCACCGCTGCACCCCCGCCCGCTGCCAGGTTGAACATGAAGCGCACCGCCGGGTCCTGGTAGTCAATCAGGTCGCCGTTGCGGTAACCGCCGGCAATCAGAATCGTTTGCACTTCGGGGCGGCTGGCCAAGAGGCCCTCGGCTACTGTCAGGGCGGTCACGAAACTGGCGCACTTCTGGTTGAGGTCAAAGCACCAGGCCCGGTGGGCCTCTAGCAACTGGGCCATAAGCGGGGCGCTGGTCCAGACCGGGTAGTCTTTGTGTTCGTCGGTGATGCTGATAACCACATCAATGGCCGAGCCTTGCAGGACTGCATCGGCCAGGGCCTGTCTTGCCGCCCAGCCTCCCATGCGGGCTGGATGATCCTCGGCACCGGCCACCGGCTTCTGATAAATGCCCAGCTTGTCCCGCACCACCCATTCCGGCAGCCCGCTGGCCGCAGCAATCTCGCCGCTGGTCATGCGCGGTACAGGCAGATAGACTCCCAGGCCCCGAAGGTATGCCATCTCGAACCCCTAAACTTGATGCAGGAGAGTCTACCCCGGAGCTGTTACAACCCTGTTACACTACCAGCAGACTGCTGGATTGCTTTTATGAAGCGTCTCAAGTCTCAGGTCTTTTTGGCTTGCGACCTGCGAAACAGGCGCTAACGCGCCTGGTCGAAGGTCTGAAGACAAAGGTCGAAGGCCAGAACGCGAGGCCGTCGCAGACCTTAGACCTTGGACTTGCGACGATAGGAGCACTTGACCTTCGACCTGCGACATTTTTGCATGAAGCGTCAGCCCCCGCTTCATGCTCCAGGGTCCTTCGGGACGGATGGGCAACTCTTGACCTAGCTATCTCTGTCCACACGAATCCGACCCGGCTTCGGCTGCTGGGCCGGCGCTGGGCTCGAGGGGGGTCTGCTGCGACTTTTTTGGTCGGCCGCTAAACCGAGTTCAGGTGAGCGTGGAAGAGCGGGTCAAATAGGTCGGGCCTTTCCAAGTGGGGCGAGTGGCCGGTGTCAACAATAACTTCTTCGCGGTAGTGGCCCCCGCTAGCGGCATACTGTTCCAGTAGGTAGCGGGTCTGGGCTACCATCGGCTGTGGGGGGTGGACCTCGTCGCCGGGCCAGCCAGGAACTAGCCCCAGCCTGCCCAGGGTGCCCAGGTTGAACAGGCTCAGATCGCTCACAATCTGATCGTCGGCGCCGCGCACCCAGAGGATGGGGGGCTTGGCCGGGGCGCTGAGCATCTGCTGCACCCCCTCGCCGAGGTACTTGGGTGAGAGGGCGTTGGCCGGGCCCCATCGGCCGGGGGCTAGACCGGGCCAGTTGGGGGAGGGCTCTTGGTCGCCGGGATACTTATCCGGCCCGATTTTTTGCGACAGCAGGCCCGAAAGCAGGGCTTCTTCGCGGGGGTGCCGGAAGGGCGGCTTCCAGTAGAAGCTGTTCATCACCGTTCGGGGGGAGGCCTGGTGCTCGGTGCCGCGATATCCTTCGGCAATCAGCCTGGCGAAATCGGGGTTGACGATGCCTGCCCCTGAACCGGCGTAATCCGGGGCGCAGGGGGTGCCTTGGAGGTCCCTGGTGCCGCCAAAGCCAAAGGGCGAGCCCGGCGCAACTAGCGTGGCGGTGTAGATGCGTTCGGGAGCGGCTGCCAGCATGGCCCAGATCACGCTGCCGCCCAGCGAGTGACCGGCCAGATGAAAGCTGTCATGGCCCATCAGATCCATCAGGTCCAGCAGGTCCTCTACCCAGTCCAGGCAGCCGCGGGTGGCATCAACCAGTCTGTCCTCGGTGTCGCCGTAGCCGCGCAGATCGGGTGCGATGCTGCGAAAACCCGCGGGCAGGGCCAGCATGGTCTCTTCCCAGAAGGTGTTGCTGCTGGCATTGCCATGAATCAGCAGCACCGGTACGCCGCCCTCTGGCCCCCGCTGCAAGACGTGCATCTGCAGGCGGGGGGTTTGAATCATGCTGGACTTCAGGCCGGGTAAATTCGGAATTGAACCCATAGCAAAAGCCTCCAGTTCGGGGATGTCCGACGATACTTCCTGGCTGTTACAAACCTGCTACACCGGGCCCAAAGAACGCAGGGCGCGCCCGGTTACGTAGCTAAAGAACAGGAGGGTAGCCCAACATCGGTGTGTTAGGGCGGCTTGAGTCTGAGCGGAAGGCCGAGGTCTCGCATGGCGGCCTGGTAGATACCCCAGGCCTCTTTGGACAAAGGAGTCTCCAGCAGTCGAGCCAGAATGCCCTCGTCGGTAGGCTCGAGCCGCAGGGCTTTTAGCCAGCAAACAGGTTCGCTTGTACTTAAGAGCCGTTTTACCTGCGCAAGCTGGTAAGCCGACCGGTAGTGCAGCAGCTCGTTGTGATCCAGACCCTCAAAGGGTAAGGTCTCCTGGTCGCCAGGCTGCCACAGGTCAACCTGGAGTTCCGGCACCCTGGCCAGACCGTAGGGCTGCAAGAAATACCCAGGAGCACGTCTGGGCCGCCCGGGTTCCAGCATTCCCAGCAGCTCCGACCATAAGACCCTGAATTCGCCATCCGAGACCTCTAAGGTGTCCATAAGGGCCTCTTTGCTCCAGTCACGCACCAGCAAGAGCGCCAGCAAGGTTCGGGTTTTCTCGCGCTTGAAGCGGACCTCCTGATGGCCCACCCAGACCCGCAGCCTACCCCTGGCCTGAATCTGGACGCAAACCCCCGGATGGTAGGGCAGGTCTAGCCGACCTGCTTCCCATAAAAGCCGGCGGCTGCGGTGAACCGGCGGGGCAAAGAGTGTAGCACCCAGCAAAAAAGGATAGAGCTCGAGTAGCCTCCAGGAATTGAAGTGCCAGTGATAGTTCTCGGCCAGCGCCAGCAAGAAAGGGTCTTCCACCCCCGCCAGGGCAGGTATGGCAAATGGCCGGCCCCGGCGCAGGTGGGCCTGGGCAACCATCATGGTCATAAAGGCTTCTATCCAGGGGTCGCCCGAGTCGCGGGCATAACGCGCCATATCGCCAAAGGCTCTGGCCTCGCCCAGGGCCGCAAGCCCTCCGAGCGCTTCGACCTTTAGCCGCGAAAGCCCGCCTTGCGATAGGGATAGCGAGCGTTTATAGGCTTCTTCGGCTTCCCCCCAGCGGTTTTGCGCTAACAGGGCGTGGCCCAGCCGGGCTTCGGCCAGGGTCATCACAAACGGGCTACCCAGGGCTTCTCCTTCGCGGCGCCCTTTCTGCGCAGCCATCTCCGCTGAGGTGGCGTCCCCGGCTACGGCTTCCAGCAGCGCCAGCAACAAGGTTCCCTCGCGGTGATTCTGCGGTGCGCGGGCGGTGCTTCCGGTCTCAAGCTGCCTGAGTTCCAGGAGCGCGCGCTCTGGCTGCCCGCTACGCAGCCATACCCTGGGGCCATCCAGCCCTTGTGCAATGGCCTCTTTCACCCTGCCAGCGTTGAGGAGATTTTCTGCTAAGAGCAGCTTTAAGACCTCCTGGGGATACCGCTGGCGAGCAGAGAGCAAGTACCCCTGGGCCTTAGCAGGCTCTACCGTGTCTAAGTAGAGCCGCGACAAACCCAGTAAAGCCTGGTCTACACCGGCCTTAAGTGCTTGCTGATACTGCTGCTCGGCCTCGGCATAACGCCCGGCCTGGCGCAAGCCTTCGGCCTGCAAGAAGCCGAGCATTGGGCGAGCCACAAGGATGGGCTCTGGCAAGCACTCGAGCATTGCCAGCACGGTATAGGTCAGGCCCTTAGACAGCCACTCCCCACCCCGCACCAGCACCAGATCGGCCGCGTGGCCCAGGCGGCCGGCTTCCAGCAGATACCAGGCGGCCCGTACGTCCTCGCCCCGCTGTAACACTGCATCGGCTGCCTTAGAAAGCAGATCGCGCACCTCCCCAGGCTCTATGGTGGTCAAGAGCGCCTGACGCACCAGGGGGTGAAAGCGAATGCGCTCTCCCACTCTTTCCAGAAGTAAATCGGCCTGGTAGGGCTCGAGCAGGCTGGTATCGCCTACCCAGCCGGCCTCTTCTGGGCCCAGCTCACCCAGCACGCTGGCCCTAGCCGCCAGGCGCACTAGGCTTTCGGGCAGCCCTTGCACCAGGTAGGCCAGCAGCCCCGCGGGGTCGGGGTGGGCATAAAAGGCCTGCTCGGGCCTGGCGCCGCGCTGCATCGCCCGCAACAGTAAGCGCAGGCCCAGCGGCCAGCCCCTTACCAGGCTGTGGGCCCGCCCCACCTCGAAGGCCGGCAGTTCTGGGGCTATGGCCTGGGCCAGTTGCAGCGCCTCCCAGGCATCGAAGGCCAGCTCACTCTCCCCTATCACCCGACCCAGAACCTCCCAGGGCGCCGCCCTGCGGGTCAGGACCGCTACGCGCAGCTCTGGAATCTGGGCCAGGGTGCGCAGCAATGCCACCGCTTCGCGGCTCGCGACCCGCTGGGCCTCGTCCAGCACCAGCAGATGCGCCGGCAGCTCGCTGATGGCCGCTACCAGGGCCTCACCTGCGCTGGCCCAGGCGCCCCGTTCCAGGGCTCCCGCAGCCGCCTTTAGCCCCGCGCCCAGCCGGGGTGTGTAGGCCTCTACCAGATGCCAGCCAAATACCACCGGGTCGGCGCAGTCTTCCCCCAGGGTCAGCCAGACCGCAGGCAGGGCGGCCAGCAGGGTTGACTTGCCGTAACCAGCCCCAGCGGCCAGCACCAGCACCGGACTCCTGGCAAAGCCCCGGTCCAGCCCCTCCCGCAGCCGCACCCGGTCTACCTCCCCGGCTGTGCGGGGCGGGAGCAGACGGCTTTTTGGTACAAGGTAGGGCACCGTGAACCTATTTTAGGCGTCAGTTCGGGCTTTGAACACCGGCGAAGCGGGCATGGGCCGCAGTAGCCCCAATCTGGGCCGGGTGCGTCTGAGAGATACGCTGCATCCCGACAGGCTGCGCCGGGCTTGACGGGACTGCTGGCGCTCTGATACTTTTAGCTGACCGGCTGGGGGTGCCCCTGTGGGGGTTGAGAACAGGCCAGGCCCTGTAACCCTTGGAACCTGATCCGGCTAAGACCGGCGTAGGGAAGCCTGCGGAAAACCCTTCCAACCAGGGTGCGCTTACCCCTCCCGGCTAGTTAGCGATACTGGGAGGTTTTTTTGCTTGCAAGGCTTTACCTGGTAGTGAGCCCCCGGCCCGGCCAGCCCGAGGCCCTACTGCTGGCCCGCCTCGAGGCCGCCCTGGGGGGTGGGGTGGAGATGCTGCAACTGCGGGCCAAGGAGCTCGAGGCCCAGGCCATCCTGAAGCTGGGTGAGAAGCTTCAGACCCTGTGCAAAAGATACCGCGCCCCGCTGGTAATCAACGACCGGCCCGACCTGGCCGCCATACTGGCCGCCGACGGGGTACACCTGGGGCAGGGGGACCTGAGCGTGGCCCAGGCCCGGCGCTTTTTTGCTGGCCTGGTGGGCCGCAGTACCCATCGGCCGGAGCAGGCGCTTGCAGAGCAGGCCGTGCTGGAGGGTGGCCCGGGCTATCTCTCGGTGGGGCCGGTCTGGGAGACTCCCACCAAGCCCGGGCGGGCCGCCACCAGTCTGGACTACGTGAGGTGGGCGGCGCAAAACCTGCGGGTGCCCTGGTTCGCCATCGGGGGCATTGACCAGCACAACCTGCCCCAGGTGCTGGAGGCCGGCGCCCGCCGGATAGCGGTGGTGCGGTCTATCCTGGACGCGCCCGACCCCGAGCAGGCGGCCGCAGCCATGCGGAGGTGGCTGGATGGTCTGGATTAACGGCCAGGCCGTGGAGGCCGAGGGCAAAAGTCTGAGCGAGGTGGTGGAAGAGCTGTGCAGCCAGCAGGGAATTAGCCCCGACGCGGTGGCTGTGCTGCTGAACGACGAAATTTGGGTCAAAGGCCGCTGGCCAGCCCGGCCCCTGGCTGAGGGGGACGTGGTGGAGATAGTAGCCATGATGCAGGGAGGCTAAATGTGAGCAGTCTGGTAATAGCAGGCCAGCAACTAAACAGCCGCTTGCTGGTGGGTACCGGCAAGTACCGCGACTTTGCGCTGATGCGGGAGGCCATTGCGGCCTCCGGGGCCGAGGTGGTGACGGTTTCCATCCGCCGGGTAGAGGTTGGGGCAGCCGGGCACCAGGGCCTGCTGGAGGCGCTGGACTGGCAGCGCCTGCGGGTGCTGCCCAACACCGCCGGCGCCCGCACCGCCGAGGAGGCCCTGCGCCTGGCCCGGCTGGGGCGGGCCCTCACCGGAAGCGACTGGGTAAAGCTCGAGGTCATCCCCGACCCCACCTATCTGCTGCCCGACCCCATTGATACCTACCGCGCCGCCGAGGTTTTGCTGCAGGAGGGCTTTGTGGTGCTGCCTTACATCGGGCCCGATCCGGTGCTGGCGCTGCGCCTGGCCCGACTCGGCTGCGCTACGGTGATGCCCCTGGCCTCCCCCATCGGCTCGGGGCAGGGCCTGAAGAACCGGGCCATGCTGGAAATTTTTGCTCAGCAGCGTTCGTTGCTGCCGCCCATCGTGGTGGATGCAGGGCTGCGCTGGCCCTCCGAAGCCGCGGGGGTGATGGAACTTGGGGCCGACGCGGTGCTGGTCAACACCGCTATTGCCGAGGCCCAGGACCCGGTCAGCATGGCCGCCGCCTTCAGCCAGGCGGTTCAGGCCGGGCGGATGGCCTATCTGGCCGGCCCAATGCCCGAACGGGCCTTCGCCAGCCCCTCCAGCCCAGCCCAGGGCGTTCCCCTACCCCAGCCCGAGACGCCGTTATGAGTGTGGTGGTGCTGGGGGGCGGCATCGTCGGTAGCCTGATCGCCTACCGCCTGCGCCAGCAAGGCCTCGAGGTAACCCTGCTCGATGCCGCTAAGGCCGGGCAGGCTACCCGTGCCTCGGCGGGTATGCTGGCCCCGCACGCCGAAGGGCTGGGGGGCGAGCTGCTGGACTGGGCCCAGGAGGGGCTAGAGCGCTACCCCGAACTGGTAGAAGAGCTCGAGGCCGCCAGCGGGATCAGGACTCCCCTTGCCCTTAGCGGGGTCTGGAGCGTTGAGCCACCGCTGCACGGCTGGCAGGCCCTGCGCGATCTGAAGCCGCTTCCTGGTGGCTACCTGGACCCGGTACTGCTGCTGGCCGCAGTGCAAAAGGCCTTTGTGAACCTGGGCGGCACCCTGCGAACAGAAGAAGCCCAGCATCTCAAGACCGGCTGGGTACATACCGCCAGCCAGCGCTTGGCAGCCAGGCAGATCATTATTGCCTGTGGGGCCTGGTCGGGCCGCTTTGGGCTGGAGGTGCGCCCGCTAAAAGGTGAAGCCCTGCTGCTGGGGGCCCCGCCGCCCCCCGGCCCGGTCTTTGCCGGAGCGGGCTATGCACTGCCGCGCGGGGCCCAGGTCTACCTTGGGGCCACCCAGCGCGAGAGCTGGCAGCCAGGGGTCGAAGACCAGGGGCGCCGGTGGTTAGAGCTCTACCGCGAGGCGCACTTCCCTCACCTTCACCACGCCCCGGTGGTAGCGAGCCTCTGGGGCTACCGCCCGGCGGGCGCGCTAACGGTGGGGCGGCTAGAGCCGGGAATTCTGGCCGCCACCGGGCACGGGCGCAACGGCATCCTGCTGGCCCCGGCTACCGCCCGCCGCATCACCGAGCTGGTGCTGGAGTCCTGGAAGACGTGACGGTAGCACGCCAATAGCCGACCCAGCCCTTACCGATTTTCATTAGAAGGCTACGGGCTATCGGCCATCAGCTATAGGCTATCGACTATCCGCTATAGACTATCGACTATCCGCTTTAGGCTATCAGCTATCAGCTATAGGCTATCGGCGTGCTATATTACCTGACAAGTGTATTGGCTTGCTTAAGGGCGGGTTCGCACAGGTTTCTGCGGCTGTGCTGGCGAATTACCACCAAAGGTTTATATGGCGGATCTACAAACCCTCTTTGTAAAACTATCGGCGCGCTTTGCCGGCCTGTCCTATGGGCAGCTAGACCAGGGGATTGAGCAGACCATAGCTGAACTGGGAGAACACACCGGAGCAGACCGGGTTTATGTCTTCATCATACGGAGCCAGCTCATGTACAACACCCACGAGTGGTGCGCGGCGGAGATCAGCCCGCAGAAAGACAACCTGCAGGCTAGGCCACTCGAGACAATCGAACCCTGGCTAAAGCTGTTTTCGCAGAGCCAGGCGGTGACCATCCCGCGGGTGGCCGACCTGCCCCCCGAGCGCCAGCGTGAGCGCGAAATTTTGCAGGCGCAGGATATTCAGTCGCTTTTGGCGGCGCCGATGAGCGGAACTTTGGGGCTGTTGGGCTTCCTGGGTTTCGACAGTGTGCGCCGGGAAAGAAGCTGGCAGCAGGACGAGGTGGTGCTGCTCCAGGCCACCGCCAACCTGATTGCCGGGGCCCTAGTATAGCGTTCACAAAATAACGTTCGATGATTAGACCATAACCTCATCAAGCTTGTATTTCCACTTGAACACTACCGGAGCAGCATTGACCTCGTCGAGATATTGCTCGATCCTTTGT
>JBGFRI010000032.1:0-52082 GCA_041695225.1 Deinococcota bacterium
AGTTCCTCCGGATCAGGTCTCGCCGCGGCCCCAAGAAGGCCATCCTGGCCGTCGCGGCCTCGATGATCACCGCGGCCTACCACATGCTCCGCGACGGCGTCGCCTATAAGGACCTGGGCCCTGATCACTTCGACCGGCTGGACAAGCCGAAGGCCATCACCCGCCTGGTCCGGCGGCTTAAGGATCTCGGCTGCGAGGTGGAACTCAAGCATGTGGCCTGATGCTTCATAAAAGTCAATAGTCAATAGACCATAGACAATAGACCATAGACAGTAAACATTCGGCTATCGGCGAGACCAAGGGTATGATTTTCCCGGTATGCGTGCGCTGTTATCGGTATCGAACAAGACGGGTCTGGTGGAGTTTGCCAGGGGTTTGGCCGAGCTAGGGTTTGAGCTGGTTTCTACGGGCGGAACCCTCAAGACGCTAGAGTCGGCTGGGCTGGCCGTGAGCTACGTGTCCGAGGTGACGGGCTTTCCCGAAATTCTGGACGGGCGGGTCAAAACCCTGCACCCCCGCATTCACGCCGGATTGCTGGCAACCACAAGCCCCCAGCACGAAGCCGAGCTGCAAACCCACCACCTGACCCGGATAGACCTGCTCTGCGTTAGCCTTTATCCGTTTCGCGAGACGCTTGAGCGAGGGGCTTCATTTGAAGACTGTCTCGAGAGCATTGACATCGGCGGGCCGGCCATGCTGCGGGCTGCGGCCAAAAACCACGCGGCGGTGCTGCCGGTGTGCGACCCGGCCGACTACCAGACCGTGCTAAACGCGCTGCGGACGGGCATTAGCGGCGAGTTCCGCCGTCAGCTGGCCTTCAAAGCCTTTGCCCACACCGCAGCCTACGACGCCGCCATCTCGGAGTTTTTGGCCTTTGAGAAATTCCCCAAGACCAAGCTGCTAACCCTGCAGCGACTGCCCGAGCTGGAGCTGCGCTATGGCGAAAACCCCCACCAGGAAGCAGCTTTGTATGACCTTGAAGGCCAGACCGGCCCCGTGGTCCACGCCCGGGTCCTGGCCGGAAAACCGATGGGCTTCAACAACTATGCCGATGCCGATGCAGCCTGGGGTCTGGTCTCGGAGTTTGAGCTGCCCGCCTGCGTGGTGGTCAAACATGCCAACCCGTGCGGGGCGGCCCTGGCCGATAACCCCAGGGCTGCCTGGGAACGCGCCCGCGATGCCGATACCCTCTCGGTGTTTGGGGGGGTGGCAGCCCTGAACCGCCCGGTGGACCTGGAGACTGCCATGGCAATGCGCGGAACCTTTCTCGAGGTACTCATTGCCTCCGAGGTGAGCCCCGAAGCCCTGGAATGGTTCCAGAACAAAAAACCCGATCTACGGGTGCTGGTGGCCGCCCGCCAAGACGCCGATAGCCTCGAGTTCCGCCCCCTGGTTGGGGGCTTTCTGGCGCAGGATCGCGACTTTAGGCGCTGGGAGGAGCTGGACCTTAGCTACGTTACTGAGCGCATCCCCACCCCGCAGGAACTGCTCGACCTAAAGTTTGCCTGGTACGTGGGCAAGCACACCCGTTCCAACAATGTGGTGCTGGCCAAAGACGGCGTAACGGCGGGCCTGGGCACCGGCGCGGTGAGCCGTATCTGGGCCGCCGAGCGGGCTATCCAGAATGCAGGCGAAAAGGCCAGAGGGGCGGTTTTGTCCTCCGAGGCTTTCTTTCCTTTCGACGATGTAGTACGGGCTGCTGCTCTAGCTGGGGTGACGGCCATCGTGCAGCCTGGCGGAGCTAAGCGTGACCAGGAGGTAATCGCGGCCTGCAACCAACTTGGGGTGGCCATGATTTTTACCGGGTCGCGGCATTTCAAGCACTAACCTGGACCTGAACCACGCAGAACCGGTTACCGTCCGGGTCGGCCAGCACCACGTAGTCGGCCCCTGGCTCGTAGCGCCAGTCCACCCGCTCTGCCCCCAAACCCAGCAGGCGCTCGACTTCGGCTGCCTGGTCGGCGGCGAACAGGTCAAGGTGGTGACGGCGGTGGGTGTGGGCGTCAGATGTGACTAGCTTGAGCGATAGCTGTAGTCCCGGTCCCTCCCTGGGCACCAGCATTGCCCAGTCCTCGGAAGGCTCGCGCGCTAACCTGTAGTTGAGGGCTTCGCTCCAGAAGCTAACCGCGCGTGGCAAATCCCTAACTCCCCAGACAACTGACCCAATTCTCAGCATGGCTCAATTATCGCCAGGCTGAGCCTAAGATGCTAGGTGACAAGCCAGCAGACTAACCGGGTAGAGCTGGTGGTGGGAAAATGTCTTAAGGTCGCTTTGGTCCGCGAGATCACCCCGGCACGCTGGCCCACCCTGTGAGGATCAGCTAAGGGCACGTCACCAGAGCCGGCCACGAGATCGGATAAAGCTTTAGCAACCA
This sequence comes from Deinococcota bacterium, assembly GCA_041695225.1. GTDB lineage: Bacteria > Deinococcota > Deinococci > Deinococcales > Thermaceae > Meiothermus. Next base: position 2,376 of record JBGFRI010000032.1, read on the forward strand.
CAGCTCGGGGCACGCTGGCAGGCCCCAGAGGGTTGTCGAAGGTGAACTTTACTTCGCAATCAATATCATAGCGGGACAAAGAACAAGTCTAGGCTACCTGGGGTCCGGGTTTCATCCGGCTGCGGAAAACCAGACCGACCCCCAGGAGCACCAGCATAGCGCCAACCAGGGTCCAAATCCCGATGGATTCCTGCAAAAATGCCCAACCAAGCAAGAGTGCAATTACTGGATTAACGTAGGCATAGGTGGTTACCAGGCTCAGGGGCAACAGCCGTACCGCAAAGATGTATGAGGTATAGGCAATCAGTGATCCAAAGATGATCAGGTAGAGGTTGGCGGCCCAGCCTGCCGCCGTAGGAGTGTGCCAGTCCTCGCCCAGCAAAGGTGAGAGCAGCAAGAAGCCCAATCCGGCAAAAAGCTGTTGGTACCCCGAGATGACGACGGGCTCGAGCCTGGGACTGCTTCGCTGGGTGTAGAGGGTTCCGGTGGCCCAGAAGAGTGGCGAGATGAAGAGCAGAATAAAGGCCAGGACGCTGGTTGGGCTGCCTTCACCGAGTTTGGGCACATTCAGGATCAGGATGCCCAGTAGACCCATCAGGAGGCCCACGGTCAGCCATCCAGGAGGCCGTTTGCGGTTTACTAAGCCCTCCAGAATTGCCATCCAGATGGGGGTGGTGGAGATCATCAGGGCCACATAACCCGAAGGTACATACTGGGTGGCCACCAGAATCAAACCGTTGCCACCAATCCACAGCACGGTTCCCGACAGCGCCAGCATCCCCATTTCTGGCCAGCTCAAGCGTACCTGCCAGCGTTGCCATACCGCAAACCCCAGCAGAAGCAGCGCAGCCGGGATGAAGCGCGTAGCCCCCATCCAGAAGGGCTCAAAACCGTTGCTGACACCTATTTTGAAAGCCAGGTAGGTGCTGCTCCAGACCAGGTAGACCACCACCAGGTGAAAGAGGCCAGCGCGGGAGAGGGGCATGTTGGGGGGAATAGTTTGGAGCTCAGGATGCTAGGCAGAGGGTTGGAGCAGCGGGTACTTGGCCTTAAGCTTTGGACTTTCGGCCCGATACTGCTTCAAAATAGCGACTCCTGACGGATGGTCTTGATCTCGACCTCTTGCTTTGGGCAAAGCTCATCGAGGGTTTTCTTGACCAGTAAGATGTCCTGCCAGGTGAGGTGTTTTGGGCTACCCGCTTCGCGCGAAGCATTTCGCAGCAGATAAGCGGGGTGGAACATCGGGAGTATTTTGATACCCTGCCAATCGAAAAACTTTCCCCGCACTTTGGTGATGGGGAGCTTCTCACCGGCGAAGAACTCGAGCGCCGTGGCGCCCAGGGGGATGATGATCTGCGGCTTGATGAGCTGAATTTGCCTGTTCAGCCATAGCGATGTGCAGACTCTGGCCTCCAGCGGCTCGGGAGCCCGGTTTTGTGGCGGACGACACTTTACGATGTTGGCGATATAAACACTCTGGCGGGGAATTCCGGCAGCCTCGAGGATTTTGTCGAGCAACTGCCCACTGCGTCCGACAAAAGGCCGTCCCTGCAAATCTTCTTCTTCGCCGGGGCCTTCGCCCACAATCATCAGCCTGGCATCTGGATTGCCCTCACCAAATACCACCTGGGAACGGCTTTTTGATAGGCCACAGGCCACACAGGCTTTGGCTTGGGCCCCAAGGAGTTCTAAGTTCATAAACTGAGATTTCACCGCCGAAGAAGGGTTTTTCAAGCGGCCGGCAGTAACGGTTATAGGCTAGTGCCTCTGAATTGGTTTACGGGCTTTGCGTGCCTCCCGGCGAACCTTGGGGTCAAGACCAATCATCAGGAAAAAGTTTTCGAGCGCGTTTTCCTGACCCTTGATCTCGGGGTGCGCATCCTCGGCCGTCCCGGTTACGAAGGGCAACTCTTGATACAGCTCCAAGGCCTGTCCTACCACGGCGTCGGGGCCTTCGGCCTCGGCTACCTCGGCCAGTTTGGCATAAATTTCACGCCGGGCCTCGGCGTGCTGGCGAAAGATATCGGGGTTCGGTGTCTCCGGCGCTCGAAGAACATCCTGCTTAGCGATACGACGATAGTGTTTCAGGCCGCGCACAATTTCTTCGGTGGAGAGCGTCACCTTGTACTCCATCCTTGCTCCTTTCAACGCAAAACCCTTTTAGGATAAAGGTTGATTCTACCAATGTGATTATAGGATTCACAAAAAAGGAGTGTCAACGTAACAGTGTTTGTTTGTAAACTAGACAACTGGTAGTAACGTGCAGCACACTGCAAATTGAAGACACCATCAAACCCGAAAGTGTAGACGCCCGGTAATTTGAGATATGTTAACACCTGGTGAGAAGCCACCCCGGACACAACACATAAACTGACGGCAGCTATTAGCTGCTTTAGCCGGCAGCACTCTAAAAACGACGTTTGCGCTGAGGCGATATCAACAGCAGTATAACTCCTACCACTATACAAGCATCGGCCATATTCCAGATGGGGAAATTGTCCAGAATGGCCAGCCCGGTGCGGTTGATGTCCATATAGTCCACAACCCAGCCATGGCCCAGCCGGTCTATGGCATTGCCCAGTGCCCCAGCCGCAATCAGGGACAGGGAGACCTGGCCTAGCAGCGATACCCGGCGGTGGCTCACGCTCAGGTAAAGCAAAATGCCAATGCCTACAATCAGGCTCACCCAGACCAGAATGCGGGCGCCCCCCTGAAAGAGGCCAAAGGCCGCGCCGGTGTTTTTGACAAAGGTGGCGTCAAAAATCCAGAACAAATTAGTCAAGAAAACGGCGCCAACCCCAGGGTCGAAGATGCGGGGGCCAACAGCCCAAAGCACTAACAGTTTTATGGCCTGGTCGGCAACAATCAGGGCAGGAACCAGCCATGTGGCAATGCTCATAGATTAATCACCCCCATCCTCGGCCACTCCGTTGCTCGATCTATACCGCAGGGCAGTCTAGCACGGCAGCGTGAGGGTATGTTATACTTGTTGCCGTTGCCCTGAAACAAGGGGCTGTTCCCCTGTGTTGGCAGATAGGAGTCCTGAGATGTCGAAGATCTGTGAAATTAGCGGTAAGCGCCCCACAGTAGCCTACAGCATCATCACCCGTGGTAAGGCCAAGCGCGAGGGTGGGGTGGGTAAGAAAATCACCGGCTATACCAAGCACTGGCAGGAACCCAACCTGCGCCGAGTAACTGTAACGGTGGCCGGGCAGTCTATCACTTTCCGCGTCGCCAACAGCCACGCCCACAAGGTATATGAACTGGTCGAGCGCTCAAAAGGCATGCAGCTCGATGGCCTCACTGCCAAGCAGATCAAAAACCGCCTATTGAATCTGCTCTGAGCTTAGATTTAGCATGGAGACCAATTCTTTGGCCCCTATTTTTTGAGCCAGTAGCGAATTTTCAATGAGGCCCCATTTCCCTTTGGGGGCGCAGATAAGATTTGGTCACTTGGCCTCATAATACTACGCATCACACTACAACAGGTGGGCATGCGGTGGTCTTTCCCGGGATACCCTCCTACTAATCTGTGCAATTCCCCTGCGGCCAGTTCCAGATACTGCCTTTTTTGTTCCTCGGCATCAAGTAGAATTGAATTTAGAGCAACTCGAAAGTCGTGAGCCTTTGGAGCCATGCTTTTTCCTCCTTTGACCGGTAATGTAGCACGAATTGCCAAGTACTGTCACTGTTTGCAGTGGGGGGTGACTTATCCCCTCGCGCAGGTCAAAAAGCAAGATGTTTCACCCACATCACATTATGGAGTTAAGGCGCGCGGTAGACCGAAACAGTTTTGACTTGGCATAGAATAAAACTATGCCGATCAAGCCCGGTTGGATACTGCTGGCCCTGGTGACGCTGGTCGCGTTGTGGCAGACCGCCCAGCTATCCAGCACCCGTCGGCAGGTGGCGGAGTTGCAGTCCGAAATGAGCAGGCTGCGGCAAGAACTGCAAAAAGGGCCTGGTGGCTTTAGTTTGCCGTTGCCGGGAGCCTGTTTGCCCAAAACCAATAGCAACTTACCCGGAGCACCCCGCGAATACCGTAGAGGAACCAGCCCTGGCTTTGTTTTTACTGGGGACGACGCATGTGTTCCGGTGCGATTTGGGCTGGGCGTAGTAGCAGCAGCCGGGGGCGAAGTGATCAAGGCCGAGACCAACTACCAGGAGATGACACGCTCGGAGTTCGATGCCCTGATTCGGGCGGTCGCCCGTGGGGCCAGCCCTGAGCAGATGGGCAGGCTGCGCGGGCGTGAGGTCTGGATTCGCCATCCCGACGGCTTTACCACGGTGTATGCCCATCTTTCCGAGATTGCGCCGGGCATAAGGCCTGGTAGCAGGGTCTGGAAGGGTCAGTGGATTGGGCGGGTAGGCAACAGCGGTACCGAGTGGGCGCTGAGGGGCACCAACGCGGGGGCGCGGCTACTGTTTGAGCTGTGGGACGGTGAGCCCGACAAGGACACACATTTTGGCCAGGGCCTGGCCCCCGAGGCAGTGCGGGCCAGGGGAAAGCTGACGTTTGGCTTGCCCTGAAGCTTTAAATGGCGGTTGCTGTATCGTATTTGCATGCGTCGGGATATAGCCGAGATCTGGAAACTGCTGTGGGTACGAATTGCGGTATATGCGATTCTGATCTACCTGCTAATTCTGCTTTTGGGATGGGTTTTTGGAGGGGCACGGGCAGCCATTGTTACCCTGTTGATGGCCTTTGTGTTTGCTTACATTACCCATCCGATTGTGCGGGCCTTCGAGCGCCGCAAAGTACCCCGCTTTATAGCAGTACTGCTGGTCTATCTGGGGTTTGGCCTGGTGCTCGCGCTGGCCTCGTTGCTGATTGCCGATATGGCCTCCGCCCTGGCGCGGCTTGCGGGCGACCTGCCACGTATCCTGGCTCCGCTTTTACTCTGGGTCGAGAAGCTGCCCGCACAGATTGGACAGCTCGAGGTTCCCCCGGCTTTTGAGGAGGTCTTTGCCCAGGCTGCCCTGGGACTGCAGACCCTTCTGCAGAACTTCGTGCAGACCTTGCTCGGTTTCCTGCAGACCCTTTTAGCCGAGGGGGGCAACCTGGTAGGTTTCCTGGCCTTCCTGGTTGGAGGTGCGTTACAACTAATTGCTGCGCTGATCATCTCAATTTATCTGCTTTACGACCTGCCTAAAATCTCCCAGACCTTTTTGCAGGCGGTGCCGCTGCCGTACCAGCCGCTGGTAAGTGATATCGGCAATAAACTGGAACGGGCTGTGGGGGGGTACCTGCGGGGACAGATACTGGTAGCTATGGCGGTCGGCCTGATTATAGCGGCAGGGCTCTGGATCTTTGGGGTGCCGCTGGCGGTGCCGCTGGGTTTCCTGGCGGCGGTTTTCAATATTATCCCGTACGTGGGAGTGATTGTCTCCACCGTTCCGGCGATGCTTATGGCGCTTACCGTTGGCTGGCCACAGGTGCTGGCGGTGCTGGGAGTGGTGGTGTTTGCCAACCAGCTCGAGGCCCATGTCCTCGGCCCACGAATTCTCAGTAGGACCACCGCCCTGCACCCGGTAAGCGTGATTGGGGCCCTGCTGGTGGGTGCGGGCCTGTATGGCCTGATTGGCGCGCTGCTGGCCGTTCCACTGCTGGCTTTCTTAAAAGCAGTCTATACCGAGTTCTACCTCACCAGCAAGTTCTACAAAGAAGGCTGATGCGGGCACGATACAGCATTCCCACAAATCATCATCATTTTCGTGGTCATTGCTTTTTTCTACTGCCGCTCTGACGACCCTTCGACTGGCCCAGGAGCAGGCCTGAGGCGCATCTACCCAGAGATACCTGTGCAGATGGGCATTTGCTGGGCTGCTTGGATGCCTTTGGCGCCTTGCTTAGGCAAGACCAGCACCTGCGCCGTAACGCCTCGGCAATCATCATGAATACTCCCTGGCCGAAGTTGATATGAGCATTCCTTAACCCAGCCACTCTACGCAAGATTTTGGGCCAACCACTCCGTGGCGGCAATGAGCTCCTCGGGATAGAGCTGGTGGCCTCCCTGCTCCCAGCGCAGCTCGACCCTGGCCCCGGCCTGTTCCAGGCGGTCTGCTAGAGCCTTCACCCGCTGGCTGGGTGACCAGGCGTCCTGGGTTCCAGCAGCCAGAAAGGCGGCCTTTCCGGCCAGATTTGGGAGTGGCGCCACCTCCAGAGGCAGTACCGGACGGAGCAAAGCGGCTCCAGCCAGCACCTCGGGATGCAACAGCATCAAGGCCGCTGCCATATTCGCCCCGTTGGAATATCCCAGCCCGTACACCTTGCGGGCATCCAGGCCGTAAAGGTGGGTTGCATCCTGCACAAACTGGGCCAGGTCGGCCGCCTGGGCTTTGAGGTCTTGTTCGTCGAATATGCCCATTGCCCTGCGGCGAAAAAAGCGTGGGGCGCCGTTCTCGAGCACCTTCCCTCGAGGCGAAAGAATATTCGCCCCCGGAGCTAGCTGCCTGGCCATGGGCACCAGATCGTGTTCATTGCCGCCGGTTCCGTGTAGCACCAGTAGTGTGCTAGCCAGCCTGCCTCTTTCAAAATGGTGGACAAAAGTCAAGGGGGTCACAGCAGTAATCCTTGTGTTGCACCCTCCTGGCTGTCAACTGCTTGGGGCTTCCGGAGTGTGCCTGACGTCGGACGGGTTCGGCATACGTTTGGGCTGAGCGGTGAGCGCTAGAAGACAAGCCCACGGGTCTGGCCTGTTAGGTGGAGTATATGGGCCAGTTCCGCCCACATCCAGACATCGCGCTTTAGCCCATTGCCGGCCGACCTGGGCGATGGGCGTTCTAGGTTCCAACGGGCTTTAGCTCTGAGTCGCCCACTATAATCTGGGCCGGGTTACCTACGGCAATAGCTCCGGGTGGAACAGGTTTGGTAACCACCGCCCCAGCCCCAACCTTGGCGCCATCACCCACCTGGACTGGCCCCAGCACGGTGGCGTTGGCCCCCAGCAACACCTTGTTGCCAATGGTGGGATGGCGCTTTTCACGGGTGAAGCCGGTTCCCCCCAGGGTCACGCCGTGGTACATCAAGACGTCGTCGCCGACCTCGGCGGTCTCGCCAATCACAATGCCCATCCCGTGGTCAATCACCACCCGCCTTCCTATACGTGCCGCAGGGTGGATCTCGACCCCGGTGAACATCCGCGTAAGGTGGGCCAGAATGCGCGCCAACAGCCTAAAGTTGGCTCTCCAGAGTCTGTGGTTGAGCCGGTGCATCCACAGTGCATGCATCCCTGGGCTAAACAACACCGCCTCCAGAGCGCCCCTGGCCGCAGGATCTCTGTCCAGTACAGCCTGAACATCCTCCCTAAAACGATCCACTACTCTCAGCATCTCTAACCCTACCTTTACTATTGTGCGCTGTCAGGCTACAAAAAGCCATGCCAGGAAACATAGCGTCTATATCACTAAAATGCCTAATCGCCCGACCCCGCCGGGTCGCTATCCCCCATAATGACCTGGACAAGCTCAAACCTTCAGCGAGACAGTCTCGAGGTTCAGGTTGGCGTACACGCTCTGCACGTCATCGAGCTCTTCCAGCACTTCCACCAGGCGCAACACTTTTTCGGCTTCTTCCTGGCCCAGGGTCGTGGTGTTTTGCGGAATCATGGTGATCTCGGTGTTTTCGGGCTTGAGGCCTTTGGCCTTCAGGGTGTTGGCCACGCTGTAGACCTCGTGGGGAGCAGTATAAATTTCCAGACCCCCCTCGCTTTCCTGGAAGTCCAGCGCCCCTGCCTCGATGGCGGCCTCCTGCGCTGCCTCGGAGTTGGGTTCAATCCAGATATAGCCCCGGCGGTCAAACTGCCACGATACCGCCCCGCTCGCCCCGAGGCTGCCCCCATGTTTGGAGAAAATGTGGCGTATTTCCGATGCCGTGCGGTTGCGGTTGTCTGTTAGGGCAGTCACAATAATCGCCACTCCGCCCGGCGCATACCCCTCGTAGACCACCTCCTCGTAATGCCCGCCCTCGTCATCACCGCCCGCCAGGCGCTTGAGCAGGCGCTCGATATTGTCACTGGGGACGTCTTCACTTTTGGCTGCTTCAATCAGATTGCGCAAGTTGACATTGGCCGCGGGGTCGGCACTTCCCCCCGCCCTGGCCGCGGCCGCAATCAGACGCAGGTATTTGCTTACCACCTTGCCTTTTTTGAGGTCGTTTGCGGCTTTTTTCCGCTTGATCTGTGCCCATTTGCTATGACCCGCCATACATCACCATTTTCCAGTATACGAGAGGGGCAGCCAGACAAAAGGGGCTGGTCGCAAGTCAAGAGTCGAAGGTCATACCGCATATGGGGAGACCTGCAATCTTGAACCTGACATGTGGTGTAAACAGACGCGGTTACTCGACCATCTGGATACCCACCCATCAAGCGCTGTGCAGAACATACTTTATCAGTCAAGGACGATCAGAGATCTTCATAGTCAAGAGATAGGTTTTTATAGCCTCACTGGCGGAAACAAAAGTGAGCACGACTATAGACTGGGACGGTGGTTTTAGGCTGTGCCCGACTACCGCCCCAGGAGCGCAACAAGCGGTTCAGCGGGTTGCTTGCAGCAAGTAGAAGCTGATAGCAACAGCCGCTTTCAGCTTTCAGCTTTTAGCTATTCGCTGTTCGCTATTTGTTGGTGCCACCGAGGCACTCGACAGAGCCAGACAAAGCTATCTGGGGTGGAAGAAAAGGATTAACAAGTTAGTCCTGTGGTCCCTTCCGCTTAGCGCCGGTACTCCAGGCCAGATGCTCGGCAAGCCGGGGAAACCAGCGCGCCAGCAGGTCGAACAGGCGCAGCTGCCAGGGTACAAACATCATCCTGGCATCGCGCTCAACTGCCCGCACAATGCCCAGGGCAGCCTGCTCTGAGGTAATCTCGGGTATAAGCCGACCCACTCTGGGGATGCGGTTTTCGGTCTCGAGGTTACGGGTGAAGTACTCGCTATCGCTAATTTTGCCAGGGAAAAAAGCACAAACCCTCAGTTTGCTGTGGTAAAGGTCGGCCCGCAGGGCTTCGGCCAGGCCGTGCAAGGCCCAGCGGGCGGCTACATAGCCGGTAGCGCCAGGCCATGCCAGTCGGCTGGCCGGCGAGCAGACCATCAGAATCAGGCCCCGTTTTTGCTCCAGCATGGTAGGTAGAAAGACCCGGGTCAGGTAGGCCGCGCTGAAGTAGGGGGCATCCATCAGGCGCTGGATGTCAGTGATGGGCGTTTCATCCAGAAAGCGCCACTCGCCCGCGCCGGCGCTGTTTATCAGGATATCGGGGGTGCCTAGCTCGGCCAGCACCTGTTCGCCCAGGCGGGTGGCCTCGAGGTGGCTGCTCAGGTCGGCGGCAAAGGCCCAGGCCTGCCCACCGGCCTCGCGAATTTGAGCGGCAACCTGCTCGAGCCGCTGCTCTCTACGGGCCACCAAGACCAGTCTGGCGCCCCGTCTGGCAAGCTCGATCGCAGTGGCCCTGCCAATTCCGCTGCTGGCCCCGCTGACTACGCAAAGGCTACCGGCGATCTTCATAGCTCGAACAGAGTGTACTCGAAAGCATTGACCACCCTTACCCACTCGGGGCCTTTGTACTCGCCTCTGTGCCGGGCTTTATACGGTTGGATGTGGTGTGTTTGCCCGCGCCTCATGCTTTTGTGCCACTCTGGTTCGACTCGGCTAGTGTTTTGACCGACCTGCCTTTAGTATCGGCAGGATGAGACAGCCGATTCCTGCGCTCTTCCTAAAGGCCCAGCCGGTAGGCCGGGTCTGGGGCGGCTCACGAATAGCCCAGAAGCTTGGTTTGCAACCGAAAGAACCCATTGGGGAACTCTGGCTGGCCTACGACCAGAACCGTATCCGTTCGGGGCTGCTGGCCGGCAGAACCCTGGCCGAAGCCTTGCCCGAACTGGGCGCGGGTTTTCTCGGCAAAGCTGCATATGACCGGTATGGCCTCGAGCTTCCCCTGCTGATCAAGTTTCTCGATACAGCCGAGTGGCTTTCGGTACAGGTACACCCCGACGACGCCTATGCCCACCACGAGGAAGCCGCCAGTGGTTTTCACGGCAAGACCGAGGCCTGGTACATCCTGGAGGGCGAGGGCGAGTTGGTTTATGGCCTGCGCCAGCCGATGGAGCGCGAAAGCCTCTCCAGGGCCGCTCAGGACGGCACCCTGTGGGATAAACTGCAGCGAGAATGGGTGGTGGCAGAACAGGCAATTCCGGTGCCAGCCGGAACCATTCACGCCCTGGGGCCAGGGCTTTTGCTCTACGAGGTGCAGCAGCGTTCCGACCTGACCTACCGCCTCTATGACTATGGGCGGCCCCGTGAACTGCATCTAGAAAAAGCCCTGGAGGTGGCCAGGCTAAAGCCCACCCCGCTGCCCCGGCCCCTTGCGCTGCCCGCCCAGCACAAAGAGATACTGCTGGCCTGCGAAGCCTTTGTGCTCGAGCGCTATCATCTGCGGGGCCGGCTTACCCAGCGGGCGCCCGACCACTGTTTCTTGCTTCTTACCCTGATCGCCGGAGGGGCGGAGTGGCCAGAAGGACCCCTCGGCTGGGGCGATACCCTGCTGATTGGGGCAGGGCAGGCCATAGAACTAACGGGCCAGGCCCAGTTTTTGGGTGCCTTTGTGCCCCCTTCAGAATGGCTCTACTGGTATCCGGCAACGCTCTGGGTGTGAGCCTGGTCTCACTTCAGCCAGCGGTATTTTCGATAACCTGAGAGCATGTTGCAGTATTCCCAGCTTGACATAGGAACAGAGCTGATTGACGCCGAGCTGCCCGACCTTAACGGCCAGCCGGTCAAACTGTCCAGTTTTCCTGAGCCCTATCTGGTGGTGATGTTCATATGCAACCACTGCCCCTATGTTCAGGGCTCCATTGGCGAAATTGTGCAGCTTGCGCAAAAGTACCGCGGCCAGGCCGCTTTTGTGGCCATCAACCCCAACGACTTTGAGCGCTACCCCGAAGACTCGCCACAGGCTATGCAAGCCTTTGCGGCCCAGCACCGGTTCAGTTTCCCCTATCTGCTAGACCAGACCCAGGCTACCGCCAAAGCCTATCTGGCTCAACGAACCCCCGAGGTATTTGTTTTTGATGCCGCTCGCAGACTGCGTTACCGGGGGCGGGTAAACGACACCCCCAAAAACCCCGCCAGCGTTAGCGATCACACCCTGGACCGGGTTCTAACCGCTTTGGTACAGGGGCTTGATCCACCCCTTAGCCAGGCCGAGGCTATCGGCTGTACCATCAAGTGGAAGCCGGGCAACGAGCCCAGCATCAGAATCGGCCCGGCTTGAACCTGATTTAGATGAAACTGGGACTGTTTGGAGGCCGTTTCGACCCGCCTCACCTGGGGCACCTTCTGGTGGCGGAGCAGGTCTGTGATGCGCTGGCGCTCGAGGCGGTCTGGTTTATGCCTGCGCCAAGCCCGCCCCACAAGCCTGCGGTTGCCAGCCCCGAAGACCGCTACGCGATGACCCTGCTGGCCACCTGCTCAAACCCCCGCTTTAGCGTAAGCCGCCTCGAGCTCGACCGAGAGGGCCCCTCCTATACCTACCAGACCGTGCAGCAGGTACGGGTGCTAAAGCCTCACAGCGAGCTTTTCTTTATCACCGGGGCCGACGCTTACCAGGGAATTGCCAGCTGGCACCGGGCGGCAGAGTTAGTAAACCTGGTTACCATGGTGGCCGTGGCCAGACCGGGGTTTGATCTGGAAAAGCTCGAGCCCCAGTTCAAAGCCCGGCTGAAGCTGGTAGCCGCTGTTGGCTTTGATATTTCCAGCAGCGAGATTCGCAGCCGGATAAAAACCCGCCGCTCCATTCGGTACTTTGTGCCCGAGCAGGTCGAAAACTATCTGGCCAAGCACCGGCTATACCTGGAATAGCCCAGAGGCTTAGTAAGATGAGGCGATGATCCGCCACGCCCTGCTGCAGTTCAAACCATCCAAGGGAAGGCTTAGCACTACCCTGGAGCGACTGGCCGAGCGGCTGCTCGCCCTCAAAAACCAGGGGGTAGATGTGGTCACCCTACCCGAGACGGCGCTCTCGGGCTACTTTTTGCAGGCCGGGGTGCGCGAACAAGCGCTCTCTGCCCAGCAGGTAGTAGGGCTGCTGCAAGAGCTGCTGGCAGAGCTTGAGTGGACCGCCCCCATAGACATCTGCCTGGGCTTTTACGAGAGCAGCCAGGGCGGCTTTTTCAACAGCGCCCTGTACGCCGAGTTCAACACCCCCCAGGCCGGCATCCGGCATATCCACCGCAAGATCTTCCTACCCACCTATGGCGTTTTTGACGAGGGGCGGTATGTCTCGCGCGGTGAGCGGCTCGATACCTTTGCCACCCGCTTTGGCCGGGCCGGAATCTTAATCTGTGAAGACGCCTGGCACAGCCTAACCGCCGCGGTGCTGGCCTTGAAGGGGGCGCAGCTGCTCTATATTCCCATGGCCAGCCCGGCCCGCGACCTGGTGGGACCTGCCCCGGTCAACGCCCGCCGCTGGCTGGCTACAGCCGAAGGAATTGCCGCCGAGCATGGGGTCTTTGTGCTCAGTACCAGCCTGGTGGGCTTTGAGGGGGGCAAGGGGATGGTTGGCCTGTCCCACGCGGTCAATCCCTATGGCCAGGTGATTGCTCAGGGGCCGCTGTTTGAGGAGGCGGTGCTGCTGGTAGACCTGCACCCCGAAAGCATCCAGGTAGCCCGTTACGAGACTCCCCTGCTGGCCGACCTGCGGGCCAACCTGGCCCCCTTGATCCGGAGCTTTCAGGAGGTGCTGTGAGTCAGCCGATAATTGGAGCCAGTAGCCGCCCAGAGCAGCTACTTGAACTCAACTACGCAATGCTCACCGACTTCCTGGTGGCTTTTTTGCGCGACGAGGTGGCTCGCAAGGGCTTTAGCAAGGTGCTGGTGGCCCTTTCCGGCGGGGTTGACTCGGCAGTGACCTGCTACCTGGCGGCCAGAGCCTTTGGGCCAGAGCAGGTCTATGCGCTAAGGCTGCCTTACCAGAGCTCGAGCCCCGACTCGCTCCTGCACGCCCAGCTAGTCATCGAGGCCCTGGGCGTCCACAGCCAGACTATCGAGATTACCGCTACGGTAGATGGCTACGCTAAAGTAATCACCGGCATGACCCCCCACCGCAAGGGGAACCTGATGAGCCGGGTCAGGATGATGATCTGCTTCGATCAGTCCCAGGCCCTGGGAGCCCTGCCGCTGGGTACCGGCAACAAGACCGAGCGGATGTTCGGCTACTTCACCTGGCACGGCGACGACGCCCCGCCGCTCAACCCCCTGGGAGACCTGTTCAAAACCCAGGTCTGGGGGCTGGCCCAGCACCTTGGTGTGCCGGAGGTGATCGTTGGAAAGCCACCCAGCGCCGACCTGATTCCCGGCCAGTCCGACGAGGCCGACCTGGGCATCAGCTACCAGCGCGGAGATACCATTCTGGCCCACCTGATGGCCGGGTATGAGGAGGCCTATCTGCTAAAACAGGGCTTTAGCCAAAGCGAGCTGGCGCTGGTCAAGGGGCTGGTGGCCAGAACCCACTGGAAGCGCAAGCCCCCCATCTGCGCTATGGTCTCGAGCACCGCCATTGAGGAGTTTTACCTGCGGCCGGTGGATTACTAACAGGCGCGTGGATTGCAGTCACCACACTGCCCGCGTGAAGCCCGGACAACCGGTAAAGTAGCCCTGCGCGCAGCCCTGCTGGCCGAGTACCTAAAAACCAGAGCCTCTACCCGCAGCCTGGCCAGGAAGTAGGGGGTGTGCAGCAGCACCGTCTGGAAGTGGGTGCGGGGTTAGGTAAGAGATAGCGCTTCAAAGGGTTTCCATACCGGCGGCTTAGCGCACCAACCCATTCAGCTCTAGCCCAAAGCTCGAGCAGGCCTCTATCCCGCGCAGGCTAAGTACTGTTAGGCGAGTCGCATACGCGATTCCGGCAAAGCCGTAACCTAGGTCCATAAGTTCGATCCCGTATTCTTGGGGCCCTGCTCAGGCGACTGCGCCGAGAGGCTGCTGATCAGCCAGCCGCCCGGCGGGAGAGTCAGGACTTCGCTGCTTACCTAGCTCGCCAGGGCATCGCTTGTGAGGTAGAATCGCCTTACGCAGCGAGGTGACCTCATGAGGCGTGAAGAGAAGGGTGTTGTCCACAGCAAGCTTGATCGAAGTGCGCTCTTGAAGCTGTCGGTCGAAGAGCGTGGCAAGCTATTGGCGCGCCAGGCGGCCGAGCTTGAACATCTTTATCAGCCAGGAGGTGATCTCATGGAGTGGGTCGAGGACTATGTAGACGCGGGGGACCTGGTGGATGCCGAACCCTCGCCGCGGTGAGATCTGGCAAATTCGCTTCGATCCGGCCAGGGGTTCCGAGATACGCAAGCAGCGCCCGGCGGTGGTGCTGAGTTCCGATCGGCTGGGCGTTTTACCCGTGAAGCTGGTGGTGCCTCTTACCGGCTGGCTTGCCGGCTACGCCGGCAAGGTGTGGATTGTCCGCATCGACCCCAGCAAGGAAAGCGGCCTAACGAAGGTCTCCGCGGCTGAGACGTTGCAGACGCGCGCCGTCTCCCTACAGCGCTTTGTCGTCAAGCTAGGGGAACTGGATAACGAGACGGTGCGGGAGATTGCTACCGCGCTGGCTATCCTGGTCGAGCTGGGGTGACAAGAAAGGCATACCACCCGCCTCTTATCATTGGGCTCGAGCCCCCCCCCAGGCTAAAGCCCAGACTGGTGCCCAGCGAAAAGCTGAGCCAGCTGCCAATTCGGTCTTACAGCCGATGGTTCATACACTTGTAGCAGCCTCCCCCACCGACCTGCTGCTCTCGTACAGGCTAACTAAAGGGAGGATAAGCAGAGCCCACCAAACATGCCCAAGGATAAAGCCGTACTCACGCCAGGTGCAATCAAAAACCATAGATGCCCCCATTAGCACGACCACGGCCAGAGTAGAAAGCGCCAGCCGACCAGCCAGTCTAGCAGACTCGGTGATGTTAGCTAACAGACCACGCTGCGTATGATCGGCAACCATGAAGCCCAGATAAGCAACCGGCAAAATTAAGATCGACGTCATCAGATTAGTTGCGGCCAAGTACACTGGCTCACACACTGGGACAGCCCCCAGCCTGAACCCATGCCCCGCTGCAAGCCCAAGCGCGGCGTCCGTCAGTGCAGAAGTCAGAACAAGGTACAGAATAATAATATACCCCAGCGCAACGTTACTCCAACTGAAACTTTTAAAGACCAACCACCAGTCCCAGCGCCCCTCGCGCCAGGCCAGCAGTAGCGCCTTGCTCCACCCCACCAAGGTGGGGCCGAACAGGATACCCAGCGTGACAATAGATGCAGCAAGCGCCAGAATACTCGAGACCACGGCTTGCAGGCCGAAACGTGGTAGTCTGGCAGCGGTCTGGTTTAGCATGCTCATCATCCTCCTATAGTCAACGGTAGGGTTGCGAGGTCATCAAAGATTCATGTCAAGGGCCTGGTCGAAGGGTAGGCACTGCAACAATACCTGTGTTGGTGGCATTTCCTGCCCTGCCTCGATACATTTTATATCTTGCTTTTGACCAGCTAAACATGGCGCAGCGACGAGTCCGTCCTGGCAACCAATATTGTCTATGAGAAATTGACAACACAACATCCCGACCGACTTACGGCTAGAAACAGGGCTCCTACCAGCGTTTCACTGGCTAAAACCGCGGGCCTGGGTTATGAGCTGCTGCTTGAGTTCCCAGAGTTTTTCGCTTAGCGAGACATGGTAGATATGTGGGTTTATCAGCCGCTTTACCCCAGCGTCCAGGCGGGCCAGGTCGGCCTGAGCGCGCTGGCGCAGTGCGGAGATGCTGGCTTCCGGGGTGGTGCGGCGGCCACCGACAAAAACCCTCTCTAAAAGGGGCTCGAGCCCACTAACCTGCGAGCGCTCCAGGCTGCGGTAGACCCCGGCCTCGGTGGGGTGGCGCAGGGTAAACCTGTCTTGGGAGTTCAGGTCTTCATCTACCAGGGTCACCAGGTCGGCAGTGGCCTTGCCACGCCGGTCATACAGGCGCCAGAGGGCTTTGTTGCCGGGGTTGAGGGTCTTGCTGGGGGTTTCTGATAGCTTGATGGCCGGGCGCCAGGCAGCCTGGTCGTAGATGGCGACCAGTTTGTACACCCCATCCAGCGCGGCGGCCCCATTCGAGACCATTAGCTGGGTCCCTACCCCAAAGCTAAGGCGCCGGAGCAGGGCTTTAGGATCTACACCGTGGGCCGCGGCATCGTTTTCGATCTGGGTGGTGATCTGCCAGATGGTGAACTCCTCGAGGTTGCCAGAAAGAACAATGCGGGCCTGCTCGAAGCCGGCCTCGTCGAGCTGCCTGGCGGTCTGGATGCTCAGATAGGCCAGGTCGCCCGAGTCTAAGCGCACGCCCAGCGGCTGGTGCCCTTTCTGGCGCAGTTCTCTAAAAACCGTCACTGCGTTAGGAACACCGCTTTGCAGGGTGTCGACGGTATCTACCAGCAGTAAGCAGTCGTCGGGGTAGAGTGCGGCATAGGCCCTAAAGGCCGCCAGCTCGCCCAGACCCAGGGCCATGAAGCTCTGCACCAGGCTGTGGGCGTGGGTTCCTTTGGGGGGCAGCCCCAGGGTGTAGGAGAGGCCGGTGTTGGAGCTATAGTCAACCCCGCCGATTAAGGCCGCGCGGGTGCCGGCGTTTACCCCGCGCTCCTGGCCCCGGCGCATGCCAAAGTCAATCACCACCCCGCCCTGGGCCGACTGCTTGACCCTCGAGGCCTTGGTAGCAATCAGGGTGGGGTAGTTGAGGCGGTTCAGCAGCACCGTTTCCAGTAGCTGAGCCATCATTAGTGGCCCCTCAACCACCACCAGCGGCGCGCCGGCGTGCACCACCCGGCCTTCGGGGACCGCGCGGATGGTGAGGCCGGCAAAGTTGGCATGGGCCTTGAGGTAGCGCAAGAAATCTTCGGCAAAGAGCCGCTGGCCTAAAGCATCCACCGCGCTGCGCAGGTAGTCCAGGTCTTCCTGGCGGAAATGGTAGCCCTCGAGGTAGTCCATTAGCCAGTCCAGCCCCGCGCTCAGGCAGTAGCCGGCCTGGTGAGTGCCATAGTTGGGGTAGCTGCGGAAAAAGTACTCAAACTGCGAAGGCCGTTCGTGCAGCCCTTCGCGGTAGTAAAGCTGGGCCATGGTGAGCTGGTAGAAGTCGGTAAACAAGGCCCCTTCGGCGGTTGCTTGCTGGTCGGGTTTCATTGGCTTTAGACAAAATGCAGCGCCGCTGCCTGACCCACCTGCCCCTGGTAAAGGAAGCTCACCTGGCGCAGGCTGGCGGCCAGATCAAAAGGAGTTAGTGCGCTCACTGCATCTTCTGGCACCACCACCTGGTACCAGCGCAGCGCCGCCGAGCCCGCCGTGTGCAGCACGCAGATATTCGCTACCGTACCGCAAACCACCACGTTCCTGATGCACCAGAAGTGAAGCCAGTGGTCCAGTGGTGTGCCATAAAAGCCGTCGTAGCGGGTCTTCTTTATTACCGTATCACCAGTGTGGGGCTTAAGTTCGCTCAAGATCTCGGCCCCCCAGCTCTCGGCCACGGCGTGCTTGGGCCAGATGGCAAACTCGGGGTCGTCGGGGCTGTGCCAGTCCTGCGTATAGACCACGCGGGCGCCGGCTGCTCGGGCGCGCTGCAGCAGGCCGGTTATAACCGGCAGTGTGGCAGGGGCCTGGGGAACAAAGAGGGCTCCTTTTGGGTCGGCGAAGTCGTTCTGCATATCCACCACAACCAGGGCCGTCTCTGCTGCTTTTAGCTCGAGTTTTTGATAACGCGGGGTACTGGGTACTTCCAGGTTCATGACTCGAGTCTAACAGAATAAGGCCTGGCTCAAATGCCCTAAGCCGGCTGTTTTCCGTAACGCTCACGGACATACTCCTCGACCATGGCCATAAACTCTTCGCCGATCTGGTCGCCCTTAAGGGTGGTGGCCAGCTGCCCGTCTATGTAGACCGGAGCGCGGGGGGCCTCGCCGGTACCTGGCAGCGAGATCCCGATATGGGCGTGCTTGGACTCGCCAGGGCCGTTGACCACGCACCCCATAACCGCAACCTTAAGGTTTTCTACCCCGGGGTACTGGGCCTTCCACTCTGGCATCTGGTCATTAAGGCGAGTGGATACCTGCAGGGCCAGTTCCTGGAAAAAGGTGCTGGTAGTGCGTCCACAGCCAGGGCAGCTGGCAACGCTGGGTTTGAACTGCCGCACCCCAATAGACTGCAGAATTTCCCGGGCCACCTCCACCTCGCGGGTGCGGGGTTCGCCGGGGGCTGGGGTGATTGAGACCCGAATAGTGTCGCCAATCCCCTCGGCCAGCAGGGGGACCAGACCGGCCGTACTGGTAACAATACCGCTCACACCCATGCCGGCCTCGGTCAGGCCCAGGTGTAGGGGCGCCGAGGTCTGCCTGGCTAGCTCGCGGTTGACCCACCACAGGTCGGGCGCATTGGAAACCTTGGCCGAAAGGACAATTTTGTCTTCAGTCAGGCCATACCTGAGGGCCCAGTCGTAGCTGCGTAAAGCCGACTCCACTATGGTCTTTAGCGTGACCTGGTGGGCGTCTTCAGGTTCAGGCAAGGCCGCATTGGCGTCCATCATCTCATCCAGTAACAGCGCATCCAGCGAGCCCCAGTTGACCCCAATGCGTACCGGCTTGCCAAACTCCACTGCTACCTCGCACATGGTTTTGAAGTTGGGGTCCTGCTGTCTGCCCTTGCCCACCGTGCCGGGGTTGATGCGGTACTTATCCAGGGCCAGGGCCATCTGGGGGTATTTGCGCAGCAGGATGTGCCCGTTGAAATGGAAGTCGCCCACCAGCGGTACCTCGCAACCCAGGTCGGCCAGCCTGCGCCTGATCTCCGGCACGGATTTGGCGGCCTCATCGTTGTTAACTGTCATACGCACAATCTCCGAGCCGGCGCGGGCCAGCGCCCAGACCTGTCCCACCGTGGCCTCGATATCGGCAGTATCGGTATTGGTCATGGACTGCACCACAATGGGATGGTCGCCCCCCTTGGGCACTTTGCCCACCCGGACCGTTGGGGTTTTACGGCGGTTAGTAACCATGTTTCCAAGTCTAATACCCTCTGGTCAGGTGAAAAGTAGACCAGGGTAGGGGTTGTGGGCTAGGGCTTACCCTCAGCAGACACCCCAGTCCTTCTATGAAGCGTCTCAGGTCTCAGGTCTCAGGTCTTTTTGGCTTGCGACCTGCGTCATTCAATGAGTCGATAGTCAATAGTCCATAGCCGATAGCCCATAGCTAATAGCTGATAGCCGGTAGCTTTTGACCTTCGACCTGCGACCTGCGACATCTTTTATGAAGCGTCAGCCCCCGCTTCATGCTGCGGGGTCCTTCGGGACGGATGGGCAACTCTTGAGCGGCGGGAGTTGCTTTGAACCGGCTGGTTTTGGGGTTTTCATTATCAAGCGATAGCTTGGTTGCCACCGCTTGACGTAGCTATCCGCTATTGGCTATAAGCTATCTGCGATGTCTGTAAGAAGCCCTGCATTTTAGAGCAGCTCGAGCTGGGGCCAGCCCAAAAGTAAGTCTTGCTCGGTGAGGGCCTCGCCGCTGGCCTCGGGCGTCCAGGCGACATAAGCCGCCAGGGTGTTGACCGGGGTAGAAGATGCCAAAACCATCAGGGCTTGAATGGCCCCTGCCTCGCGCAAGGGAGAGGGTACGTGGGGCAGCATTCCGCTTACAGCCAGCAGAAGCGTTACAACCAGGTAGCGGCCGTCAGGCTCGGCCCGGGGCCGATATCCATCATGCACCACCTCCTTGCCTTCAAAATGCCGATAGGTCTCGACAAACTCCGAACGGGTCTCGGTCATCCAGGCATCGAATCGTCCCTCGGCTTTCTGCAGGCTGCCAGTCCAGACCTCATACATACCAAAGCGCCACCCAGCCTTTTCGCGCAGTAACAATACGGCGGAATTGTCTAATAGATCGGCCAGGCCCCGCACACTCTGGGTATCGGCGGTCCGGGCTACCCGGCGCAGGCCGGCCTGCAACTCGGGGCTGAATATGGTTGCTAGCCGAAGCCGGACCACAGTGCATTCGGGCTCGCCACTGGTACCGGTTCCGGCCCGCTGCAACCCCCGGATCATCGAGAAGCTAACCAGAATAATGCCACCGATAAAGATGATGGCAATCAGGTCGAGGCTAAAGCCCCCACCTGGGGTTATCAGGACAGGGGGGCGAGCAAGGGGGTGGCTGGGTAAACCGGGCGGGAACTGGTTACGGGGATAACGCTGGGGCCTCGGCAGAGGGAAAGAGGGTGATGGAGAGGGATTAAACCTGGGCATCGAGGGTGCGGCACGTGGTATAGCAAAGCCGCCCCGGCCACCAACCCCGCCTCCGCCGCGTTGGGCCAGGGCCGAACTCCAGCCGGGCAGATCTGCGCCCACCCAGGCGTTCTCGGTGGGTATGGGAACAAGCGCCCAGAGCAGCAACAGTAGCCAGACCACAGCCGCTTGCATCCATATCAGCATACGGCTCGAATGCCAATAGCCAATAGCTAATGGCTGATAGCTAAACCCAATAGCCTTTGCTACCGTCTATTCGCTATTAGCTATAAGCTATGAGCTAGTTGTTTACCCAGGCAGAACCGGTTCAAGCTATTGTGGTAGAGGTTCTTATTGTTACGGCTATATTCACTAAACTTGATACAGGTAGACTCAGGTTGAGTTCTGCTGCTATACGAGTGAGCAGGGCATCTCTGGGCGAGGCGCTAGGTTGTAAACTTGCGATATGGATAGGACAATACCATGGTCAAAGATGAAAGGGCCTACTCCATAGATGGGGAGTCCCGATGAACGACAAAGCTGATAAGTCCAGTACATATCTTCCAGAAACGCTCCCTGTATGCCCGGTGCGGGGCTCGGTTATCTACCCCGGCATGGTGATGCCGATTGATGCGGGCAGACCGGTTTCAATTCGCGCGATTGATGCGGCCCTGGCGCGGGAGCGGGTCATCCTGATTGTGAGCCAGCGCGACCGGGAGGTCGAAGAACCTGGCGCCGCCGATCTGTTCGAAGTAGGCACTGCCTGTAATGTGCTGCGGATGCGGAAAAACGCCGATGGCTCGGTACAGATGCTGGTACAGGCTTTTGCCAGGGTTCGGGTTGGGCAGTACCGCAAAGCCGACGGATTTCTGGAAGCCAGCGTGGTGCGGCTGCCCGAAGTGGAGGGAAAATCCACCGAGGTTAGGGCGCTGTTCCGCGAGGTCAAGGAGCGCTTTGAGCGCCTGCTCAAGGAGGGCAAGTACCTCTCGCCCGAGGTGGCCCAGTTTGTGATGAATATAGAGGATGCCTCGCAACTAGCCGATTACATTGCGTATCACCTCGAGTTCAAACTGGCAGATAAACAGCAAATTCTGGCCACACCTTCGGTAGTAGACCGCCTTAAGCGCATTGCAGTACTGCTCGACGCCGAGCTGGACTTAATGGAGACCCAGCGCCGCATCCAGCAACAGGTCAAAGATGAAATAGACAAAAACCAGCGAGAGTTTTACCTGCGCGAACAGATTAAGGCTATCCAGCGCGAGCTGCACGGCGAAGAAGGCGAGGTGGAAGTGGAGGAGTTGCGCGAAAAGGTCGCGGCTCTTAAGCTACCCCACAACGTACTGCCCGAAGTAGAGCGGGAGCTCTCGAGGTTTGCCCGGATGCACCCTGACTCTGCCGAGGCAAGCGTGGTGCGTACCTACCTGGACTGGATTACCAACCTGCCCTGGAACATTCGCACCGAAGACCAGATTGACCTCAAGGAAGCCCAGCGAATTCTGGAGGAAGACCACTACGGCCTGGAAAAAGTCAAGGACCGGGTGCTGGAATATCTGGCGGTTCGCAAACTGAAACAAGAACGACAAAAAAGGGGCGAGATCTCGCTTGAGGAGGTCTCCAAAGGCCCTATTCTGCTGTTTGTAGGGCCTCCGGGGGTGGGCAAGACCTCAATTGCCAGGTCCATCGCCAAAAGCCTGGGCCGCAAATACCACCGTATCTCGCTGGGCGGGGCACGGGATGAGTCCGATATTCGCGGCCATCGCCGCACCTATATTGGGGCCATGCCGGGCCGGATTATTCAGGGCATCCGGCAGGCCGGCAGCAAGAACCCGGTCATGCTCCTGGATGAAGTAGACAAGCTCGGGGCTTCTTTCCAGGGAGACCCCGCGGCGGCCTTGCTGGAACTCCTGGACCCAGCACAAAACAAGGAGTTCACCGACCACTACCTGGGGGTGCCGTTTGATATGAGCGAGGTGCTCTTCATCTGCACCGCCAATTTCTCGGTAAACATTCCGGGGCCGCTCTACGACCGTATGGAGATGATCGAGTTTACCAGCTACATCGAGCAAGAAAAGCTCGAGATTGCCAAGCGATACCTGCTGCCCCGCCAGCTTGGTGAAAATGGCCTCAAGCAAAACCAGGTAGTGATTACCGAGGCCGCACTGATGCGCATGATCAGCCACTATACCCGCGAGGCCGGGGTACGGAACTTAGAGCGAGAGATCGGGGCCCTGTTGCGCAAGTCGGCCAGGGCCATTCTGGAGAGTGGCAAGAAGCGGGTCCGAATTACCGAGAGTGATCTGGAAAAATACCTGGGCCCTGCGCGTTTTCAGCCCGAGTCCGAGGCCAGAGTCCCGCAGGTGGGGGTGGCAACCGGGATGTTCTACACCCCTGTGGGCGGCGACATCATGTTTGTGGAGGTCTCGGTAATGCCGGGCAAAAGCAACCTGATCCTGACCGGACAGCTGGGAGAGGTAATGAAAGAGTCGGCGCGCGCCGCACTTTCCTATGCCAAAAAGAGTGCCCATCGCTTTGGCATTGCCCTGGAGAAATTCGATAACTCCGATGTGCACGTCCATGTCCCGGCCGGTGCAGTACCCAAGGAAGGCCCCTCGGCGGGCATTGCCATTACTTCGGCGCTGGTCTCGGCCCTGGCCGAAGTACCGGTGCGCAACGATGTGGCCATGACAGGGGAGATTACCCTGACCGGGCGGGTGTTGCCCGTTGGCGGCGTTAAGGAGAAGGTGCTGGGGGCGCGTCGAGCTGGCATCCACGAAGTGATTCTGCCCAAGCAAAATCAACCTGACCTGAGGGATATTCCGGCTTATCTGCGCCAGAACCTTAAGTTTCGCTTTACCGATACGCTGGACGAGGTGTTGGACTGGACCTTGGTGGGGGGGCTGGCTGCCCTCGAGCGCAAAACCCCTGTCTCCAAGCCGCAAAGGCCCCGCCGAAGCAAACTCCAGCCGGCGGCTCGAGCCTAGAACCTGTGTACCACAGCTAATAGCCCATAGCCTAAAGCCCATAGCTAAAAGCCGAAAGCTAAAAGCCTTAGGCCTTCAGCCTTCGGCCTTTATTTGACCTTTGACCATCGACCTTGACCCTCAACTCTCGACTCTCGACCTTCGACCCTCGACCTTCGACCTTTATTTGACCTTCGACCCTAGGCATTGGCCAGCTGTTCGGCTGGCAGCACTATTTCTTCAGCGCGTCGCGGATCTCGCGCAGCAAGAGTATGTCTTCGGGCGGGGCTGCGGGGGCAGCCGGGGCCTGGTTCTTTTTGGCCAGTTCCTGCAGCCTGTTCATCGGCGTGACCACAAAGAAGTACAGGGCAAAGGCCACCATCACAAAACCCACTAAAGCATTCAGGAAATTGCCGATGTTCAGGGCGCCCAGCCGGATCGCCGAAAAATCGGGCGCACCGAAAATCATCCCGATGAAAGGGTTGAGAATATCGGCCACCAGCGAGTTGACTATGGTCCCAAAGGCCGTACCAATAATCACGCCCACAGCCAGGTCGAGTGCGTTTCCGCGCATGATGAATTTTTTGAATCCTTCCAACATACTGGCCTCCCGGTCCTTACAGGCGCTCTGGGTACTGGCCGTCCCTTCGCTTCCAGCAACGCCTTCCTACCGCAACTGGTCCACACACCTATCCAACGACCTTTCGCCAATCTAAGCTCGAGGGAAATTGGCGTCAAGACATACTTCCTTATGCGCAGGTTTTTTTACGGCCTGCTTTTGGAAGCAACTCTGAGAAGATGCGCAAACCAACTTCCCGGAGGAGTTTTCGGCAGTGGATACCTCCGTGATATTTTCAGAAACCGTCCAACTTTATGTGCCGCCCACCTCGAGGGTTTTACCCCGCGCGGCCAAACGATACACCTGTTCGTACTGGTCTGTAATGTGCTCGGGGTTAAAGTGGGCTCGAGCATACTGGCGGGCCTTTTCGCGCATTTGCGAGAGATCCGGTGAGGTCAAGAGTTCGACTACTACATTGGCAAAGGTTTCCAGGTCGCCAAAATCAACCAGCCTACCCACCTCCGGGGTCAGCCACTCAGGAATACCTCCCACCCTGGTTGCAACTACCGGAACCCCACAGGCCAGTGCCTCGAGTCCAGACTGTCCAAAGCCCTCGTACTCCGAGGCCAGCAAAAATGCATCGGCTGAGCCGATAATTTCCTCGGGGTTTTTGGCAGTGGCCAGCGAGGTCACACTGCCGTCCACGCCCAGGCTGTGGGCGATGCTCAAGGCCTCGGCCCGTTCGGGGCCGGTGCCCACCAGGACCAGCCGGGCCTTAATTTTCTGCCGAATTCTCGCGAACACATGCACGATATCACCCACCCGCTTGACCGACCGGAAGTTTGAGGCGTGTACCAGCAAAAACTCGTCTTCGCCAGCCCAGAAGCGCCTGGCTTTAGGATTGGGCCTGAATCGCCCGGCGTCTACCGCGTTATAAATCACCCGGGGGCTCACCCCAAACGAGCGCTGGGCCTGCTGGGCCAGATTTTGCGATACCGCGGTTACAGCAGCGGCTTTTCTGAGGGCCCTGCTGGTGAGGGCCTGGTAGGCCGGGTCAATGCCCAGCAGGGTCACATCGGTGCCATGCAGGGTGTGTACCAGGGGAATGCTGCCTTCGCTGGCCAGCTCGGCGGCCACCGCGTGGGGGATGGCGTAGTGGGTGTGGATCAGTTCCAGGTCTTCTTCGCGGATGGCCCGCTCGAGCGCTCCCGCCAGGGCCAGAGTGTAGAGTGGAGCAGGAAAAACCGGATAATTAGGCACCTCCACCGCAACAAACCTCACCGGGCTACCCAGAGGCAGACGCATGGGAAGCTCGGTGGCAAACAGAAAAACCTGGTGTCCCCTCCGAGCCAGCCGGTCAGCCAGCTCAGAGGCCACAATGCCACTCCCACCCAGGCCGGGATAGCAGACCATTCCGATTCGCATGGCCCTAGCCTATGCACAGGTGTGACGGCGCATTGGTGCTGGGTTCACGGTTTGGTTGAGACCGGTTAACACCTAACACGCTTCCCCCTGAGGACCTGGCCCCTGGTCCAAGGGTATTTTCTTGATGCGCCGTGTCCCGCAGCCCTTGACTCTTGACCCTCAACTCTCGACAATCGTGTAGTGAAGGCTTTCAAACCCCATTTACAGGGGCTGCCCGCCTACCCCTACAAAAAGGTAGATGCGCCCATCAAGCTCGACCAAAACGAGAGCCCCTACGATCTACCCACCGAACTAAAACACCGGGTATTAAAGCGTCTGCAGTACCTGGATTTTAACCGTTATCCCTCGTTGTATGCCGAGGAAGTGCGGGAGAGGCTGGCCGCCTGGCTGGGCTGGCCTGCCGAGGGCCTGGTAGTTTCACCCGGGTCTAACCTGCTGATTCAAGCCCTGGTACAGGCCGCCGGACGGGTGCTGGATACTGCGCCTTCATTTCCGCACTATGCTTTCTCTGCCAGAATTTCGGCCACACCATATCAGGCCATGGCCCTCGAGGCTGGGTTTGGCCTGCCCACCCAGGCCCTGTTGAAGGCCTTGAATGCCGATCCGGGTGTACTGTTTTTACCTAACCCCCACGCTCCAACGGCTCAACTTTTTGCCAAAGCAGATATCCTCTGCCTGGCCGAGAAAGCAGCTCAGGCGGGCTGGCTCCTGGTAATTGACGAAGCCTACCACCAGTTTTCTGGAACCGATTACTCGACACTGGCCCGAACCAACCCTCATGTGGCCATTCTGCGTACCTTCTCCAAGGCCTGGGGTCTGGGCGGTATCCGGGCGGGCTATCTGCTGGCTTCATCAGAGGTCTGTAGCGTTGTCCAGAAGGTGCTACCGCCTTTTGGTCTGCCGGGCCACACCGCACAAATTCTGCTTACGGTCCTGGAATCTCCCGAGTATGTGCAAGGCATTGTGCAGACCACGCTGGCAGAGCGGCAGAAGCTATTTCTGGTCCTGCAAAAACACCCTAGCTGGAAGGTCTATCCCAGCCAGACCAACTTTTTTCTGATCCGCACGCCGGATGCAGCAGCAGCCTACAACCTGCTCTTGCAACAAGGTATCCTGGTGCGGCGACAAGACCACTACCTGGGCTTGGAAGGCTGTATCCGGGCCTCGGTAGGCACGCCGCAGGAAAACCAGCGCTTCGTGGATGCTGCTTTTGCGCTGGCCGAGGTGTCCAATGCGTAGCGCCATCATCGAGCGCAATACTGCCGAAACTCAAATTGAGCTGAGCCTGAACCTGGATGCCGCGCCGGGCGGAACAATCGCAACAGGTCTGGGCTTTCTGGACCACATGCTCCTGGTAGTACAGCGCCACGGACGCTTTGGGCTGAGCATCACGGCCAAGGGTGACCTGGCGGTTGACGTTCATCACCTGGTTGAGGATGTAGGGATTGTGCTGGGTATGGCCCTAAAGCAGGCCCTGGGAGATGGCACGGGCATTGAGCGCTACGGCGAGGCCAGCGTGCCCATGGACGAGACCCTGGTCAGTGTGGTGCTGGATCTGTCTGGGCGCAGCCACCTGGCCTTTGCCCCAGAAGAACTAGCCATCGAAGGTAGCGCTGGCGGCGTGAATGCGTACCACCTGCGCGAGTTTTTACGGGGGCTGTGCAATCATTCCGGGCTCACCCTGCATGTGCGCCTGCTGGCAGGCCGTGAAGCCCACCACGTAATTGAAGCCACCTTCAAGGCCCTGGCCAGGGCCTTGTACCAGGCCACCCGCGTCAACCGCAACGACCTGCCCAGCACCAAGGAGGTTTTGTAGGGGTAAGTGGCCACGGGCCTCTGTCAAATACCATGAAAACCCTTCTGATAGATTATGGCTCGGGCAACCTGCACAGCGCAGCCAAGGCCCTACAAGCCACAGGTTACAGGGTCACAGTCTCGGCGGACCCCAACCAGGTAAACAAGCACGACTTGCTGGTATTGCCGGGGCAGGGCCATTTTGGGCAGGTGATGCACTCATTTCAGGCTTCGGGTTTCGAGGAGGGTGTGCGGCAGCACATCGCCTCTGGCAGGCCTTTTTTGGGCATTTGTGTCGGGATGCAGATACTGTTCGAAGGCTCCGAGGAAGCGCCAGGCATGACTGGACTGGGGCTTGCGGCTGGCAGACTGGCCAGATTCACCGCGCCTCGAGTACCGCAGATGGGCTGGAATACCGTTGAATTTACGGCCATTTTCCAGAACCTGTCGGGGCGTTATTTCTACTTTGTGCACTCGTATTATGCCCCGCTGGTGGAAGGCAGTATCGGAATTTCCGAGTATGGTGAAACCCACTTTACCGCCGTATATGCCAGAGACAATCTGGTAGCCCCACAGTTCCACCCGGAAAAAAGCGGTCTGGTAGGGCTGGCTTTACTCGAGTCTATCCGGGCCTACTTTGCCGGGGCTCGGTCCTGATCAGGGGTAGCCTACCTGACCTGCAGAAGGTCTTTTTCGGTGATCAGCCGGCTTTGTCCCCCAACGGCAGTGGCCGCCAGGGAGCCGGCCAGATTGCCCAGGCGGGCTGCAATAAAGGGGTCTTTGCCTTGCAGGATGGCGTGGGCGAAGGTAGCCGTAAAGGCATCACCCGAGCCGGTGGTATCTACAACTTCTTCTAGGGGATACGGTTCAATCAGTTCTTGCCGGGTGGGGGTGATGACGATTGAACCCAGCGCACCGACCTTTACAATTACCGTCTCGAGGCCCCAGCCCTTGAGCTCACTTACCCCCTCGCTGATGGAAGTGGCGCCCGTCAGGGCCAGTAGCTCCACCTGATTCATCAACAAATAAGGAACGCCTCGCAGGATGTCCAGCAGTTCCTTGCCTGCAGCCCGCACCGCGCCAGTGCCCAGGTCGGCGAAGATAGGCAGCTGGCGTTTACGGGCCGCATCCAAAGCACTGATGGCGTACTGCCGCTGCGGATCAGCCACAAAGGCGTAGGCCGAAAACAACACGCCGTCTATCTGGTCGAGCATTTTGGCCTTGAACTCGGTCACATCCAGTAAACGGCTGGCCCCCCCTGCCGAAATCATCGAGCGCTCGCCTCCAGACAGCAGCAAGATAAGGACCGAAGAAGTGGTCTGCTTTAGGTCAACCTGCAGATACCTCAGGTCAACGCCAACCTTTTCGAGCTGCGACAAAGCCACACTTCGGAAGGGGTCGTTCCCTACCCGGCTGGCCAGGTACACGGTGTGTCCCAGGCTGGCCAGATGGGCGGCCAGGGTGCCCCCTGCCCCCCCTGGTTTCATAAGGGCTCGCTGAGCCGGAATCTCCTCACCTGGCTCGGGGATTCGCTCGAGAAAATAGATTAAGTCAATTGATACATCCCCTACGACAAAAAACCGCATTCCAACCTCCCAGCTTCTGTCCCCCGCGTTCAGAATCGCCTACAGCCCGGCTGCATATTAAGCTGATATCCACTATTTTACTCCATCCGTATGAGAAATCGCTATCAAGGTAGGGTCATTGGCGGGTTACAGGCAAGAGTGCCTTTGGCGCAAACGATACTCTGGCTAATCCACCACGACGCTCCAATACTAAGCCCTCCCCTCTGGGCAGGCTCTCCCGACCAAGACCAGGTTTGCGCAATGCTGGTACATTCTTAGTCGCAGCAAGAGTCTGAGGCACGTTGCTAACCGGAATAGTCCCGATGTTGCCGTGGCGGGCCTGACTCGTGCACCCTGACAGATGCCGAGACTGTTGAGTTCAGATGTAGAACCTTGACGACCTGAGACTTGTGACCTGCGACATTCTATATGAACGAAGATCTACCAGCGCAAACTTGCCAAAGCAGCATTCACCTCACAGGTTAAAGTACCTTGCCGCCGGGTGGTGTACCACAATGGCACTGGTGGACTGCTCGGGGTGAAGCTGGAACTCCTCACTGAGTTCGACGCCAATTTCCTGCCACTGCAATAGCGTTTGCAGGTATGTCTGGTCCTCTAAGCGCGGGCAGGCCGGGTAGCCAAAGCTGTAACGGCTGCCCTGGTAGCCCTGCCGGAATAGCTCTTCCATGCTAGTAGCATCGTCCTGGGCGATGCCAAGCTGCTGGCGGACACGCTTATGCCAGTATTCAGCCAGGGCTTCGGCCATCTCGACTGAGAAGCCATGCAGGTACAGGTAATCCTGGTAAGCATCGGAACGAAAGAGCTGGTGGGCTACCTGCGAGACCCGGCGCCCCATGGTCACCACCTGTGCGCCCAGCACATCCCGCGCACCGCTGTCCCAGGCGGCCCTGGGGAACCACTCGTCCTCGTTGCCCAGTGCCTCGGCATGGCGCGGGCGGAAGAAATCGGCAATGCACAGGTTGCGGGAATGCGCGCCCATCTGGCGCGGGAAATTGAAGCGGAAAAGCTCGGCTCCGGAACTGGGGTCAAAGACCAGTAAGTCGTTTTTGTCGGAGGCCACCGGCCAGTAGCCATAGGCCACGGCGGGCTCGAGCCAGCCCTCACCCATGGCCTGCAAGACCATCTCCTCGAACATGGGCTCGGCCAGACGCTCGAGATAAGCCTCGTACTCGGCCTGGCTCATCTCGCCCCTCCGGAAACCCCACTGGCCCCGGAAAAGGGCTTTTTTGTTGACGTAGCGTGAGATCACCCCGATCTCGAGCTCGCTGCTCGCCACCACCCGGCGGCCCCAGAAAGGCGGCTGGGGGATGCGGGGCGCGGGCGGAACCTGGGAGGGGATGTATTCAGAGCCGGCCATCAGTTTCTCCTGCAAGATTTCATAAGCGGTTTTGTGTTGGCGCCCGCGGGCCTCGAGGCTCGCAGGGCTAGAGCTTTCGTTGAGCTGGTTGGGGTATAACTTCTGGTGGGGGTCTGGTCTGGGCTCGGGGGCGGTCCGGCACAGTGCGGCCTTGCCAGTCAGTTCTTCCATCAGCCTTAGACCATCAAAGGCATCCGCGGCGTAATAGACCTGGCCAGTGGTATAGGTCTGGCGCAGGTCTTTTTCCACATAGTGCCGGTTGAGCGCGGCCCCACCCAGCACCACTGGCAGACCCACCCCCCGGTCGGCCATGTATTCCAGGTTTTCCTTCATTACCACGGTACTCTTGACCAGAAGCCCGCTCATGCCCACTGCGTCGGGCCGGTGGGCTTCCACCGCAGCCAGAATATCCTCGATTGGCTTCTTGATGCCCAGGTTGACTACCTTGTAGCCGTTGTTGGAAAGGATGATGTCTACCAGGTTCTTGCCGATGTCGTGCACATCTCCCTTGACGGTAGCGATGACCATGGTGCCCTTGTGGATGCCTTCCAGCTTCTCCATTCGGGGTTCTAAGTAGCGCACCGCAGCTTTCATGGTCTCGGCAGCTTGCAGCACGAAAGGCAGCTGCATCTTTCCGGCGCCGAAGAGATCGCCCACCACCTTCATGCCCTCCAGCAGCACTAAGTTGATGACCTCTACCGGGGTGTACTGCTTCAAAGCCAGCTCGAGGTCGGCCTCGAGGCCCACTTTGCGCCCGTCAATAATGCGCTTTTTCAGGCGATCCTCGAGGGAGAGCCCGGCCAGGGCGCCCTGGGCTTGGGCCTTGTCCACCTTGTTTCTGGCAAAGTAATCTACAAAAGCAAACAGCGGGTCGTGGGTAACCTCGCCGTCTGGCCCGAACTGCCTCCGGTCGTAGATCAGGTCCAGCGCAAGCTGGCACTGCTCCGGGGGGATCTGGTTGATGGGCAGAATCTTGCCTGCGTTCAGGATTGCTGCGGTCAGGCCGGCCTGGATGCACTCATCCAGAAAGACCGAGTTCAGCACCACCCGGGCCTGCGGCGCCAGGCCAAACGAAACATTAGAAATGCCCAGAATGAAGCCCACCTCGGGCAATAGCTGGCGCAACTTGCGGATGCCCTCAATGGTCCACATGGCCAGCCTGCGGCTCTCCTCGTCGCCCTGGGTGATGGGGAAGGTGAGCAGGTCGAACAAGAGGGCGTTGGCTGGAATACCATGTAGCCCGGTCAGGCGCCCGTACATACGCAGGGCAATTTCCACCTTGCGCTCAACGGTCTTGGCCATCCCGGCTTCTTTGTCTTCGTCAATAGTCAGGGCCACCAGCGCCGCCCCGTGGCGTTTGGCCAGGGCTGCCACCTGGTCGAACTTGTGCAGGCCATCTTCCAGGTTGACCGAGTTCAGGATGACCCGCCCTCCCAGGTGCTCCAGAGCCTCTTCCATCACATCCACCTGGGTCGAGTCAATCATGATGGGAATGGATACGCTGGTGGCAAAGCGCTTCAGCACCTCGCGCATGTCCCCGGCCTCGTCGCGCCCCGTCCAGGCCACCGAGACATCTAGCACATGAGCCCCTTCGGCCACCTGTTCACCGGCAAGCTCGTTGATCCCGTCAAAGTCGCCAGCAAACAGCATCTCGCGGAACTTCTTACTGCCGGTGGCGTTGGTACGCTCCCCCACGATCAAAATGCCGGTGTCTTGTCTGAGGGGGACGCTCTGGTAGAGACTGGCGACGAACGACGAAGGACGAAGGTCAAAGGCCAAAGACTGCCCCTCGCGGCCTTCGGCCTTCGGCTTTAGACCTTTGACCGCGTCCGCCAGGACGCGAATGTGCTCCGGCCCGGTTCCGCAGCACCCGCCCACCACGTTCAGACCATACTCCTGTACGAACTTCAGCTGCCATCGGGCTAACTCTGCGGGGGTAAGGTCAAACACGGCCTGCCCACCCTCGTTGCGGGGCAGCCCGGCATTGGGCAGACAGGAGACCCAGCGGGTGCTGTTCTGGCAAAAGTAGCGCATATGCGAGTCCATCAAGTCGGGCCCCACCGCGCAGTTGATTCCTATCACGTCCACCGGCAAGCTCTCCAGCACCGTCAGGGCGGCCGCATCGTCGGTGCCGACCAGCATGGTCCCGGTGGCCTCGAAGGTCACCTGGACCTGCATGGGAACCTCCCGCCCTGCGTCTTGCATGGCCTGCCGTACGGCTAGTACTGCGCAGCGCAACTGCAAGATGTCCTGGCAGGTCTCGATTAGGAGTAGATCTACCCCACCGCGAATCAGTCCCCGGGCAGCGGTGCGGTAAGACGCATACAACTCTTTCCAGCCAATTTGCCCCAGCGAAATTAGTTTGGTCCCCGGCCCCAGCGAACCGGCCACAAAGCGCGGTTTTTCGCCCCCCGCTTCCGCTGCGGCCTGTTGGGCAATTTGCGCTGCCTCCCAGGCCAGCTCCTCGGCCTGTTCCTCCAGGCCATACTCGGCCAGCACATGGGGCAGGCAGCCAAAAGTGTTGGTCTCGACCACATCGGCCCCGGCCTCGAAGTAGCTGCGGTGAATGGCCGCGATCACCTCGGGGCGGGTGCGGTTGAGCACCTCGGGGCAGCCGCTAAACTGGGCGCCGCCGAAGTCTTCATCGCTAAGATTGTACTTGAAAATTTCCGTTCCCATGGCCCCGTCAAAAACCACAACCCGCTGGGCAATGGCCTTTAGATAAGGGAAAGCCGCAGCCCTGGCCTCGCGCTGGTAGCCCTGGGCGGTAAGGGGTTCTAGGCTTTGTTCGGCGAAGAAGTCGCGGGGTGGGTTCTGACTCACAAGGGCTATTCTAGGGCATGGTATACCAATAGCCGATAGTCTATAGCTGATAGCCGATGGCTAACCAAATGCAAAACCCCGGTTCCCTGGCCAGCGCGGATCATCATCAAGCAGATCACTTAGCGGGATGGCACCGAGACTGCCTCCACCTTATACCCTCACCCAGTCCCAGAACCAGGGTATATCCCTGCCCGACATAGTCCTGCATGGCAGCCTGAATGGAGGTGATCTGGCCGGGCGGGGCCAGAGCTGCCAGGGTTGGCCCTGCCCCTCCCACAAACGCGGCCAGCGCTCCTACGCCATAAACCCGCTCAATGGCATTCTCGAGGCCGGGCATCAGGTGGGCGCGGTAGGGCTGGTGTAGGCGGTCTCTGGCGGCTTCGCGCAGAGCCTCCAGGCGCCCAGAATATAGTGCGGCGGGCCAGAGCGCACTGCGGGACAAATTAAAAACCGCGTCGGCGTGTGGAATGCTGCTGGGCAAGGCAGCCCTGGCTTTGGTGGTGGGCACCTCGTAGGCCGGTACTCCCAGCACAAAAAGCAGCCCGCTGGGCGAGGGCAGTGGCATGGCCAGGGGTGGGTCGGCCAGGGCAGCCACAAAACCTCCGTAAATCGCAGGGGCCACGTTGTCGGGGTGGCCCTCCAGACGGGCGGTGACGCCAAACACCCCGTCTTTGCCCAGCCTGCCGCCCGAGAAATGGTCGGCCAGGGCAGCCCCAGCTACTAAAGCCGCCGAGCTACTGCCCATGCCTCGGGCCAGTGGAATGGGATTGTGGGCCCGAATGGCGATGGTAGGTGGGCTGGCTTCACCCAGGGCTTGCCAGGCAGCGCGGTAGCCCTGGTGGATCAGGTTGTCAGGAGTGTTGGGCACATACCCCTGGCCGGTGTAGCGTAGCTGGTCGGCTGAATGTAGCGTGGCACTGACCTCGAGGTACAGGTCAAGCGCAACCCCCAGGGCGTCAAAGCCCGATCCAAGGTTGGCCAGGGTGGCCGGAACTTGAACGTAAAAGGTTTCCTCCAGCATACTTCTCCTAACCAGACACGACCGCCATCATAACCCGCAATAACTCCCGCCATAGGCTAAAAAGTGGTGTGGATCAAGGCTGGCGCATGACCTGGTAGTTTTGTTGTTGGCGGTACTATGCAAAGCCGGCCCGATTGAGAGGAGGCTACAGGCCCCCTTGTGTGGTAGCAAAGAGACCCTAACCCCTCCTTCGTCTTTACGATTGCGCGAAGGTTCCTGGATCAACCACACAACTGCCTATGAGGCTGCTAGGCAGGAATAGTTACGAGTTTCAGCGTAGGCCCGTGGCGACTCTCCTCACTCTCGGCTTGGAGAAGCAGCTTTTCGTTCTCTTCGCCGATGGTCCTGAGCAGCCGGTCACGCGACACAAACTGCCCTCCTAGCATGTAATAAAAGCCCTGCTTGCCCAACACCACCACAAAACGCACTCCCCGGAGGTTGCGCACAAAGGTATTGTGTTTTAGAGCAAAGCGGTGCATTTTGTTGAGTGCAAACAGCTCGCGCTCCAGGCGGCGGCGGTTGAGAACTGGCACCAGCCAGCCACCCGCCAGGACCAGCAGTGCCGTGACGACAAAAAAGGCCATTCCAAAGGCTTCTGCTTGCATAGCGTTACTATGATAACCTATGCTGTTACGTTTTACGTAACGCTATCGTAATCTGAATCGAGTACAAAACTTCCTCGCCGCTGTACCCGGGGCTTGTGGACATAGTATCAGGAAACAGACTACCAGCCGCGCTTGGCCAGTTTCTCTTCTTCTGGCAAAAAGTCCAGGTTGATGCCCACCATGGCCTCGCCCAGATCTTCGGAGACCTCGGCCAGTACTTCGGGGTCGTTGTAGTGGGCCACAGCCCGCACAATCGCTCTGGCCCGTTTGCGCGGGTCGCCCGATTTGAAAATGCCCGAACCCACAAACACCCCGTCCATGCCCAGCTGCATCATCAGGGCCGCATCGGCCGGGGTAGCAACCCCACCTGCCGCAAAGTTCACCACCGGCAGGCGGCCGCTTTCGTGAACCCATAGCACCAGTTCGTAAGGAGCCCCGTGACTTTTTGCATAGGTCATGAGCTCCTCGCGGGGCAGTGCCTGGATCTGCCGGACTGCGCCCAACACGCTGCGTGCATGCCGGACGGCTTCCACTACATTGCCGGTTCCGGCCTCGCCCTTGGTGCGGATCATGGCTGCTCCTTCACCAATGCGCCGCAGGGCCTCGCCAATGCCAGTAGCCCCGCAAACAAAGGGCACCTTGAAGGCATGTTTATCGATGTGGAACGACTCGTCGGCCGGCGTGAGCACCTCTGATTCGTCAACGAAGTCAACCCCCAGGGCCTGCAAAATTTGGGCTTCAACAAAATGCCCTATACGGCACTTGGCCATTACTGGAATCGAGACCGCCCCTATAATTTCTTTGATCAGCTTGGGGTCGGACATCCGGGCCACGCCCCCCTGCGTGCGTATGTCGGCCGGAACCCGCTCGAGCGCCATCACCGCTACAGCCCCGGCCTCCTGTGCGGTCTCGGCCTGCTGGGCGGTGACCACATCCATTATCACGCCGCCCTTGAACATTTCAGCGAATCCAGTTTTGACCCGCAGGGTTCCTTTTTCCATTACTCCCTCCAACACCGTAGCATAAGCCCTTTTAACCCGGTCTCCAAGGGGCAAGGGTACCAAGCCTGAGCTATGGGCTGCTCGACCGCTTATGTCTGTCAGCTTTGAGTAATGCAAAGAGTTCTACAAGGTGCCTTACCCAACCTCCCGTCACGTTGAAGCCCCGGGGCATCCTCGTCACGGTCACGTAGTTTTACTCAAAGCCAAGCTCGCTAAACGACAAAAAAGTATCTGGATCAGATCACGGCAAAAAAGCCATGGGATTGCGGGGTACGCCATTAACCCGCACTTCGAAGTGTAAGTGGGGGCCAGTGCTCCAACCAGTCGAACCCACGTAGCCAATAATCTCGCCACGTTCTACCCACTCGCCCGGGCGCACAGCAACCCGAGACATATGGGCATACACGGTCTCGTGCGAGGCGCCGTGATCAAGGATGACGTGCAGTCCAAAGCCACCACGGCTCCAGCCTGCTGTCGCTACCTGGCCGGCTTTAGCCGCATAGATTGGTGTACCGATGGGCGCAGCAAGGTCAATTCCAGTATGGAACCGCTGGAACGGGGTTCTACCGCCAAAGGGAACAGTAAAAACAAACCGAGACACTGGCCAGCTGTAACCAGCAGCAGCTACCACTGCACTGGCCCTGCGAAGGCGGGGCTGGCTCAGGGCCTGCTGCTGGCGCTGGCGGGCCTCTTGCAGGCGCCGCTGCTCGGCCTGTTTACGCCGCAATTCTTCGCGCTGGCGACGTTCTTGCGCCAGACGGCGCGCTTCGGCTTCACGAGCCTTGCGTTCGGCCTCGCGAATCTGCAAAAGCCGAGTGTAAGTAGTTCTGGCTTGTATTCCTGGCAAAAGCACCAGGTCGCCCGCCGAGACATCGGTAGGCGAGCTGAGGCCATTGGCCCTGGCCACCTCCACGACCGATAAACCAAAACGGCTGGCCAGGTCTTTGATGGTCTCACCAGCCCTCAGGCGCTGCAAGAGCCCGGTCTCGGTGGTGGGGATAAAAAGGGTGGACCCGACCTCGAGGCGGTCCAGACTGGGCAGGCCGGGGTTTGCCGATACCAGGCCCAGCACCGTCAGTCCAAAGCGATTAGCAACAGACTGCACGGTATCGCCGCGGCGGACAATGTAAGCGAGAACGCCTGGCGGAAGGCGGGCTTCGTGGTTGACCTCTTCCACCAGTGGGATTCGCAACAACTGCCCAGGGCGAAGAGAGACACCTTCGAGGTCGCTGCTGTACATGATGGCCCGGCCATCTACCCGGAACCGGCTGGCGATCTCGCTCAGCGTATCGCCGGGACGGACCGTGTACAGCACCCAGCCCTTACGAGCGGGGGCTTCCACTGCTATTTTAGTTTCTGGCAGTTTTAGCTGCGCCGGCCCAATGGGCATACCGAGGGCGCTGCTAGCGAGCATACTGCTCAAAATTTCACTGATTGCCAAAGCCAACCTCCACCGGTAGGCGAGGTGTTGCTTATGCGCAACCACCCCGTTGGAATTCCTGGAAAGCCCTGGTTCTCACCAGTTGCCCAGGTCATCCATACGACTTACGCAGGGAGTATACCTACTTTCCCCCCAAAGTTGCAAGGAACTCCTTGTTGGTTTTAGTACGGGACAAACGTCCCAGCAACATCTCCATGGCTTCGGCAGGGTCCATGTCGGCCAGCACCTTGCGCAAAAGCCACATCTTCTGCAGAACTTCCTCGCTCAGCAGAAGCTCCTCGCGCCTCGTACCCGACTTGAGTATGTCAATGGCCGGGAAGATGCGGCGTTCTTCCAGGCGACGGGAGAGGTGTAGCTCCATGTTGCCGGTGCCCTTGAATTCCTCAAAGATCACATCGTCCATCCGGCTGCCCGTCTCGACTAGGGCAGTGGCCAGAATGGTGAGCGAACCACCTCCCCGAATGTTACGGGCCGCGCCTAAAAAGCGCTTGGGAAAGTGGAGGGCCGCGGAGTCCAGACCGCCAGACAGGGTGCGGCCAGTGGGGGGGGTAACCAGGTTATTGGCCCGGGCCAGGCGGGTTATGGAGTCCAGCAGGATGAGAACATGCCCCCCTTCTTCGACAATACGTCGGCTGCGCTCGTGAACAAACTCGGCCACCCGGATGTGGTTTTGGGGTGGCTCATCAAAAGTCGAGGCGATCACATCGGCCCCATCCACCGATTCGCGAAAATCGGTAACTTCTTCGGGGCGCTCGTCAATCAAGAGCACGATCACCTTAACATCAGGCTCGTTGCGCAAGACCGCACGAGCAACTTTTTTGAGCAGGGTGGTCTTACCCGCCTTGGGTGGGGCTACAATCAGCCCACGCTGGCCACGCCCGATGGGCGCCAGCAGATCTATCACCCGACTGGAAGCTTCCTCGCTAGTGGTCTCCAGGTTCAACTGCCTATCGGGGAACTGCGGAGTCAGGTCGTCGAATTTCGGCCGTCTGGCCGCAGCTTCGGGGTCGAGGTTGTTGACCGCCTCAACTTTCATTAAGGTGCCAAAGCGCTCGTTTTCGCGGGCCTGGCGGGCCTTACCCACCACATAATCGCCAGTGCGAAGCTGGTACTGCTTGATCAGGCCCGCCGAGACAATAACTGTGCGGGACTCCATAGTGTAGAGGCTTTCTTGCAGGAAACCGTAACCATCCTGGCTGATCTCCAGGTAGCCCTTGGCAATGGTCAAACCTTCCCCGCTGGCCTCGCGCGACAAAAGCAGCATCACCAGTTCGTCCTTGGATAACTTCTTGAACTCGGGGATGCCCGCCTCAGCCGCAAGCAGGTGTAGCTCCGGAAGAATGCGGTTCGAAAGTTCGTGGTAGCTGAGCGGTACGTTAGTCTCGGCCTTACGTCGAATTTTCTTGCCAGTGCGGGTTATGGTAACTGCAGCCTTGCTGCTGGGGTCGTTGGTGCTTGATTTTGGCATGGAAAAAACTCCTCTATTGTACTGCCTTGCTCCAGAGTTACCTGCTAGCAGCACGGGCCCAGTCATTTAGAAATGCCTCGAGGCCCGCGTCGGTAAGAGGATGCTTGACAAGTTGCTGAAAGACCTTGGCCGGCATGGTGGCAATATCGGCGCCCAACAAAGCGGCCTGGGTCACGTGGCGGGGGTGGCGAATGGAGGCAGCCAGAATTCGCGCGCCGAGGTTTTGCACCTGGAATAGCTCGGCAATTTCGCCGATCAGATCCATCCCCTCCCAGGAGATATCGTCAATGCGGCCCAAAAAAGGCGAGACACACCAGGCCCCGGCCTTCGCGCATAACAGGGCCTGGTTAGCCGAAAACACCAGGGTCATGTTGACGCGAATGCCTTCTGCGGACAGGGTTTTACAGGCCTTGAGCCCGTCTATGGTAGTGGGCAGCTTGACCACCACATGCTGGTCTATGGCCGCCAGGCGGCGCCCCTCGGCTACCATATCCACCGCAGCGGTGGAAACCACTTCGGCCGAGACCGGCCCCTGGACAATCTGGCATATTTCCTTGATGGTGGGCTCGAGCGCGCGGCCCGATCTGGCAATCAGGGAGGGGTTGGTGGTGACTCCCGCAAGCACGCCCCAGGCAGCGATTTCTCTGATCTCGCTTACCTCAGCAGTATCTAGATACAAGTCCATAGCTTACAAACTCCTTCCCGCGTTTGGACACATTTGTGCGGATTTGCCAGCAAGTATACCGCCGGCCCAGGATGAGAAACAAGATATTTGATCCTTATTGTTGACGCAGGGGTAGCAGCTTGCTACCATTCAGATTAGCCAGTTGCCAGCAGAGAAATATAGCACACGCTGCACCTGGTGTAAAGAGCGTGCGGGGAAAAGTAAGCTATCAGCGTCCAATCAGCGAGCCTGGGAGGGTGAGAGCCAGGCGGCAACCTGATGGCCGAAGATCACCCCGGCAGACTTTGGGAAGAACCGGGCCCGGCTCCAAGTAGACCCCAACGGGTGCGCCCGAGATAGCGTGTATGAGCGCCCGAATGAGCGCAGAGTAAGTAGCTATCAGCTATTCGCCTCTTCGGGAAGTGCGGTGGTAACGCGGGAAAAACTCCCTAAGAGTCTCTCGTCCGCACCTGAGGAACCAACTGGTCACAGGTCGGATGTTTTTGTTCACTGCTAGGCGCACGACCCCAGATGGCCCTCCTCAGAAAGGAACCAGCCATGGTAGAGGAGAAGAAGTTGTTCAACCAGGTAACCGAAGCCAGCTTTCCTAAGTTGGAAGAAGCCGTGCTAGCTTTCTGGCGACAGAACGGCATTTTTGCCAAATCTGAACAAAAGCCCGCGCCCAGCGGGGAGTTTGTTTTTTATGAAGGCCCCCCTACCGCCAATGGCAAGCCTGCCATGCATCACGTGCTGGCCCGTAGCTTCAAGGATATTTTTCCACGCTACAAGACCATGCGGGGCTACCATGTCACCCGCAAAGGGGGCTGGGATACCCACGGGCTGCCAGTCGAGATCGCGGTAGAAAAGAGGCTGGGCGTGCTGGGCCGCAAGACCCTGAACCGCGAAGAAATCGCAGAGTTCACCCGCCAGTGCCGGGAGTGGGTTTTTGCCAACATCGAGGACTGGAACTACTTTACCGAGCGTATGGGCATGTGGGTCGATCTGGAAAACGCCTACGTGACCTACCACAACAGCTATATCGAGTCGGTGTGGAACCTGCTCAAGCGCATGTGGGATAGGGGCATGGTGGTGCAGGACTACAAGGTGGTGCCGCTGTCGCCGCGCATCTCCTCTACCCTTTCGCATAACGAAATTGCCGATGGCTACCGCGAGGTAGACGACCCCAGCGTGTATGTGCGCTTTCCCCTAAAGCTGGAAACTGCACCCAAGGCCGTGAGGGAAAAGCTGAAAACCCAGGGCATAGATTTAGACTTGCTTAGCGATCTGGCCATCCTGGTCTGGACAACCACCCCCTGGACGCTGCCCTCCAACACCATGGCGGCGGTGAACCCCCAGATGGACTACGCTTTGGTCAGGTCACCCTCGGCAGGACACCTGATTTTCGCCGCCGAGGCAGTAGACCGGCTTAAGCAGCTGCACAAAGAGGAGCTCGAGGTCATCGCCCAGCTCAAAGGCAGAGACATGGAGTGGTGGGAGTATCTGCCGCCTTTTCCCGAAGTGTGCGTAGAGCTTGGAGTCGTTCCCTATCAAGGAGCGCGAAAGTCAGAAGTAACCGGGATGGCCACGCGGTATCAAGAAAGACTCAAAGAAGCCACAAAAGAGGAAGCCCTTGAATCGTTGCGGCTAGCGCCCTCAGCTCTACCCGCGATGCATTTTATTGCCCTGGCCGAGTTTGTTAGCGCCCAGGATGGCTCAGGTGTGGCCCACCAGGCGCCCGTCTATGGCGCCGAAGACCTGGAGATTGCGCGCAGATACGGCACCCCACTATTGTTTGGCACCAATGAGTATGGCCTGATGCAGGCTACCGCGGAGCGCGGAAAGTTTTTCAAAGATGCAGATAAAGGCCTGATCCGCACCATGAAAGAGCGCGGCGTGCTCTATCATGCCGGGCAGATCCGCCACCGCTACCCCTTCCACGACCGCACCGGCGACCCAATCCTCTACTTTGCCAAGCCAAGCTGGTATATCAAGACCTCCGACTTCCGTCAGGCTTTGTGGGACAACAACGAGAAAATCAACTGGATTCCCGAGCACATCAAGCATGGGCGGTTTGGCAACTGGCTCAAAGACAATGTGGACTGGGCCATTAGCCGCGAGCGCTACTGGGGTACCCCGCTGCCCTTCTGGGTTTCGGAAGACGGGTCGGAAAAATTGTGCGTGGGTAGTGTGCGGGAGTTGTCTGATCTGGCGGGGCGCGATCTGTCCGATCTGGATCTGCACCGGCCCTGGGTGGACGAGATCACTTTTGTCAGGAACGGCAAAACTTTCCGGCGGGTTCCCGAGGTGCTGGATGTATGGTTCGACTCAGGGGCCATGCCCTATGCCCAGTGGCATCTGATGCTAAAGACGAACCCGAGTGTCGAAGGTCAGATCTCCGGGGTTGAAGGCCAAGAAGGCCTTAGTCCTTCGACCTTCGACCTTCGACCCATGCAAGGCTACGAACAGAATTACGAACTATGGAAAAGGCATTTCAATGCCGATTACATCTCGGAGGCCATTGACCAGACCCGCGGCTGGTTTTACTCGCTACACGCAATTTCCACCCTGCTTTACGACCAGCCCGCCTTCAAAAACGTGATCTGCCTGGGCCACCTGGTTGATGAAAAAGGCCACAAAATGTCCAAGAGCAAGGGCAATATTGTCGAGCCGCTGCCCATGTTTGACCAGTATGG
Source organism: Deinococcota bacterium (assembly GCA_041695225.1). Lineage (GTDB taxonomy): Bacteria > Deinococcota > Deinococci > Deinococcales > Thermaceae > Meiothermus. The sequence goes on from JBGFRI010000032.1 coordinate 44,036, forward strand.
AGCCGATGCAGTCCGCTGGTATCTGTTCACCGGCTCGGAGCCAGGCGACCAGAAGCGCTTTTCCGAGCGCCTGGTGCAGGAGGCTCAGCGGGGGTTCCTGGGCACCTGGTGGAACGTGTATAGCTTTTTTGTGCTGTATGCCAACCTGGACCGGCCCAACCTGCAAAACCGCCCCCAGGTGGCCCTGCGACCAGAGTTTGACCGCTGGCTGGTGGCCCGCAAGCAGCAGCTTATCAAGCGGGTAACCGCAGCCATGGACCGGTATGATGCCAGAGGGGCGGGCAAGGAGCTCGAGCAGTTTGTCGAGGAGCTCTCCAACTGGTACGTGCGGCGCAACCGCCGACGCTTCTGGAAAAATGATGACCCCAGTGACCGCGAATCGGCCTATGCCACCTTGTGGGAAGCCCTGGTGGTGTTAGCCCAGCTCGCAGCCCCCTTCACCCCATTTGTGGCCGAAGCTATGTGGCAAAACCTGATGCTCTCGGTTAAGCCAGGCGCGCCGGAGTCGGTTCACCTGTCGGACTGGCCCACGCCAGACCCCGCCCTGGTAGACCAGACCTTACTAACGCAGATGGGTGCGGTGGTTAAGGTGGTGGGGCTGGCCAGGAGCGCTAGGGCTACCAGCGGTGTCAAAACCAGGATGCCCCTGCCCAGGCTGCTGGTTACCGCGCCGACAGAGGCCGAGCTAGCGGGGTTGCACCACTTCGCCCAGGAGATTGCCGAGGAGCTTAACGTCAAACAGGTCGACGTTCTGGCCCTGGGCGAAGAGCTGCTTACCTACCGGGTTCTGCCCAACCTGCCGGTAATGGGCAAAAAGTATGGCAAGCAGGTTCCGGCCATTCGCGCCGCCCTGGCCGAACTGGATAGCAGGATGGTAGCCAGAACCATCAAAGCCGGGCGCAACCTGAGCCTGGATCTGGGCAGTCTGGACGGCTCCAGTGTGAGCCTGACGCCCGAGGAATTGCTGCTCGAGGCCCTTTCACCCGAGGGTTACTCGGCCCAGGAAGAAGGTGGTTACCTGGCTGCCCTCGAAGTCAGGCTTGATGACCAACTGCTGCTCGAAGGCCTTAGCCGCGACCTGATCCGGCTGGTGCAGCAAGCCCGCAAAGAGCTGGGTCTTGAGGTCTCGGATCGACTTCACCTGACTTATCGGGCCAGTGGCAGGTACGCCGAATCGCTGTCGCAGTTTGGCGTAAAACTTCAGGAGGAAACCCTGGCCCTCTCGCTAAAGCAGGCCGAGCCAGACGGCTTTATTGCCGAGCTGTCCGACGAAGAAGGTACGGTCAGGTTTGGCCTTACTAAAGCCTGAGGCTTCTGCCGCAAGGCCTCTGGCCCCTGGCCATAACGCAGCCAGGCACAGATATTATTGAGTTGGCCGAAAGAAGTCCGCGTCGGTGAAAAGAGGGTTGATATCTACCTCCATCACCTCGCCCCGCGCGGCCAGAACACCATCCACAAAGTTTTCCCAGTTGTGGGGAAGGCGTATGCCCCCCACGGTCCGAAAGTTGGAGAAAAAGGTGATACTCTCCCCTACCTGTGGAATTATGAGCCGTTCACCCAGCAGCAGGCCATCGGGGCCAAAGAGGTAGGTGGCGGCCCAGCCATGTGTACTGACGTTGAGCAGGCGGCCGGCCCGGTTAAGCAGGCTGCCCTGGGTAACGCTGGCCCGCTCGCGGTTGCTGCTGCCGTATTTCAGGCCCAGCCAGCCGGTAAAAAGGCTCGAGCGCAGCAACTCCCGCAGATAAGCCGGTAAGGGACGCACCGAGGTCTCGCGGCTCCAAAAGAAACTCTCGGTTGGGGTGAATTGTTGTAAAGCCAGCGGTATGGGGTTGGGGTTGTTAAGGCTCTGGGGGTCGTAAATCTCTAGCCGCACCCGGCTGTTGACGAAATCTACCAGCAGCAAGGTCACGATGCGGCTCTCTTCCCTGCCATCGGCTGCGAAGTAGATGTTGGTGGTGAGTTCGCGGTAGGTTTTGAGGTTGGTCAGGGCCGCACCACCCAGCGCGTTGCGGCCTCGCTCGAGTAGCTGCGCAGCCTCCGGCGAGACCTGGGCCACTGCCAGTGGGCTGTAAAAAACCATGAGCCAGAGAAAAACCATATAGCGCATAAGCACCCTCCACAAGAACTTAACACGAGAACACTCTACAACCACGAGTTTCTGGTGCTTGTTCTCGCAATAACCAGTTGGTGAAGTAGATTCTGGCTCTAACTGGGCTGGTAAGGTAGAGTCGAAGCTGTGGACTTCAACCTGCTGCTAAGTGAGTTACAGCTCGAGGTGCTTTTCGTCTCCAATCCCCATAATGTTCGCTACCTTTCGGGGTTTGTCGAGGGAAAAGACGCCAAGATAGTAATAACACGCGCTGGAGCAACCCTCATAACCGACGGGCGCTATTTGGTGGAGGCCGGTCAGCAGCCCTTTCCCCATCGCATCTTGCTCAAGCGCTCCGAGCTAAACCAGCTGCTCGGCGAGTTTTTCCAGGGTCGGGTGGGCATCGAGGCCGAACACCTTAGCGTGGCAACGCTAGAAAGCTTCAAAAGAGATTTTCCGACCCTGGAGTTTGTCTCTACCACCGGGGTTTTTGAAAGTCTGCGCCGACGCAAAACTCCCGAAGAAGTCGGTTTCATCCGCCAGGCTGCCGAACTTGCCGACCAGGGCTTTGCGCACATCCTGCCGTTTTTGAAGCCGGGCATACGGGAGATTGACGTAGCGCTGGAGTTGGAGTATTTCCTTCGCAAGAATGGTTCGGAAGGGCTGGCCTTTGCTACCACCGTGGCCTCGGGGGAGCGTAGCGCTATGCCGCATGGAGGGGCAAGTGAGCGCGCAATCCAGCAGGGCGAGCTGGTCACGCTAGACTTTGGCTGTGTGGTTGGGGGGTATTGCTCCGACATGACCCGCACGGTGGCAGTGGGAAAACTTTCCGACCAGCTCCGTTCGATCTATCAGGCGGTGCTGGAGGCCCAAACCCTGGCCTTAGCGGCAGTTGGCCCCGGTTCAAGGGGCCAGGATCTGGACGTCCTGGCCCGCAATCATCTGGCCAGCCGGGGCTATGGGGAGCACTTTACGCACGGGCTGGGCCATGGGGTGGGTCTGTTTGTGCACGAAGGCCCTAGTCTGAACCAGACCTCGCAGGATACCCTCGAGGCCAGCAACGTTGTGACCATCGAGCCTGGTGTCTACATCCCCCATCTGGCCGGCTGTCGTATCGAGGACCTGGTACTGGTAACCCCAACTGGGCACGAGGTCTTGTCCAAAAGCCCCAAGCACCTGCTGGAGTTATGAAACGCTGGATAGCACTGCTTCTGCTGCTGGGTGGACTGGCCTGGGGCCAGGGCTATGTTATTCAGCCCGGCGATACCCTGGAGCGCATTGCCCGGCTATTTCAGGTTAGCGTAGCCGACCTGAAGCTGGCCAATGGTTTTGTCGAAGACCCGTTGGTTCCAGGGCAACAGCTAGTCATCCCTGGTTCGGGCTGGGATCCCATGAACCTCGAGGTGCTGCCCCTATCCGATCCGGTCGAAGAGGCACCCCAGTGGGTTTTTATCAGTCCACCTGCGGCACCCGCAGAGCCCAGACCCCCCGAGCCCTCGGTCGTTTCTACCCAGCAGGGGCTGGCCTCCTGGTATGGGCCAGGGTTCCATGGTCGTCGCACCGCAAATGGAGAGCGTTTCAACCAGTATGACCTTACCGCAGCCCACCGCACCCTGCCCTTCAACACCCGGGTTCGGGTGACCAACCTGCAGAATGGCCAGAGCATTGTGGTGCGCATCAACGACCGTGGCCCCTTCATCCGAGGCCGCATAATAGACCTGTCCAGAGCAGCAGCGCGCCTGCTTGGAATGTATCGGCAAGGGGTGGTTCAGGTAAAGGTGGAGATACTGCGTTGAAGTACGGTTTTCATATGTCTATTGCCGGCAAGCTGGGCGTTGCCGGGGCTCTGGAGGAAGCATCTGCGCTTGGCCTGAGCGCTATCCAGATCTTTGCCAAGAGCCCGCGCAGCTGGAAGACCCGCAGCCTGCGGGCCGGCGAGGTAGAGGGTTTCAGAAGCCGCAAAGAGAACCTGGGGGGCCTGCCTGGGGCTATTCATGCCTCGTATCTGGTGAATCTGGCCGCCGAAGGCGATCTCTGGCACAAGAGCGTCTTCAGTCTGGCCGATGATCTGGCCAAAGCCCGCATGCTGGGCATCGAATACGTGGTGGTGCATCCCGGTTCAGGACCAGCCGAAAAAGCCAGGGCGGCCGCCCGCCAAGCCCGCGACCTGGCCGGACTGGGTCCGAATGGTCCCAGACTGCTACTGGAAAATACAGCAGGGGGCGGGGAAAAGCTGGGCGCCAGCCTGCACACCCTGGCCGAGCTGATTGAGGGCTCCCCCTTAGAGATCTGCTTCGATACCTGCCATGCTTTTGCCGCCGGCTACTCCCTCCCGGAAGCTCTGGACGATCTGGAGCAGTTCATTGGCCTGGACAGGGTTCCCCTCATTCACCTCAACGACTCGGTGGGCAAGCGAGGTTCGCAAATTGATCACCATGCCAACCTGCTGGAAGGTTATCTTGGCGAGGAGCTGAAGGACTTTGTGCTTGATGAAAGGCTGCAAGATAAGGTTTTTATCATGGAGACCCCGCGTGGCGCCCGCGAGGATGTCCACAACCTGCGGGTTTTGCGAGAGTGGCTGGGACTGGCTTAGAAGTCGTAACTGCATATCAGCTGGGGCCAACATACTTGGGGCAGATGGCTGCATCTGTTCTTCGGATACCTGGGGAAAGCTGGCTTAACTTCCGTTTAGATTCCGTCTAAATGAGCCGCCTAACGCTTAGTAACATGCGGCTCAAACACCTGGAATTAGCGGGAGATACTGTAATATTGAGATGGGATAAAAGTGGCGCCATGAATACTTGTACTTCATACCAGGAGGTTCGCACTTGAACAGGTACGACGACCGCGCCAGGCTGGTGTTTCACTATGCCAGAGAGGAAGGGAGCCGGCTGGGTCATAGCATGATCGGGCCCGAACACCTGCTTCTGGGCCTGATGCGCGAGGGTGGTACAGCAGCGCGCATTCTGATGGAGTACGGTGCAAGCCTCGAGGCTATGCGCCGCATGGTTGAGGAGCTGGTCGGACGTGGCGAGGGTAGCCGCACCGGCGAGCCGCCCGCCATCACACCCCGGGCCCGCCGGGTCATGGAGCTGGCAGGCGCCGAGGCCCGCAACATGTCCAGTCAGGTGATTGGAACCGAACATATTCTGCTGGGAATTATCCGCGAGGGCGATGGCATCGCCTATCGCATCATGACCCATTACGCCAAAGACGTAGACACCATTCGCTGGCGGATACTCTCGCAAGTAGGCGAACAGACCAAAGAAAAAGCGGTGGCCACGCCTTTTTTGGACGAGTACGGGCGCGACCTGACCCGCGAAGCCCGCGAGAGCAAGCTTGATCCGGTAATCGGCCGGGCCGAGGAGATCAACCGGGTGATTCAGATCCTGGCCCGCCGCACCAAGAACAACCCGGTACTGGTAGGCGACCCCGGAGTAGGCAAGACTGCCATCGTGGAGGGCCTGGCCCAGGCCATTACCGAAGGCCGGATACCTCCGGTATTACGCGGGGCCCGCATTGTCTCGGTGGACCTGGCTGGCGTGGTGGCCGGAACCAAGTACCGGGGCGAGTTTGAAGAGCGCCTGCGCCAGATTATTGAAGAGCTGAAAAACGCTAAGGTAGTGGCCTTTATTGACGAGCTACACACCCTGATCGGAGCTGGAGGCGCCGAGGGCACCCTGGACGCCGCCAACATTCTCAAGCCGCCCTTAAGCCGGGGCGAGGTGCAGGTGATCGGGGCCACCACTACCGGCGAGTACCACCGCTATATCGAAAAAGATGCCGCCTTAGAACGCCGTTTCCAGCCGGTAATTGTACTCGAGCCCAGCCCCGAAGAAACCCTGGAAATCCTCAAGGGTCTGCGGCCCCGCTACGAAGCCCATCACGGGGTAGTGATACCTGACGACATTCTGGGCCTCTCAGTCAAGATTGGAATCCGCAGCCTGCCAGGGCGCAACTTCCCCGACAAGGCCATTGACCTGATTGACGAGGCCGCCAGCCGGGTGCGCCTCAACGACTCGCTTGGCCTACCAGTAGCCATGGACGAGGATGGCACCCCCCTGGTGGCCCGCGAAGACATCGAGAGTGTGGTGGATAGCTGGGGTGGCGTCTATGTAGACGACAAGGACGACAGCAAGCTGTTTGGCCTGGAAGACGAGCTCAACAAGCGGGTGATTGGGCAGCCCGAGGCAGTAGAGGCCCTGGCCGCCGCCCTGCGCCGCAGCCGGGTAGGACTGGGCGGACGTACGCGGGTCTCGGCCAGCTTCCTGTTCGCCGGGTCTTCGGGGGTGGGCAAGACCCACCTGGCCAAGGCCCTGGCCGAGGTGCTGTTCGGCTCCGAACGCGCCCTGATCCGCTTCGACATGAGCGAGTTTCAAGAGCCCCACTCGATTTCTAAGTTGATCGGCGCCCCTCCGGGTTATGTGGGCTACGAGCAAGGGGGCCGCCTGACCGAGGCAGTGCGTCGCCAGCCCTTTAGCGTGGTGCTGCTTGACGAGATTGAAAAGGCCCACCCAGACATTTACAACACCTTCCTGCAGGTGCTGGACGAAGGCCGCCTTACCGATGGCCTGGGACGCACGGTAGACTTCCGCCGGGTAATTCTGATCATGACCTCCAACACCGGCTTTAACGCCGGGCCATCTATCGGCTTTACTGGTCGCGAGGTGGATACCGAAAGCCCCCTCAAGGCCATCTTCACTCCCGAGTTTCTGGACCGGCTGGACGAGGTGATCCGCTTCCGTAACCTTAGCGAGCCCGAACTGGTACAGGTCACGCAGATCATGCTGGAAGACATCGCCGCCGAGCTCGAGTCCCGCGAGAAAACCGTGCGCTTTGACCCGGCTGTGGCCGCCTGGCTGGTTGACCAGGCCCCAAAACAGGGTAGTACCCGTATTCTGCGCAACCTGATCCGGGAAAAAATTGAAGACCCGCTCTCTATAGAGCTCCTTTCCCGCCCCGGTCGCACCCTGTTTATTACCCTTAAAGGCGGCGGGATTGCCTTTGAGGAAGAAGAGCTTAGCCTGGGTTTGGTCTAAGTTACCGTTTGGTTCCTGGCCGCGCCACAAAACTAAGCCACTCACCCCCTCCCCGACTGCCCTGTAGAGGTATAATTCAGTAGTGCGCTGGTGGTTTGCTGCGGTCGTTTTTGTTCTGGGGATGCTCGTTTTCAGCCCCAGAGCAGCCTCCAGTTCATTGCAAAGGGCCGACTGGATTGTGGTTCTGGGGGCCGCCCAGCTCAACGGCGCACCCTCTGCCATTCTGCGTAACCGCCTCGAGGCTGCCCTTCGCCTGTACCGGCTGGGCTATGCCCCCCGCATCGCGGTTACCGGAGGCCGTCGCCCTGGTGACCGCTTTAGCGAGGGCGAGGTCGGTTGCCGCTACTTGCAGGCCGGTGGTGTTCCACGTTCAGCCCTCTACTGCGAGCAGAAAAGCCGTCGCACCTGGGAAAATCTTGTCAACATCGCGCCCATCGTCGGCAGTTCCAGAGTTATTATTGTCACCGACGAGCCCCACCTACCCAGGGCGCTGATCCTGGCGGAGCACATAGGCCTCGAGGCTACCGGTTTTGCGGTACGAGGGCAGTTCAAAGACTCCTACTGGCAACGCGAGGGCTGGCTGACCCTGCTAGCGCGGCTGGGCGTGCGCTAAAAAACCATCTGGTGCTGGGCCAACAGCGGTTTTTCGAGTTGTGACCAAGCTAGTATCAACACAAATCGAGTTTGCGAGCCTCCCCCTCGAGTGCCCCTTCCACAGACTCAGGGCACGACTCGGAGCAGGCTCCAAATTTGAAGCTATCTTAGATTACTCCAACCGCCAATGAGTTCTGCGGCTCTCTCCTGGATTGCTTCGTCGGCCGGGAGCCTCCTCGCAATGAACCTAGTATGTCAAGTAGGCCCACCAGCCATAGCCTTCAAGACCCGGTAGACCTCCCGAGCCAGATAAGTCTTGAGCAGG
>JBGFRI010000010.1:0-50402 GCA_041695225.1 Deinococcota bacterium
TGGGCAAAGCCATAACTGGCAACGTTCGTAGCAACAGCTACGCTCTGGCTGCTTAAGTCAGCCACGTTCTTCAGAAGCCCAGCCGATGGCGTGCTGAACGAACGACCTAAAGTCGGCTAGCCTTAGGCAAGGTTCCGTAGCCAAAGGCGAATGTGCCCTCGGCGCGAACGGTACTGGGTCTGTGGCCGTTGTTGGTGGCGAAACCACAGATGACGATCAATCGCCAACTACACACGTAGAAGTCTGCTGGATGATTCTTTGGACAGGGGTTCGACTCCCCTCGCCTCCACCAGAGTCCGCTCGACCAGCTCGAGCGGGTTTTTTCTTTTCATCAGCAAGCCATCAGGCCGTGCAACCTCAACTGGTCTGCAACGTCGCTCGCATTCGCCGGGTGCAAAACCATCCATAATAAAACTGTGCTGATCTGGCTTCGAGCTCTGATTATTGCGCTGTTGTTGCTGGCTATCTGGGGGCCAAGCCTGCCCCTGCTGCCAGTGCGAACGGTTGTCTTGCTCGATCAGAGCCCCTCAGCCAGGGATTCTGTCTGGCAGGCTGCCGACCAGATAAACCTGCCCGGAGCGCGGTATGTGGCTTTTGCCAGCGGGGCAGTGCAGGTTGCCAGCCCTACAGCCCGCAGGCTGGATTTGGGCGAGAGCACCAACCTTTCGCAAGCCCTAACAAAAGCGCAACAACTAAGCCCCGACCAGATTGTGCTGCTGTCCGATGGGCTTTTTCAGGATCGGGCCCAGCCTACTGGTGTGCCAATTTACAGCCTTTACAAGCCACCCAGCCCCCATGTTGCCATATCGCTGACTGGCCCGGCCCTGCCCAGCCAGGGCGAGACGATCGAGGTGCGGGCCATAATAGAATCCACCGCTCAGGTGCAGGCCAGGCTGATCCTGAACGGCCCGGCCGGGCAGGTCTCGCGCGAACTCGAGATAGAGCCGGGGCGTAGCAGCCTGGGGTACCGTTTTTTGCTGGAAGGCCAGTCTACTGTAACCGCCCGGCTGGAAAGCCCGCTAGGAGCGCAGCAGGCCAGGCTCGAGCTGGCCCCCGCCGATACCAACCGGGTCTGGGTACTGGGCGATGCTGCCCTGGCAAGCTACCTGAGGGCCCAGGGCTTTGCGGTGGAAGAGCGGCAGGAGATCACCCTGCCCATTCAGGCCGAGGTAGTGGCCCTGGGGGTGGGGGCATACCAGTTGTCGGGTGCCGAGCTGGATGCGCTACAGAGCTTTCTGAATCAGGGGGGCAGCGTGCTCTGGACCGCAACGCCCCAGGGGCTGTTTTTTGGCGGATGGGAGCGCACCACCCTGGCCTCGAGCCTGCCCGTTGAACCGGTGGACAAACCTGGCGGGGTAGCGATGGTGCTGGTGATGGATGTTTCCGGCAGCATGATTCCCGAAAACAAGCTGGGGCTGGCAGTCACGGGCGCAATTGAACTAATTCGCTCGGCGCGGTCTCAGGACTATATCGGAGTGGTGATCTTTTCCGACCGCGCCCGCTGGCTTTTTCGCCCCCGCCCCATGACCGAACAAGGCCGCATGGAGGCCGAAAGCCTGCTGCTCTCGGTAAGAGCAGGAGGCGGAACCAGGGTAAGTCGGGCCTACAGCGAGGCCCTGGCAGCCCTTCAGGGGATACCAGCTACCTCTAAACAGGTAATTGTCATGAGCGATGGCATTGCCCAGGACGTGACCCCAGCTATTTTTGAGGCCGCCCGCGCTGCCGCTCCTGCTATCAAGACCAGCACCGTGGCTATTGGCTCCGATGCAGACACCGGTTTTTTGCGCGAACTAGCCCAGGCCGGCCTCGGTAGCTTCTGGGATGTACGCAACCCCCAGGAACTTCCCCGCTTTTTTATAGAAGAGGCCCAGAGAGCATTTAAACGCGAGGCTCTGGAGGGAAGCTTTGCCGTCTCGGTACGGCCCCATCCCATAACCCGGAACCAGAGCCCGCCCCCGCTCTCGGTTCTGCTGCCGGCCAGAACCAAGCCCTGGGCCCAGACCGTGCTGGGCTCTGGTGAGGGTACCGTACTGGCAGTGGGGGAGAGCGGCCGGGGGCGGGTGGCCGCGCTAACAACCGACCTATCGCGCTCGTGGCAAGGCTGGCGCGACACCCCGGCGCTCTTGGGGCAGCTAGTGCGCTGGCTCTCGCAGACCCCGGCCCGCCCCAGGGTGCAGGCGGTGCGCGAGCCGGGGCTTGTGCGGGTGCTGCTCGAGGGCCAGTTCGAGCGGCCCAGCCTGCGGGCAGCTGGACAGGAACAGCGGTTTGCGCCCATCGGCCCGCTACGCTTTGAGGCTGTGCTGCCCCCAGAGGTAGCTGGACAGGCGGTGGTTCTGGAGAGGGATCAGCCGCGGCTTCGGCTAGAGCTGCCCACCCTGTCTGAGTGGCGTTTAGAAGACGGCCGGGAGAACCTGCGCCGACTGTCTGAGGCCAGCGGCGGGCGTCTACTGAGCGACGCGGCGGAGCTTCAAACGCTAGAGCAGTTCAAAGCTTTAAGCCTGCAACTGCCGCTGATCGCGCTAGCGCTGGGTTTGTTTCTGCTCGAGCGTTATTTAGAGCGCAGACGAGGCCATCACACGGGATAAATGAGCTGTCGGTAGTTCAAAGCAAGCTCGCGCCCTCCCGACCTGGAATTGTTGAAAAAGGCTTGACTTTAGCCCAGATAGCGGTAGTGTTGACGAGGTGCGACTTTACTTACTGCTAACAGGGCTTTTGTTGGCAGGGTGCTCCTCGCAGAAGGCCTTGCTACCAGGGCCTGCCGGCTCCATTCCTAGCGAAGTGGTGATGGAGGGCCTCGAGGGAAGCCTGCCTTTGCGGGTTGGTTCCAACATCGCCTGGCGAATTGAGTCTCAGAGCAGTTGGTTGACGGCAACACCGCAGAGCGGCCTGGGCCCCAGGGTGGTGCAGCTAAGGGCCCATTTTTCCGGCCAAACCCCCAACCAGCCAGATTACCTGGGTAGCCTCAGCGTTACCGGTGACCTACAGACCACCATCACCGTGCGGCTGCCGCTTACCAGAGTGGTAGGTTCAATTACCGACGGACTGAGCGCATCAGTGGCTGGAGGTGTTACCCCCCTACTCCATTCCCCAACTGTCCAGACCTTTGCGGCTAACCTCCCGGGATCATCCGGGCTACGTCAATACGTCAGCCAGGCTCGAGCTGAAATCCTGGTCAAGTATCGCACCGACTTACGCAATACCCACCTTCCACAGGGTAGCCGGGTATTGTCCCACGACCGCGTCAGCCGCATAACCAGGCTCGAGTCGTCTAACCCCCAGGCCCTGCTAGACCGGCTGCGGCTAGACCCCAGCGTGGAATGGGCCGAGATCAACGGAACCGTGAGCGCCCAGGGCGAGCCCACCGATGAACATTATCTTCTCCAGTGGTATTTGCGCAGCACCGGGGCCCGCTTCACCTATCTGCAACGTACGTACAGCACTCCTATCACTGTAGCCGTGGTGGATACCGGGGTGCGCTACGACCACCCCGACCTGGCCGGGCGGTTATGGCTGCCGGGTGAGGGCGCCTGGGATTTTGTAGGCGATTCGGCCAACCCGGCTGATCCTTGTGGCGATCCAGACCCTCGCACCCCAGGCGACAACGATCCTACAGACCCCTGCGATCTCCTTTCCCCCTCCAGTGGCAGTCACGGCACCCATGTGACCGGAATCATCGCTGCAAACAGCGGCACCTTTATCCCCGCCTGTCCCACCTGCACCGACTCGGGCATAGTCGGCATGGCTCACAATGCTTCCATCAAGGTACTGCCCCTGCGGGTGTTGGACTCGAGGGGCTCTGGCACCTTTGAGGACGTTGCACTGGCCATTCGCTATGCAGCAGGCATACCGGTGGGGAAGGCGGGTCAGCTTCTGGAAAACCCCCGGCCGGCCCGGGTGATCAATCTCTCACTGGGTGGGGGTTTTTCACATGCAATGTGTGAGGCGGTTGCCGATGTTGTAGCCAGGGGTGTGCTGGTAGTAGCAGCAGCGGGTAATTTCCAGGAACAAAGCCCCGGCGCGATGGTCTATCCCGCAGCCTGTCCCGGAGCCATCTCGGTGGCAGCCACTACCCAGAACCATCAGGTGGCATTTTACAGCCAGCAGAACAGCGAGGTGGACATCGCCGCACCGGGAGGTGATGCTGCTGCAGGCGGTATCCTCTCGACCACCTGGAACTTCACCGCCAACCAGCCCAACTACACCTTCTACATGGGCACTTCCCAGGCCACGCCTCAGGTCGCGGCGGCGCTGGCGATGTTACTGTCCAGTGGTAAGCCCGCCGATGCTGCACAGGCCTGGAACCTGCTACGGTCCAGCCTTACCGATCTGGGCCCACCAGGCCGCGACGATGCCTACGGACATGGCCTGCTCAACCTGCCGGGGGCTTTTGGCTGGACACTCCCCAGGGGTGGCTTTCTGGCAGACTTCGGCGGCCCCAGCCCAAGGCGAGTACCTGCGCCTGATGGAAGATTCGAGGCCTTTCTGGTGCCAGGGCGGTATCTGGTTAGGGCCTGTCGCGACGACTCGGGTAATCATCTCTGCGATATGGGTGAGCCGATAGACGAGCGAGAGGTGCAGGTGAGCGGCGGAAACAGCCTGGACCTGGGGATGATTTTGGTGGGGCCGTAGCCTGGACTTGTCCGGTTTGATGGCCAAGAACGGGCGTCCTTCACATAAACACCGAGGGCTCAACCCCGAAAAAGTTAGCCAGGGCTCGAGTTTGAGCTAGGGTCAGCCTGCGCTTGCCTCGTAGAACCTGGCTCAGGTTGCTCTGGTAGATGCCGGTGGCCCTGGCCAGTGCACTTTGATTCACGCCTTTTTGTTCCATCAGGAAAACCAGCACCTGGTGGGCTGGGGCGCTGGGAATGGGGCTCGCTCGGTTCTCGTAGGCGCTGATCCTCTCAGAGAGCAGGGTGAATAGGCTGCCATAAGGGGAGTCGGGGTTTTCGCCCACCCTGGGCCAGACCGCCTCGAGTAACTCCAGTGCAGCCTGGTACTGTGACTCGGTTTCGATGGGAACCAGGTAATCACGAGCAACATTATCGAGCTGCTCCCACTTATCTAAAACCTTATCCAGTATGGGCATGCTTGCTCCTCTAGGGCTTCCAGCGTTCATACTCCTGGTGGGTGAAGACTTGCTTGATCCAAAAAGTCTTGTAGGTGAAATTGACCCGGGTGATCACGCGATAGTTGTTGCCTCTAACATTGAAAACAACGTAGTCGGGCTGCACCCAGTCTGCCGATAAGGCGCGAACGCCAATAGCCAATCGCTAAGCGTGATAGCCAAACCCAATAGCCTTTGCTGCTGCCTATTCGCTATTAGCTATTCGCTATCAGCAGGCGCGAGCGTCAAAAGATATAGCAAAAAGCGCCTAGGCCTCCCCGCCAAAATACTCCGGCAACTGGTCGCGGGTAATCAGCACCTCCCTGGGCTTGCTGCCCTGGTGGGGCCCCACGATGCCCATAGCTTCCAGGGCGTCTACCAGCTTGCCCGCCCGGGCGTGCCCCACCGAGAGGCGTCGCTGCAACCTCGAGACCGAGGCGTAGCCCTCCTCAATCACGATCTCGGCGGCCTTTTTGAGCAGGGGGTCGCCAAAATCAATGTCGCCGGCATCCCCCGGCGCCCCGCTGCCCAGGTGCAGCGGACCTTCAAAATCGGTACGGTACTTTTCGGCGAAGACATCCTCGAAGCTCTGTTCGCGCAGGAAGGTAGCGATGCGGTGCACCTCGGGCTCGGAGAGGAAGGGGCCTTGAAGGCGCACCGGTTTTGGCAGGCCGGGCTGGTGGTAGAGCATGTCACCCTGTCCCACCAACCGCTCGGCCCCATAGGTATCCAGGATGGTGCGGGAGTCGAACCCCGACGAGACCGCAAAGGCCATGCGGGCCGGAACATTTACCTTAATCAGGCTGGTGAGAATGTCCACCGAGGGGCGCTGGGTGGCCAGAATCAGGTGCATGCCGGTGGCGCGGGCCATCTGGGCCAGGCGCAGGATGGCCTGCTCGACCTCTTTTGGAGCGGTGATCATCAGGTCGGCCAGCTCGTCAATCACTATGACCAGATAAGGCAGGGTCGGGTCGCCAGTGGACTTCATCTTCTGGTTGAACTGCTCGAGGTTTCTGGCCCCTGCCTGGCTCATCATCTTGTAGCGGCGCTCCATATGGGCCACCGCCCCCAGCAAAACCCCGGCTGCGTCGGCGGGGTTGGTGACCACCGGCCGCACCAGATGGGGAATGCCCTCATAGGGGGTAAGCTCGACCATCTTGGGGTCAATCATCAAAAAGCGCAGGTCGGTGGGCAGGTATTTGAACAGCAGACTGACAATCAGGGTGTTCACCGCCACCGACTTGCCCGAGCCGGTTGAGCCTGCAATCAGCAGGTGGGGCATCCGGGCCAGGTCTTTGACCCAGGTATCGCCGTCAATGCTTCTGCCCAGCACCATGGGCAGGGTGTCTTTGGAACGGGTGAAGGCAGGGCTCTGGATAGCTTCACTGTAGCGCACCAGCTCGCGCTCGGCATTGGGTACTTCCAGGCCGATTACGCTCTTGCCAGGTATGGGCGCTTCGATTCGCACCGAGCCAGCGGCCAGGGCCAGGGCCAGGTCGTTGTGCAGGTTCTGAACCCGGCTGATTTTTTCGCCAGGAGCGGGCTCGAGCTCGAATCGGGTTACGGTGGGGCCCCTAGACCAGCTCACTACCCTGGCCTCCACCCCGTGGTGCTGCAGGGTGTTGTTGATGTGCTCCACCTGCCGCCGGGTGATGGTTTCCAGGGATCTGGGGTCGTAACGCGGGGCCTCGGGCTTGTCCAGCAGATCGAAGCTGGGCAGGACTAAGGTGGTGGAGTGTCTGACCGGTGAGCTGGGCCCTGGCGCGGCGCTCTTGGATGACTTGCCGGCTTTGGGCTTGTCGGAGGGGGACGTGGTTTTGCTGGCGGCCCCTACCTTGTCTGGTTCGGGGAATATGAAGTCGAAGTCGAGCAAAGGTTCGGTGGGGGGCCTGGCAGTCGCTACGGCAAAAGCGGGGGGTTCGGCGCTCAGGCCCTTTTCGAGCAGACCCCGCAGCCCCGCAGGGTGGGCCTCTAGGGGGGCCGACTCCACCCATTCGGCCCAGCGCAGCCAGCTGTCTACCCGCTCTTCCAGTCCCAGGGTAAGCTCTTCCGATTCCTGCCAGCTTCTCAGGCGGCGCTGGTGCTGGTCAAGCGCCTCGAGCAAGGCCCTGGCCGTAGCGGGGCTGCTCAGGTTTTTAGCGGCGGTCTCGGCCTGACGCGTGAGGGCCTGAGTTTTGGTCAACATGGCGCCAATTTCCAGCACCAGTGCGGTACGGCGCTCCTCCAGGGTCTGGGCCAGCCCTTCGCCCTTCAGGGGCGCTGCCAGCGCTGCTGCAAGTCGTTCCAGACGTGACGGTAGGGGCCTGGGCTCCATCGCCAGCTTTCCGACTAGCTCCTTGGCCCGCTCGGTTTTGAATTCGTCCAGCAACTTGGCAAGACCTACAATGGCCTGGTCGTCCTCAGGTCTCCGGCGAAAGGCTTTGAGATCGTCTTGCAGGGTGCTCAGTGTCTTGTGCTCGGGATAGCGCTCGACCAGGGCCTGGGCTTCGCGCTGGAGCCTGGCTGCCACCTGCGAAAGGGCATAGGAGTGGTGCAGCCGCTCTGCCGCTATCACCACCCTGCGAGCAGCTTTGGTGATCAGGAACCCTGGTCGCTGGCGCAGAGCCATATCGGCCACAAAGCTGATGGCCAGCAACGGAATTAGCAGGCCGATACTGCCCAGATAACCCACCAGCAAGGTATGGAGCGCGCTGCCCACGGCACCTCCCAGCGGCGGCGAGGCATGCGCTACTAGCGGCAGACTAAACAAACCCCCAAGCGCAGCGATGGCGACGGCTCTAACAAACCCACCCACGGGGCGGTCCAGCAGCAGCCAGACCCCCAACAGGGCCAGGGTGGGCGGAACTAACCAGGCCAGATACCCCAGGCTGCCCCAGAAAAAGCCCTGAACTGTGCTGCCGAGTTGCCCGGCCAGGTTGGAACCAAAATAGATGGCGGCTGCCAGCAGAACCGACATGCCCAGCACCAGCAGCGAAAGAGCCTCGAGGTCGCGCCTGCGCTCCACTGGGGAGGCCTTACTGGCTTTATCGCCTTTGAATCTGCCCTTTGCCATCGTTTACGATTCTAACATATCGCCAATTAAACCAGGCCCTGACAATAAACCAACCGATGGGCGCTGCAGGCTGAGATACCGTAAGAGGCTGGTGAGTCTTGGCGAACGACCTTGGCCACCAGTAACAAGCGCGGGCATTTCAGAGCCCACGCCTGTTGTTGTTTTCGTCTGCTATTGCCGGGGCAGGGCGCGAATTATGGCCTCGGTGATATCGAGTTCCTCGGCGGCATAGACTACCAGGCCGCTGTTGGCCGCAACCTGCTTGTCCAGCACAATGGCGAAGCCCTGTTGCTGGGCTACCCGCGCGATCACCTGATCAATCTCCTCGGTGATGGGCCGCAGAACGGCATTGCTGCGCTCTGTCCACCTGCGTCCAGCCTCCTGCAGGCTCTGGGCCAGTACCCGGTAGTCCTGCTGCTCGCGCGCGGTAGCGGTTCCGGCTCGCAGCTTGGCCTCGAGTGGTTGAAGCTGTTCGCGAATGGGCCTCAGCTCGCGTTCGGCCTGGGTACGCACTTCCTGTACTCGTCTGAAGTCCCGGTGGGCTTGCACTATTCTTTCGGCATCCACATAGCCAATTCGGGTAGGAACCGGCCGGTTTTGTGCCACCAGCGAGCCACCCAACAGCAAACCTGCCACCACTATGAAAAACAACCAGTTTCTGCTCATTATCTCACTCCATTACCTGGGCAAAGCCCCAACGATAGCCCGGGTGATATCCAGCTCAGCCGCAGCATAAACCACCAGACCACTCCTGGCCGCAACTTCCCGATCGAGCACTACGGCAAACCCCTGCTCCTGGGCAAATTTGTCAACAAGCCGGTCAATCTCCTGGGTGATGGGTCGAAGGGCTGTGCTGTGTTGATCAGACCACTTCCTGCTCGCTTCCTGGAAGCCCTGCAACAAAACGCGGTAGTTTTGTTGTTCCTGGGCGGTTGCGTTGCCGGAGCGAATTTTGCTTTCCAGAGATTGAATCTGCTCACGCAGGGGCTCGAGTTCGGCCTCGGCTTTAGCCTGCAACTCCTTTACCCGTACAAATTGTGGGTGCGCTTCAACCACCGTGCGGGCGTCGAGGTAGCCCACTCTGGCTGGGGTGGGTCTGTCCTGTGCAGCCAACAGGCCGCTCAACAGCAGTGCTGCCAGAGTGGCCGCAAGGAGCAAAAAACGCCGCATACGAGCCACACTGTAATAGCAAGCCCTTAGCGTCGTGTGAGAGTAAACCCACTAGCCATTTAGCCCAGGCTGGGCTATGGTATCCCCTGTGAGGTCTGAGACCTCAAAATCTGAGGTGAGTCATGAAACGTCTACCTATCGTGGTCATTCTGCTGTTGCTGGTTTTTGCTTCGACCGGTTTCGCCCAAAGAGCCTTTCAGCTTCGCATCTCGGTGCCTGAGCCCACCCTGGGTGTTGGTCTTGAGGCCGGCCTTCAGCGCGGTCTGGTTGCCCTGATTTATGGTGACGTTCGGTTTGTTGGCCCTCGGTTTTTGTTGGGTGGCGAGGTGCTCTTCAAACCCGATCTGGGCCAGTTTGACCGCGATCTGCGCGGTATCAAGCCCTACTTTGGGGGCGGCCTGGGCCTGGAACTACCCAGGGCCGACTTTGCCCTGACCCTGAATGCCGGTGTCGAGTTCGCTTTGGACCAAAACACGGGGTTGTTCATTGGGGGTCAGAGTATCTTTCCCTTCAATGCCCCGTCCTGGGGCAGGGTAGTGTTCGGGGCGAGTCTCCGCTAGCGGCGCAACCTCGCTGTCGGGTTGTTCTGTATGGTGAAGACGCGGGAAAGTTAGAGTGTCAGGGGGCTGGTACCGACTTTATGCCGATGACCAGCCCTCACTCGTCTTAGGTTTGCCTCTAGGCGCGACAGCCCAGGAACATATAAAACGCTGCCGTTGTCCTTAGTCATGGGACAAGAGCTGGGCTGGTGTCTTCACATCTCCTTCTAATACAAAGTTCCTGCAGATAAGCATCGTTCCGCAGGGGTTGTGTTACTCCGACAGCCCTTCGGCAGCCCTTCGGCAGGCTCTGGGCAAGCCCTGCGGGCTTAGTCGCAGGGGTCGGAATCCAGATCACTCCGGCGGCTGATGGACTTTATGACCCTCTCCTGAATTGCTTCGTCGGCCAGGGGCCTCCTCGCAACGACGGGGGGTGTGGCCGGTGGGCTTGACGACCCTCTCCTGGAGACGACCCTCTCCTGGATAGGTTAATCATCCGCATCCTCGCTCAATTAGTCACCCCACGCTATGCCTAGGTCGGCCTGCTGCCTCTGAGCAATGATGACTCCACCAGATAGCATGAATACTGTCTATGCGCGGGGAGCAGGGGAGGGGAGCTATATGACTTGGTGAGAGTAAAAACTTTAGGATTCAAACTCTATAACCCGAACAGGGCAGGTTTTATGGCTCTCTGACAAAGCCCCAGCTTGTAACCGCGGGATAAGAGCCCAACACCTTGACAAACGAAGCCCGGCGCAACAATGTGAGCAAGGCCTGGGAGGGGCCAGGGTCTTCGGCGTGGCCCTCGAAATCGGCATAAAAGATAGGGGAGAAGGGGCGGTCGGGGTCGCGGCGAGGACGCGACTCGAGCTTGGTCAGATTAATTCCCTGATCTGCAAAGGCCTGTAACGCCGCCAGCAGCTCACCGGGTCGGTGGCGGGTGGTGAAGACCACCGAGGTTTTGTATGGGCCTTCGCTTCGGGGTAAGTCCTCCCGTGAAAGCACAAAAAAGCGGGTGTAGTTGCCGACAAAGTCCTGGATAGCCTCGGCCAGGATGGCCAGGCCATAGCGCTCGGCGGCGCGGCGGCTGGCAATGGCGGCCAGTCCTGGCTGGGGGTGCTCGGCCAGTTCGCGGGCGGCGCCAGCAGTGTCGAAAACGGGCTCGGCCTCGAGCCTGTACCGGGCAATAAACCCGTCGCACTGGGCCAGCCCCTGCGGGTGGCTCTTAACCTTGCGGATATCCTCGAGGCGTGTTCCGGGCGGCGCCAGCAAGCAATGCTCGACTTTTAGCACCAGTTCCCCCACTACATGCAGGTCGGTTTCTAGCAGCAGGTCGTAGGTCTGGTTGATGATCCCGGCGGTGGTGTTTTCCACCGGAACTACGCCGAGGTCCACCTCATTACTGGTAACGGCCGAAAAAACCTGGTGAAAGGTGGGCAGCCCGATGGTCTGTGCGCCAGGAAAGGCTCTGAGCGAAGCCTCCTCGCTATAGGCTCCCTCGGTTCCCTGGAAGGCGATTCGCATAACGTAGCCAAGTATAAGTTTTTTCCGTTTGAATAGAAGCTGATAGCCGATAGCTGACGGCTGATAGCAACAACCGCTTTTAGCTATCCGCTATGATCTATGAGCCTGTTGATGAGGCATAATGGTAGATCGTGCTCAGAGTGGAACCCATCACCGACGCGACTATCTGGAATCAAATAGTCTCGTCGCTGCCCATTAGCAGTGCCCTGCAGTCGTGGGGCTGGGGTGAGGTAAAAAGGCTCTCGGGCTGGCAGCCAGAGCGCCTGGTGCTCTACCAGCGCGACGCGTTGATTGCCGCGGTACAGCTGTTTCGTCGCCGGCTCTTTGGCCCAGTCGCTATGCTCTACTCACCGCGTGGTCCGGCACTGCGAAACCTCCAGGACCTGCCTGAGGTTATCGAAACCCTCAAACCAGTGGCCAGAGGTGCGGTGTATTTGAGGCTCGAGCCCGAAACCGGCCAGCCGGCTGAGCAGGCTGCGCCAGAGTTTCCCCAGGTGCCAGTAGGGGAGTCCATCCAGCCCGAGTACACCATCTGGCTCGACCTGACCCTGGGGCCAGACGGCTTGCTTGCCACGATGAACAACATGCACCGTCGCAATACCCGGCTGGCTGCGAGGCGCGTGGTTACGAGTATCGAAGGCCCCGAAGCCTTCGAGGAGTTCTGGCAACTATTCGAGGAAACCAACCGGCGGGCCCGGTTGATGCAGCACTCCAAAACCTACTACCAGACGGTACTCAAGCAGATGAACCAGCCGCTAGGCCGGGCATTCATCTGCATTTCCCGCCTGGACGGCAAGGCGCTGGCAGCGGGATTATTTGTGGCTTTTGCCGGTAAAGTGGACTACCTATACGGTGGCAGTAGCCGCGAAAACTCCAGTGCCAAGGCTCCCAGCGGGATGCACTGGGGAGCCATCAACTGGGGTATTGAAAACGGCTACCGCATTTACGACCTATGGGGCGTGCCGCGTAAAAGCGAGGGCAGCCATGCCGCAGGAATTGATGCCTTTAAGGAAGGCTTTGGCGGCAGTCGGGTTCGTTTTCCTGCTTACGATGTGGCTCTCTCGCCGCTCTATGGAGTGTTCAATAAAGCCCTGCGGCTGCGCAGGAGCTGGATTAACTACCGCGCTCGCGGCACTACCAGAGACCTGCTGTAGGGCTTTAGCAAAGCCCAGGCTACACAACCGGTCAAAAGCAAACGGAGCTGCCGCTCTGGGCATTTCTGGCGGCATGACCGAAAGCAAAATGCCATGTTACAGACCTGTCTACCCCAGGCTTTTGAGTTTTTGACGGTGAAATGTGCCGGAGTGTTCAGTATTCGATTTATGACCTGCGACATTCTATGCCGATAGCCGATAGCCCATAGCTAATAGCCTAAAGCCTAAAGCCTAAAGCCTAAAGCTAAAAGCCGAAAGCTAAAGGCTAAAGGCTGAAGGCCTTCAGCCTTTATTTGACCTGCGACCTTAGACTGACCCTCGACCCCCGACTAACTTCCGACCTGCGACTAAAAAGGTCGAAAGTCGAAAGTCCAAAGTCAAAAGACCTTCGACCAAGGACTGTATCCTGGCTAAAGATGACCAGCAGCGGCCAGACGTGGTGTGACCAGTCTGAGCTAACGACCTTTAGCCCTATATTCACGCTTCTTAGCGACCTTGCTTCTACCCTCTAGCCGTGGTTCCTGCTGCGCTTGTTACCTTGGGCATTATTGGGGTGCTCTCGCTTTTTTTGGTGAGCCGCCCGGTTCCCACGCCTGCTACCCCAGACCGCGGGGTGAGGCTCGAGAATGTCCGCCTGACCCTCTACCCCGAGCAAGACCCCCAGGCGCGGTGGGAGTTTGCCGCTGCCCAGGTTGAGCAAGACCCCGGCACCCGCGAGGCCAGAGTAACTGGCCTGCAGTCAGGGCAGCGGTTTGTGGAAAACCGCCTCGACATGCGGCTTTCGGCCCCGGAGGTAGTCATTGACCGGGCGGATAACCTGCGGCTGCCCTATGCCAGGGTAGAAATACTCAAGGGTTGCTACACCGTCAGCCTGGGACGGCCAGGCGAGGCGCCGGTCACCATTGACCAGCGAGAGGGCTTCCGCGCCCCGAGCGTCTTGATCACTGCCCCAAGCCTGGAAGTGCGGGGCAGAGACTTCAAAAGCGATTTTGGAATCGAGAACCCCAGCTGGCGTGATCCCATCGAAAGGTTCATCTCCGGTGGGGAGCAGCCACCCTGCCCAATCGAAGGGGGTAGTTCGTGAAACGCATTGGTTTTATCGTTTTTCTGTTGATGCTGGTTGTACTGGCCCAGAGCAGGGAACAGCGCATTATCACCATCGAGGCGCCTGGCGGCCAGCGTTCTGGCAATCTGCGAAACGGCCCCTGGGTTTACGATGGGGCCAGGCCGGGCGGGGTAATCGGCCGGGTCAAAGATCTGGAAATCAATGCGACCCGCGCGGTTTTGGAAGCACCTCCGGGCAAGACCATGCAGGAGGCCGAGGGCGAAAGAGTGGCCTCGTTTGAGGGCGGCGTGACCGTCAGGCGCGACCGCATGACGGCTACCGGCCCCAGGCTGGTCTACCGCGAGTCCAGCGGACGCGGCTCCCTGGATGGTAACGCGCGCATGCGGCAAGAACCCCGCGACAGAGATAGCGACCCGGTAGAAGTAACGGCGCCGCGCATGACTTTCGAGGTAGACACCAATATCTCTACCAGTGAAGGCGGCGTGACCCTCAGGAGTGGCCGCCAGGAAGGGCGCTCCGACCGGGTGTACTACGAGGAAGACCGCGGCCTGGCGGTTTTTAACGACGACCGGGAGGTAGTTCTGGTGCGCAAACGCGAGGGTAGGGGAGACCTGGTGATCCGGGCCAGAGAAATCCGCAGCCTGACCGACGAACGACGCCTGCTTGCCACGGGGGGCGTGACCCTGGTGGACGGCGAGATCACCACGACCGGGGCCAGTCTGATGTATAACGACAACACCGGCGAGGCCGTCATTGTCGCCGGGCGGGTGGGCAACCAGAACGTACCTGCCCGCAGCGTTAATGCCAGGGAGCGGGCTACCCTTTCGGGTAACTCGCTGCTGCACAACGTGAACCGTTCGCAGGTGCGGGTTCTGGCCCAGGCGCCCCGTCTGCCGGTGAACGATTTCCGCAAGTTGAGTGAATAATAAAACCCATGCGTTGGTTCTGGCTGGTATTGGCGCTGTTGTTGCTGGTGGGGCTGGCCCAGCAAGAGCCGGAGCCTTCTTTTCAGACTACCGCCGAGATCGAGCGGCGCGGCAAGAGGATTGTAGTAGTCAAGACCGGGCCAGATAACCCCCCGGCCATCATCGAATTGCGGGATTTGCACGGGGGAGTTATCACCGCCCTGAACCCCGAGAAGAAAAGCCTTAGCATAGGTGACCAGGAGTTCACGACCGATAACCTGACCCGTTTCTGGCATGAAGGAAGGGCCGTAGAGTTTGCCGATCTGAGTGTAGGGCAACAGGTGCGACTGGAGGTGGCCGAACAGATGGATGGCTCGCTGCTGGCCTTCGACGTACAGATTGGGGGTAGGGCCGAGGGCCCCTCCCTAACCCGGTCGCTTTTTGCCGACCCGCCTCCCTTTCGCGTCCAGATTACCTTTGGCGACGATGCCAGGGCCTTTGGGGCCATCGCCCGGGTGGAGCAGATCCGCGAAGTGAACGATTTTGTCTTCATGACCGGAGGTACCGCCCGGTACTTAGAGGAAGAGGATCGCCTGGAAATAGAGTTGAAGCCTGCGCCCAGAGCAGTGGAATTGCAGCAAGGCCAGAGCCGGGTCTGGGGCAGCCGCCTCGACTACGACAACGAGAGTGGAGATGCGCGGTTGTCGGGGCCAATTGAACTCGAGCGCTCTGGCGACAAACCCCTTCAGGGCAGCGCCCAGAGCATGATCTATAACGTTGACGACGAAATTCTCCGTCTGTTTGGCGAGGTTAGGCTGTTGCAGGATGGCCGCATCTCTACTGCGGCTAGCGCGGTGGTTCGCGAGAAAGACCGCGTAGCTTACCTTTTTGGCTCGAGAGACAGACCGGTGCGTAGCCAGAACCAGGATGGTTTTGTGGAAGGAACCCGCCTGCTCTACAACCTCAATACAGGCGATGTGGTGGTGCTGGAAGGGGTTAGAGGGGAGTTCCAGGACCCCTAGGGGGCACTTCTACTCGGGCCGAGCTTGATGGGGCGGTGCAGCCTGTTGAACAGTTGCTTCGACCCTCGACTTTAGGCCTGGGACTTGTGACCTGCGACATCCAATGAGTCGATAGTCGATGGTCGATAGCCTATGGTCAATGGCTGATAGCCAATAGCTGATAGCTTTTGACTTGCGACTAAAAAGGTCGAAAGTCGAAAGTCCAAAGTCAAAAGACCTTCGACCTTCGACTTTAGGCCTGCGACCTGAGACCCGAGACCTGCGACTGACTTTTGACCCTCGACCTTCAGTGGGTCAAAACTTTACGAACCGCATCCAGGACACGTCTGGCATCGGGGCGGTAAAAGTGTTCTACGGCACTAAACGGTGGGTAGGGCGCATCCCAGCCCGCGACCCGCAGGATGGGGGCTTGCAGGTAGTCCAGGGCTTCCTCGGCGATGCGGGCCGCTATCTCTGCGCCAAAGCCAGCGGTACGCATGGCCTCGTAAACCAACACCGCTCGGCCTGTTTTGCGAACCGAGTCCAGGATGGTTGGGGCATCCAGTGGAACCAGGGTCTCGAGGTCCACAATTTCCAGCTCGACACCCTCTTTTGCTGCAACCTCGGCGGCTTTCTGGCAGACCTCCACCATCCCGCCGTAGCAGATCAGGCTGGCCGCGTCCCCCTCACGTAGCACCCGGGCCTTGCCGATAGGCAGGGTGTAGTAGCCTTCTGGCACCTGGGCCCGGACCCCGCGGTAGAGTTTTATGGCCTCCAGAAAGAATACCGGGTCGGGGTCTTCGATGGCCGCCAGCAAAAGCCCCTTGGCCCGCTCCGGCGAGGAGGGAATTACCACCTTTACCCCCGGTGTGTGGCAGAGGATGGCCTCGGGGCTGTCGGCGTGCTGCTCGGGGGTCTTGACCCCTCCGCCATAAGGGGCACGGATGACCATGGGGATGGTGAAACGCCCCCGGGTGCGGTGGCGCATACGGCCCAGGTGCGACATGATCTGATCCAGCGCCGGGTACAAGAACCCCGCGAACTGTATCTCGGCTACCGGACGCAGACCGGTCATGGCCATGCCGATGCCAAAGCCCACTATGCCCGACTCGGCCAGGGGTGTGTCGAAGACCCGCTTCTCGCCGTACTTTTGCAACAGGCCGTCGGAAGCGCGGAAAACCCCGCCCATGGTGCCTACATCCTCCCCGAAGAGCACTACTCGCTCGTCCTGAGACAGGGCCAGATCCAGGGCTTCGTTTATGGCCTGTACGTTGTTCAGCACCCGTGTTTCACGCTCCGCAATCATGCTGTGCCTCCGGTAACTCTGTCGGCTGATGGCAGACATGGGTTTGATAGACTGCCCAGGGTCGCATACTCAGTGCAAGTCGTGCGACCTCCGAGTTTACCAGCCAGCCTCATGGCTCACCCCGCAGGTAGTTCCAGGCGGCCTGCTGGTCCGGCTGCATCTCGGCGTATACCTGCTCCACGATCTCCCAGGGCTTTGGCTCGGGGGCCTGGTCGGCCTCCTCTAGCGCGGCCAGGAATTCGCGCTCGAGCTCCTGGTCAAGCTCGGCTTCCTGGGCCTGGTCCCACAGGCCCAGGTGCAGCAGACAGGCTTTCATCCGCAGTACTGGGTCTCGCCGGAGCCAGCGCTCGGTTTCATCCTCGGTGCGGTAGCGGCCGGGGTCGTCGGAGGAGGTATGCGGCGCTACCCGGTAGGTGATGGCCTCAATCAGGGTAGGGCCCTGGCCTTTTCTGGCCCGTTCGACCGCCTCCCTGGCGGTGCTCCACACCGCTACCAGGTCATTGCCATCCACGGCCACCCCGGTAATTCCGTAGCCCTGGGCCTTAAGGGCGATACGGTCTATTTTCATCTGCTTTTGGGTGGGTACGCTGATAGCCCAGCCGTTGTTCTGCACTACGACCAGTAGGGGCGCGCCAAAGACCGCTGCGAAATTGAGACCCTCGTGAAAATCACCTTCGGAAGTGCCGCCATCGCCGATAAAAGCCGCTACTACCGCGTCACTACCCGCGAGGGTCTGGGCATGAGCCAGCCCTGCCGCCTGGGGAATTTGGGTGGCGATGGGAATGTAAAACTGAACCATGTTTACACCCTGGGGAATCTGCCAGCCTGCGGGGTCGGCCCGCCAGCTCAGAATGAGCCTCGAGATGGGCATCCCAAAGGTTAGGGCTGCGGCAGTCTCGCGGTAGCTGGGGCACAGCCAGTCCTTGTGAGGCTCAAGACATAAAGCCACTCCAACCTGGGCGGCTTCCTGTCCACGAAAGGGCGGGTAGACCCCCAGCCGTCCCTGGCGCTGCAACACCAGGGCCCGCTCATCAAAGTGCCTGGCCCGGCGCAGGGCCTGGTAGCCCTGAAGCAATTCTGTACTGCTTAGGAGCAGATCCTTTAGCGGCCTACCGCCGTCGTCGAGATATTGAACTGTGTCCACGGTACTAAGTTTAGCCCAAGAATGGTTAACTGGATGGCCCTGCGCTATAAGCCTGAAGCACATAGAATGTCGCAGGTCTCAGGTCGCAAGTCGCAGGTCGAAGATTAGAAATTGCTCGAGGGTCGCAGGTCAGACGTTAGTCGAAGGTCTAAAGTCGAAGGTCGAAGGTCTCTTGACTTCGGACTCTCGACTTTGGGCCTTTTTAGTCGCGGGTCAAATGCTATCAGCTATCGGCTATCAGCTATCAGCCATTGACCATAGGCTATCGACCATTGACTATCGACTCATTAATGTCTCAGGTCGCAAGTCGCAGGTCACAAGTCAAAAGCTATCAGCTATGGGCTATCGGCTATTAGCTATCAGCTTAATCTCGTCGCCCTGGCGCAGAATGTGCAGGCACCCCCCGTTTTTCAATGAGCCAAACAAGAGCAAGTCGGCCAGGGGTTTTTTGATGCGCTCCTGGATCAGGCGGGCCAGCGGCCGGGCGCCCATCAGCCGGTCGTAGCCTTTTTCGGCCAGCCAGTCCAGGGCTTCGGAGCTGACCTCCAGATCAACCTTGCGCTCTTTGAGCTGGGCCTTTAGCTGCCGCAAGAACTTGCCCACGATCTGCTGCATTACACCAGGGGAGAGGGGGTCAAAGCGCACAATGGCGTCGAGCCGGTTGCGAAACTCGGGGGTAAAAAGGCGCTTGAGGGCTTCGTCGCTGGCCTCTTCTCGGGTGCCCCCCAGGAATCCTACCCGCAGCTCGCTGGCCTCGGCAGCCCCGGCGTTGGTAGTCATGATCAGGACGGTGCTGCGGAAGTCTACGGTTTTGCCGTTGTGGTCGGTGAGCTTGCCATAGTCCATAACCTGCAACAGAATGGCATACAGGTCGGGGTGGGCTTTCTCGATCTCGTCGAGCAGGAGCACACAGTGGGGGTTTTGCAGCACGGCATCGGTCAGCAGGCCGCCCTGGTCAAAACCTACGTACCCCGGGGGAGCCCCGATCAGGCGCGAGACTGAGTGTTTTTCCATGTATTCCGACATGTCGAAGCGCAACAATGGAACCCCCAGCGAGGCAGCCAGCTGGCGGGCCAGCTCGGTCTTTCCCACCCCGGTGGGGCCGGCAAACAGGTACGACCCTATGGGTTTTTGCGGGTCACGCAGCCCGGCCCTCGAGAGCTTGATGGCGCTGGTTACTTCCTCAATGGCCCTGGCCTGCCCAAAGACCGCTTCTTTGATCTCGCGCTCCAAGTTGACCAGCACTGCCTCGTCGTCGCGGCTGAGGTTTTTGGCCGGAATACGGGCCATGCGGGCTACGGTGGCCTCGACCTCGGCCACCCCGATGCGGCCCTTACGCCGGCTGGGGGGCTCTAGGGCCTGGCTGGCCCCGGCCTCATCCAGCAGGTCTAAAGCCGAGTCGGGCAGCCGACGCTCGGAAAGGTGGCGAGCGGCCAGCTCGACCGAGCGTTCCAGGGCTTGCCGGGTGTAGGAGAGCCGGTGATGGGCTTCCAGCCGCGATTTCAGCCCTTCCAAAATCTTCACCGCGTCGGCGTGGGAGGGCTCGGTGATGTCAATTTTCTGGAAGCGCCGCGCAATGGCCCGGTCTTTTTCGAAGTGTTTGAATTCAGAAAAAGTGGTGGCGCCGATACACCGGAGTTTGCCGGTCAGGGCGGGCTTTAGCAGGTTGCTGGCGTCAACGGTTGACCCCGTGGTAGAGCCCGCGCCCACGATGGTATGTATCTCGTCAATAAACAGAATTGCGTTGGGGTGGGCCTCGAGTGCCTTCATCACCGCCTTGACCCGCTCCTCAAAGTCGCCCCTGTAGCGTGTGCCGGCCAGCAGGCTGCCCATGTCCAGCGCGAAGACCTCTGCGCCCTGCAGGCGTTCGGGTAGGGGAGCGCCGGAGGCTTTGCTTTTGCTCCCGTACTCCCCAGCCCCGCTGCGTCCGTGCTCTACGATGCGCTGTGCCAGCCCCTCTACCAGCGCAGTCTTTCCCACCCCGGGGTCGCCAACCAGCAAGGGGTTGTTCTTCTGCCGACGAGAAAGGATGGTCAGGATGCGCTCCAGCTCGGCCTCACGCCCGATCAGGGGGTCGAGTTCACCTTTCTGGGCGCGGGCGGTAAGGCTGGTGCAGTATGCTTCGAGCGGGTTCTGCGCCACGTCTGCGCTGTCTTCACCCGCCGGGGCCGGCTGGCTGGGCTGGCTTGTGCCCTTGGGGAGCACGCCCCTCGAGATAGCAGCGGTAAGTGCGGCGCGACTGATACCGAAGCTTTCCAGAAGAGCACACGCGGCGGTCTGCCGCTCGTCCATGATCGAGACCAGCACGTTGGCGCCATTGGCCTGATCGCGGCCTGCCGAGCGCATCTGGTAGACCGCCCGCTGGATCACCCGGGTAAAGCTCGAGGTGGGGTGTGGTTCTCCTGCTGCTCGGGCCTCGAGCTGCCGTAGCGACTCCTGCAACACCAGGCGCAGTGCCTGCAGGTCTGCGCCGCAGCTCTTGAGCACTCGAGCCGCATCGGGATCATCCAGCAGGGCCATTAGCAGATGCTCCAGGCCAACATACTCGTGCCGCCGCTTTAGGGCGAATTCCAGCGCGCGGCGGATGGACTGTTCCAGGGTGGGGGTCAGGGGGGTTTCCATACCTACTGGCTCGAGTCTAGCAGGCTGGCTGGTACAGAGTGTGCAGTGCAGCAGGTAGCAGGCAGGGCTGTTTACCCCGACGCCTGGCAGTCACAAGTGGCCCCGTTGGCCTTGGCAAAGGCCTCGCGGCCCTCGCTGAAGGAAAGATAGGCCAGCCCCAGCGCCCCCAGGCTGTCCACGAACCAGATGCCGCTCACGGCATAGATCAGGCTTGAAGCCAGCAGCACCCCCGACATGTACAAGCAGACCCGCGCACACCTGGCATCGGCCAGGATGGCTTCTGAACCCAGGGCCCGCCCTGTTCGGGTTTTGTAATGAATCAGCGTCCACATAAACGATATGGAGACAAGGGCGATGATCACCCCGGCCACGGTAGTCTCGGGTTTGTGCCCGGTGGCTAGGTTGTGGACAGCCATGCCCACCAGAATCACCATTAGGCCATAGAAGCCTGTTCCGGTGATCTGCAGGGCGGTCTTTTCGAAGCGCCCCTTAGGGGCTCCCGGGTGGCGCCAGATGCGCAGCACCATGGCCAGAATGCCCAGTCCTGAGATCATCTCAATGAAGCTAACCTGGCCAAACCCAAAAAGCGCCAGCGATTCACCGGTAATGCCGAACCAGACCGCGACCAGCCACTCGAACAGGTTGTAGACAACAGTCAGAACCGCTAACCAGAGGGCCAGCCGATACCATCGGTTCTGATGTGGCGCCAGGAGCATATCTCCAGACTACACTAGCAAAACAGGGGAATCTGTACCCTCAGCAACTCGAATACTGCCGGTTCAAGGTCATAGCGGCCCGGGGCGACTGACCGGTTTACTCTGGTTCCATAATACACTGCAGGGGGTGGCCCTCGGCGCTCGCTGCATCCATTACCTGGTTGACCTTGGTCTCGGCAATCTCAAAGGGATAAACCCCTGCTACACCTACCCCTGCACGGTGTACCTGCAGCATAACCTGCGTGGCCTCGAGCTCGCTTTTCTTGAAATACCGCATCAAGACTTCCACCACAAAGTCCATGGGGGTGTAGTCGTCATTGAGCAACAGCACCCGGTACATGGCCGGGGTGCGGGTTGCTGATCGGGGCTGGGTGCGGGTAAGGCTATCACTCACAACATTTTAGTTTAGCAAAAGCCATGAGCCCACAGCTAATAGCCGATAGTCTATAGCCCATAGCCAATAGCTGATCGTTTTTGACTTGAGACCTGAGGCATCTAATGAGTCGATAGTCAATGGTCGATAGCCTATGGTCAATGGCTGATAGCTGATAGTTTTTGGCCCTCGACCTGCGACTTGCGACTTGTGACCTTCGACTAACTTCTGACCTGCGACCAGGGTGAGTTGCAGGAGGTTCAAGCTACTTTTGCTTTAGGGCCAGGTGGCTAGGCTAGGAGGGTGGCAAACCGTTTAGCCAACGAGACCAGCCCTTATTTGTTGCAACACGCCCATAACCCGGTGGACTGGTACCCCTGGGGCGAGGAAGCCTTTGCCAAAGCCAGGGCCGAGAACAAGCCCATTTTTCTGTCGGTAGGGTATGCCACCTGCCACTGGTGCCACGTGATGGAGCGCGAGAGTTTTGAAGACCCGGAGGTGGCCCGGATTTTGAATACCCAGTTTGTGCCCATCAAGGTAGACCGCGAGGAACTGCCCGACGTGGACCAGATCTACATGTCGGCCCTGCAGGCCATGACCGGCGCCGGCGGCTGGCCCATGAACATGTTTTTGCTGCCCGACCTGCGTCCCTTTTATGGCGGAACCTACTGGCCGCCCGAAGATCGCCAGGGCTTGCCCAGCTTCCGCCGGGTGCTGGCCGGGATAAACCATGCCTGGCAGCAGCAGCAAAAAGAGGTTTGGGAGAATGCCGAGCAGCTCACCAACCACTTGAATAGCCAGCTACAGCCTCAAAGGGGTTCTCTGCCCGTCAATCTACACGAGACTGCCCTGGCCGAACTATCCAGGTCATTTGACCAGACCAACGGCGGCTTTGGCACTGCTCCCAAGTTTCCTCACTCGCCGGCACTGCTCTATTTGCTCTCACTGGCCTGGTTGGGGAACGAGGCCGCCTGGAAGCACCTGCAACTCACCCTCGACCGGATGGCCGAGGGCGGCATCTACGACCAGGTGGGGGGCGGGTTTCACCGCTACGCCGTGGACAGCATCTGGCGGGTGCCACACTTCGAAAAGATGCTCTACGACAATGCCCAGTTGGCCTTAGTCTATGCCGCGGCCAGTGTGCATGCCCGAGGTAGTGAACTTACGCTTACAGCAACTTTTAACCATGCGCGCCCGCTGAACGAGCTAGCCGGCAGATACCGGCGGGTTGCCATGGAGACGCTGGACTATGTGTTGCGCGAGATGACCGGTCCAGAGGGCGAGTTCTGGTCGGCGCAGGATGCCGATTCAGAGGGTGTAGAGGGGAAGTTCTACGTCTGGCAGGAGTCCGAGATCCGCCAGGCCCTGGACGCGGAGGCCGACGCGGCGATAAAGCTCTTTGGGGTCACGCAGGCCGGGAACTGGGAGCACAGCAATGTGCTAGAGCGCCGCTTTCCCGATCAGGCCATGATGCAGAGCCTGGGCATGGGGAAAGAAGCCTACGAGAACTGGGTGAGCAGTGTTCGCGAGCGCTTGTACGAGATGCGCAAGAAGCGGGTCTGGCCACTTACCGACGACAAGGTTCTGGCCGACTGGAATGGCCTGATGCTACGGGCCTTTGCCGAGGCTGGGCGCCTGTTAGAGGAGGCCCGATACCTCGAGGCCGCACGCAGAAACGCAGCTTTTGTGCTGAAGGAGATGCACCAGGAGGGGCTCCTTAGGCATTCCTGGCGCAAAGGCCAGCTCAAGCCCCAGGCCTATCTGAGCGACCAGGCCAGCTACGGGCTGGGCCTGCTGGCGCTGTACCAGGCCACCGGAGAGATGGACTGGCTTAGCGCTGCCCGGCAGCTTGCCGAGGCCATTCTGGCCCGGTTTAAAGAGCCAGACGGCAGCTTCCGCGACTCGCTGGACGATACTCTGCCGCTCAAAGCCAGGGATGCCCACGATGGGCCATATCCCTCGGGCAGCGCCTCGGCGGCCGAGCTCTTGTTCCGGCTGGCGGCTTTGTACGAGCGCCCAGACTGGCACCAGGCGGCGGTGTCGGCGGTGGAGTGTTACGCCCAGAGCTTGAGCCGCAGGGCTTTTGGCTTTGGGGCCCTGCTCTATGCCCATCTGGTTGGCGTCAGGGGAACCGAGCTGGCGGTAATGACGCCAGCGGAGACCTTTTACCCTATTCGGGCCTGGCTCTTGCCGCTGACCACCCTGGCCTGGGGCCCACCGGATACGCTGCCTGTACTGCAAAACCGCCGGCCTGGTCTGGCCTATTTGTGCCAGCAAGGGGCCTGCCGCCTACCTGCTGAGAGCCTCGAGCAGCTTCGTGCCGAGCTAAAAACTCTGTATGCACTGGGTAACTGAGTGGCCGAGGCTTGCCCTGAGCCTTGCCCTGAGCCCGTCGAAGGAGCCTGCCCTGAGCCTGCCGAAGGGGCAGTCGAAGGGATGCGAAAGATTAATCTATGGACCAAATGATGAGGTTGCCGGGGATGCGGATGATCAATCTGTCCCGGCGTGACCAGGTTACTCGCATAGCGAGTATGCGCTACGCGCACCCCCTCGGTGTGAATCTGATTAACGGGCTTATGCACCAGAAACCCACCCGCAGAGGAATAAGCTAGGTAGATGCGGGTACTTTTTGTGGGCGATGTCTTTGGTGACCCTGGTTTGCGGGTGGCGGCGATGCACCTGCCCGATCTGCGGCCTCAGTACAACCTGATCATTGTCAATGGTGAGAACGCCCACAATGGCAAAGGGCTGTCTAAACCTGCCTACAAAAAACTGCGCGATGCTGGAGCAGACCTCATTACCCTGGGCAACCACGCCTGGGACCACAAAGATGTCTACGAACTGCTTCAGACCGAACCCATCATCCGCCCCCTCAACTACCCCCCCGGTACCCCGGGCAAGGGGCACTGGCTACTGGAAGCCGCTGGCGAGCGGCTGCTGGTGATCCAGGTGATGGGGCAGGTAAACATGGGGCTCAACCTGTATGACCCCTTTCGTACTGCCGAGGCGCTGCTGGCCGAGGTGGATCACGATTATGCCCTGCTCGAGGTTCACGCCGAGGCCACCAGCGAGAAGTATGCCCTGGGCTACTACCTGGGAGGCAAGGTTGCCGCCTTGCTGGGCACCCATACCCATGTCCAGACCGCCGATGCCGGCTTTCTGGCCAATGGCACTGCCTTCCAGTGCGACGTGGGTATGACCGGCCCCAGCCACTCGATTATCGGAGGGGAAATTGAAAGTTTTCTGGGACGCTTCACAACCCAGCGGCCTACCCCTTTCAGGGCAGCCCCGGGCAGAGCTATGCTTTGCGCTACCGAGCTGGTGTTGCGGGGCGGCAGGTGCGTTCAGATTCGGCCCATGCGCTGGGATGAGCCAGAGTAGAAGGTCGAAGGTCTAGGGTCGAGGGTCGAGGGTCGAAGGACTAAAGTCGAAGGTTGCAGGTCTCAGGTCGCAGGTCAAAAGCTATCAGCTATTGGCTATCAGCCATTGACCATAGGCTATCGACCATTGACTATCGACTCATTAGATGTCTCAGGTCGCAGGTCTCAAGTCAAAAGCTATCAGCTATGGGCTATAAGCTATCGGCATTTATATTTAGGTCATGGACCTCAACCTGTACCCCTACCCCTCTCGGCGAAACCTGGTGCTGGGCAAGCGTGGCGCGGTGGCTACCAGCCAGCCCCAGGCGGCCCTGGCAGGGATGGAGATGCTGCTGGCGAGGGGTAATGCGGTGGATGCCGCGGTAGCCATGGCGGCTGCTCTGAGCGTACTCGAGCCCACCTCCAACGGCATTGGGTCGGATGCTTTTGCCCTGGTGCATGACGGCCAGAGACTCCACGGCCTGGACGCTAGCGGCAAGAGCCCCGCTGGGCTGGACAGGCAGACTTTCGCCGGTAGTGGACAGGTACCCACCCGGGGCTGGCTTCCGGTCACGGTACCAGGCGCGCCGTCGGCCTGGTGGGCACTGCACCAGAGGTTTGGCAGACTGCCCTTCGAGCAGCTCTTCGAACCCGCCATTCGCTATGCCCAGGAGGGCTTTGCCCTAACCCCCGAAACCGGGCGTAACTGGGCTCGTGCCGAGGCTATCTTTGGCCCGCTGAGCGAGAGCTGTTTCCAACCCTTCAAGGAAGTCTTCCTGCCTGGTGGCAGGGCTCCCAGGCCCGGCGAGGTCTGGCAGAGCCCTCCCCACGCCCAGACTTTGCGTGAGATTGCCCGCTCCGGCGCAGAAAGTTTTTACCGGGGCCGGCTGGCAGACCAGATTGCCGAGTTCGCTGCGTCTACCGGAGGCTACCTGACCCGCGCCGACCTGTCCGCGCACCGATCTGAGTGGGTGGAGCCCATCTCGCTGCCCTACCGGGGGCTCGAGGTTCACCAGATGCCCCCGCCCACTCAGGGAATGACGGCCCTGATGGCCCTGGGCATTCTGGAGGGTTTCGAGCTGGGCCGCTACCCACGCGATTCGGTTGAGGCTGTGCACCTGCAGCTCGAGGCCATCAAACTGGCCTTTGCCGATGTGCAACGATACCTGGGAGACCCGCGCTTCATGACCGTTTCGGCCCCCGAGCTGCTCGACCCCAGCTACCTGGCCCAGCGCCGCACGCTGATTGGGGAGCGCGCCCTGCCAGCCCAGGCCGGCACTCCCAGAGGCGGCACGGTCTACCTGTGCGCGGCCGACGGCGAGTTACAGGTTTCCCTGATCCAGTCTAACTACATGGGTTTTGGAGCGGGCATTCTGGTCGCTGGGACCGGTATCTCTTTGCAAAATCGTGGGGCTGGTTTTGTGCTGGATGAGGGCCATCCCAACCAGTATGCCCCGGCCAAGAGACCATTTCACACCATCATCCCAGGCTTTCTTACCCGCCAGGGCAGGCCACTGGGGCCGTTTGGGGTGATGGGCGGTCATATGCAGCCCCAGGGTCATCTGCAGGTGGTAGTAAACCTGGAAGACTATGGCATGAACCCCCAGGCAGCCCTGGACGCACCGCGCTGGCAGTGGAGGCAGGGGCGGCAGATTGACCTCGAGCCCAGCTTTCCGTCACACCTGGTATACGGCCTCAAAGAGCGCGGCCACGAGGTCAGCCTGCAGCCCGAATGGGCTGCTTTTGGCCGGGGCCAGATCATCCTGAGATCAAAGGACGCGTTTCTGGCCGCCAGCGAACCCCGCGCCGACGGCCTGGCCCTGGCCTGGTGAGGGCACTTAGCTAGTCCAGGTCCTGGTCGTCCAGCCGGAACCCTACCAGCAAGGTAACCTGATAGCTG
This sequence comes from Deinococcota bacterium, assembly GCA_041695225.1. Lineage (GTDB taxonomy): Bacteria > Deinococcota > Deinococci > Deinococcales > Thermaceae > Meiothermus. Next base: position 26,936 of record JBGFRI010000010.1, read on the forward strand.
CTAACCTTACCATCACTCAGGCTACCGCGGATCTCTTTGACCTCGAACCAGTCCAGATTACGCAGGGTTTTGTCGGCTCGCGCCAGGGCGACTTTGATGGCATCTTCAATGCCCTCTGCACTGCTGCCTACCAGCTCTACTTTTTTGTAGACCTTGCTCATACTCTTCCTCCTGTGTCCTAAAGGGTAGCACTCTAGCCTGAGGGACAGATGGCCTATGTTGCCGATGGCCTTCCACCCCGGCCCTTCAGTAAGAACACGGGGAGATTGGTGTTGATGATGCAGCGCTTAGCCCTCAGCCTGTGGCCATGTTATTTAGGCTTTACCCAGAATCTTGTCAATTTGCGCGAGTGCCTCCTGGGGCAGATCCAGGCCGGCAGCACCCAGGCTTTCTTCAAGCTGTTCGGGTCGGGTGGCGCCGGTGATGGCGCTGCTCACGCCTTTTTGTCGCAAGACCCAGGCCAGGGCTAGCTGGGTACGGCTCAGGCCCAGTTCGCTGGCGACCCGCTTCAAGGCTTTGACCCGCTTGACATTTTCTTCGGTCAGCATACGCTCGCCAAACTGAGGATACCGTTCAAAGCGGCTATCCTTAGGTATACCCTTGTCGTAGCGCCCGGTCAGCATACCCATGGCCAGCGGGCTCCAGACCACCATACCCAGCCCAAACCGTTCGGTTTCGGGCAGTATTTCCTGTTCTACGCGCTCCCGATACAGCATTGAGTACTGCGGCTGCTCGACCACCGGGGGGTGTAGTCCGTTGGCCCGGGCAAAGTTCACCGCCTCGGCAATCCGAGCCGCCGGCCACTCCGAACTCCCCCAGTAAAGCACCTTTCCCCGGTCTACCAGACTGCTCATGCTGCTGACGATCTCTTCCATGGGCACTTCGGGGTCCCAACGGTGGCAGAAGTAGAGATCGAGATACTCAGTGCCCATGCGCTTCAGGCTTCGATCAATGCTCTCCCAGATGTGTTTGCGTGAAAGACCGCGCCCATTGGCGTCGTTGCCGGTAGGCCAGAAGACCTTGCTCGACAGGACCAGCTCGTGGCGAGGGAACTGATCCAGGAGCGCTTTGCTCATCAGCTCTTCGGCCAGTCCCTTGGCGTACACATCGGCGTTGTCGAAAAAATTTACCCCGCCCTCGTAGGCGATGCGGGTGATTTGCTTGATCTTTGCCAGATCGCCTACCGAATCGCCATAGGTGACCCAGGCCCCCAGCGATATCTCCGAAACCTTCAGACCCCACTGGCCCAGCTTGCGATAACGCATTGGCATAAACTTGATATCCTCCGCCTGCTATCTTATCGCGTACGCTTCGACCGACCACCTACCGAGCTGGCCCCAATCTTTCGCTGGAGTCTTTGAGCTGCCCAGCCAACAGCGTCGCCTCTGGACAAACGCCTTGTTGTGGGAAATGCCGTCAGTAGACCCGTCCCCCCAGTGGTACTTCGCGCTCCACCGACAGCAGTACCACCCGGCCATGCTGGTCGGGCAGGCCCAGCACCAGCACCTCGGATTTGAAGCCGGCAATGGTACGCACGCCCAGGTTGGTAGCACAGATCACCAGACGCCCCACCAGGGCCTCGGGAGTGTAGAGCTCGGTTAGCTGGGCGCTGCTTTGCTTTGTTCCAAGCTCTCCCAGGTCTACCCATAGTTTGTACGAGGGCTTGCGGGCCTTTTCGAAAGGTTCGGCCCTTTGAATCCGCCCGACGCGTAGCTCTAGAAGCTGGAATGCTTCGTAAGGCGTCATGGCGTAAGTGTCCATGGTCGATAGTCGATAGTCAATACTCGATAGACCATAGACAATCGACCATAGACCATGGACTATAGACCTGCGACCTCGGACTCTACCCTCGACGTTGGCTGCCCCATATACTCTTAGCTGTGCAACGCTTACTCGACCAGGCTGCAATTCTTATTCGGGATGCCCGCGAACTTTCAGCCGAGCAGGCCACCGGCTTGCTGAAAGAAGCGGTGGCTCTGCTCGAGGCCGTTCGACCCAGCAAGGAACGTGATGGCATGCTGGCCCTGGCCTTTTTGCGGCTGGCCCAGATGCAGCGACACCTGGGTAAGCGCCACGATGCCGAGCGGGCCTACATGCTGGGATACAGCTATGCCCGCACCTCGAGGGAAGAGCGGGTGCGCCGTCTGGCAGAAAGGCTTGCCGAGGAGTTCAACCACAAAGCGCAGGTCTAGGTTGTTTGGCTACGAATCGGGTATTGTCGAATGGCTGCACGAAGGTGAAGCAGCTAGCCAGGAGGAAGAGCAAGAATGGGTCAGGTTTTGGGTGACATAGCCGCAATTCTAATTGCGCTTTCGGCCGTGGCGGTCATTGTAGGGGTAGTTTTTATCAAGCGGGGCGACCGGGTCTGGCACCCTCGAGCCATGCTGGTTGCTACGGCTTTAGCAGCGCTTTTTCTGGTCTTCTACCTGCTCAAGTGGGGCCTTTTTGGAACCACCCGCTATGCAGGCCCCGAGGAGTGGCGCATGGCCTACTTTGCCCTCTTGATCAGCCATATTGTGCTGGCTGCTCTACATGGACCGATGGTCTTGTGGTTACTGTACAACGCATTCAAAAAGCGTTTTGCCATCCACAAAGCCTGGGCCCGCTGGGCGGTGCCGGTCTGGCTGTATATCGCTGCAACCGGCTGGGTTATTGACGTAATACTGCGCGTCCACGGCGAGCCAGCAGAGGGGATCAGGTTTTAGGTGCTTTCATAGTGTATTGGTCGCGGCAACCAGGTCACCACCTGTGTGGGTGCTACAACCTGAGCCCAACATCCTGGCAGAAGGGCCACCGTGGCTTGCGCAACTCAACCGGGCGCAGATTAAAATCCCAAGGACCGCTGCAATTTACCGCTTACCCCAGGCTTCCAGCACAATCTGCCCGTCGGTTATTCTGGCGCGCTCGGGGCCGCGGCTATGCTTCTGTCCATCGGGCGCCTGGGCTACCTGGCCCGCGATGCGAATCTGCTTGGCCTCGAGGCTCATGGCCCAGATGGCAGCCTCTTCCTGTCCAGTAGCCCCGGCATGAGCCAGGCCGCGCAGCTTGCCCACCACAATGATGTCGCCTGCGGCGACTACCTCGGCGCCGGCATTAACGTCTCCCAGCACCACCACCGTTCCGGGAGACTCGACCCTGGTCCCAGAGCGCAGGGTGTGATCTATCACCTCGGTGTAGGGGGTGTATTTTTTGCCGCGCTGGGGCCGAAGCTGCAAACCCCGGTCACGACCAAGCTCGAGCAACGCCTCCAGCACCCCCTGGGTCACCACCCCGCCGACCTCCACCTCCAGGGGCAGATCTGGCAGCTCGATCAGCGCCTTGCGGAGCATCTCGGGGGTTTCGTTGCCGTCGAGCCTGACGGCCAGGGCTTTGAGGGTAGCGCGAATCCGCATGCATAAAAGTTATACCAGAAAACCCGCTGTCTGCTCATCTGCACCGTGACCTGGCCGCAGGTCTCGGGTCTCAAGTCGCAGGTCAGAAGTTAGTCGAAGGTCTAAAGTCGAAGGTCGAAGGTCAGGAGTTAGTCGAGGGCCTAAGGTCGAGGGTCAAAAATCAGTCTCAGGTCAACAGCCATCAGCTATTGACTATCAGCTATTGGCTATGGGTTATAGGCTATCAGCTATGTGCTATCAGCTATGTGCTATCAGCGATTGGCGATGTGAATAGCCTGCTTGTGCAGGTGCTCGGCAGCCTCCATGATGCCCTCGGACAAAGTGGGGTGGGCGTGTACCGTCAGGCCCAGGTCGGTAACGGTGGCGCCCATCTCCAGGGCCAGCCCTACCTCGGCGATCAGGTCAGAGGCGCTTGGCCCCACAATGTGGGCACCCAGCAGCAGGTCGGTCTCCCCGTCACCGACAAGCTTGATTAGGCCATCGGTGGAGCCCAGGGTCATGGCCCGGCCCGAGGCCGAAAGGGGAAACCTGCCTACCTTCACTTTGTAGCCAGCTTTACTGGCCTCTTCCTCGGTCATACCCACTGCGGCCCACTCTGGGCTGGTATAGACCACGTTGGGCACGTGGTAGTCCATTACCGCATTGCCTCCGGCGGCGTTTTCGGCTGCAACCAGGCCCTCTTTCATGGCTTTGTGGGCCAGCAATGGCGGGCGGGTTACATCCCCAATAGCCCAGATGCCAGGTATGCTGGTCTCCATTTTTTCGTTAGTGAGCACGTAGCCGTGTTCGTCTAGCTTCACCCCAATAGCTTCCAGTCCCAGCCCCTTGCCCCTTGGCCGCCGCCCGGTGGCAACCAGAATCTTGTCTACCACCAGGGTCTCTTGTTTGGCGGTCTTGAGGTCTTCCAGGGTGACCACCAGGCCGTCCTTTTTCTTCTCTACCTTCTGAGCTTTGGTGTTGGTGCGGATTACCAGGCCTTGTTTAGTCAGGATTTTGGCCAGCAGGTTAGCAGTCTCGGGGTCGGCAGCAGGCAGAATTTGCCCCATAAACTCAACAAGGGTGACCTGGGCGCCCATGCGCTTATAAATCTGGGCGAACTCGAGGCCAATCGCACCCCCCCCAATACACAATAACCGTCGGGGAAACCCATCCTCTACCCGCAGCGCCCCGGTAGAATCCAGGATCTCTTTCTGATCAACCTCGAAGCCGGGTAAGGGGTTTGGCTCGGAGCCAGTGGCCACAATGAAAGCTTTGCCCTGGATGCGCTCACCCGCGACCTCGATGGTGTTTTTGTCCACGAATTTGGCGAAGCCGGTCTTCAGCTCGACCTTGTTGCCTTTGAAGAGCTGCGAGACCCCTCCGGTAAGTTTCTTGACAATGCCCTCACGCCAGCCTGCCAGTTTTTTCAAGTCCAGGCTGGCCTCCTTCACCTCCAGACCAAAGGCGCCTCCCTGTTTGGCGCCCTCCAGCTCCTCGGCGGCATGGAGCAGGGCCTTGGTAGGAATACAGCCCACATTCAAGCAGACCCCCCCCACCCGCTCGGCCTCCACCGCCAGCACTTTTTTGCCCAGTTGCGCTGCCCGGATGGCGGCGTGGTAGCCGCCAGGGCCGGTTCCGATCACGATCAGGTCGTAGTTTGTTGGCATAGTTAGTCCATTCTAGTGAGTGATAGCGTGAAAAACAAAATCTGCCTGGTGAAAAACTATAAAACTTCCAGAAAGAGCCGCTCGGGCCTTTCTAAGAGCCGGATCACTTCCTTGCAGAACCTGGCCGCCTCGGCGCCATCCACCAGCCGGTGGTCGAACGAGAGCGAAAGGTACATCATCTGTCGCACTACAATCTGGTCAGAGGGGTCTACCACTGGGCGCTTGTGGATAGAGTGGATGCCCAGGATGGCCGCATCCGGCACGTTGATGATGGGGAAGCTGAACAAGGCCCCAATACTGCCGATATTGGTCACGCTGAAGGTAGAGCCAGATATCTCTTCGGGGCTTAGCTTGCCGCTGCGGGCTTTGTCGGCTAGCAAGTTAATTTCGTTGGCCAGCTCGAGTATGCTCTTGCGGTCTACCTCGCGCAGCACCGGTACAATCAGACCATTTTCGGCGGCTACCGCCATACCGATGTTGTAATAGTTTTTCTGCACCACCTCCTGCCGGGCCTCGTCGAGCGAACTGTTGAGCGAGGGAAACTTCTTCAAGGCAGCGACCACGGCCTTAAAGATGAAAGGCAGGTAGCTGAGCCTGACCCCCTGGGCCTCGGCATCGGTTTTCAGCCGAGCCCGCATGGCGACCAGTTCGGTCATATCTACCTCGTCTACCGAAAGGGTACGCACGGTATAAAGGTGCGAGGCCAGCATCTGGTTGGAGATGGCCCGCCGCACGCCGCGCAGTTGAACCCGGGTTTCGCGGTCTTCGTATCCCCTGGGGGTTTTGTACTGCACCGGGTTTACACCCAGGGACGTGGGCCTGGCCTCCGGTGGTGCGGGCTGGGGGGTTGCGATAGTCTCCAGGTAGCTGGTTTTTGACCCCTGATCTGCGGCGTAGCTCTTGACATCGGCCACTCTTACCCGACCATTGGGGCCAGAGCCGGGAATGCGGGCTATATCCAGCCCTAGTTCGCGGGCCAGCTTGCGGGCGGCCGGCACCGCGATAACCCGGCCAGGGGCTAAGGGTGTCTGGCCCTGTGGTGGCAGAGTGGGGGCTGTGCTAAAGGGATTCTTCACCTGCTCCTGCCTGCCATCGGGTCTGAAAAGTGAAAGGCTGGCGCCGTCGTCTTCGATTACCCTGCCCGGCTCTACAATAGAGCGTTCTTCCTGGGCCTGTAGGCTGGGGCTTGCCCTGCCTTGCTCGGAGGGGGGGGCGTCCGGTTTCTGGTCGCTGATAGGGGCTGTTACCTCGCCCGGCTCGGCGATCAGGGCAATGGAGGCATGTACCGGCACCACATCGCCTTCTTTCACCAGCTTCTGTAACAAGACACCCTCGTAAGGGCTGGGCAGCTCCACCGTGACTTTGTCGGTCATGACCTCGACAAAGGGCTGATCTTTTTTCAGCTTATCGCCTTCGTTGACCAACCACCGGAGAATTTCGCCTTCGACAACTGACTCAGCCAGCTCGGGTAAAACCACTTCTTTGGGCATAGCACTCCTTTATCGCCGTCTTAGATTATGCTGTCAGACCCCTCTAGGCACCAGCATAACCTGCGTCTGGTGGCCCGAGACAGGGCGTTTGCTTCCCAGAATTCTCTGACCCGGGCACTGGCCTCGAGGCAATTTGGGGGCGACTTTGTTCATGCTCAGTAGTCCAGCAGCTTCTTGGCAGCATTCAGGATGCGCGTTACGGTAGGCATGTAGAGCTTGTCCTGGGCCAACGGGTAGGGAGTATCGAACCCGGTCACCCGCAGGGGTGGGGCCAGCAACTGATCAAACAGCTCCTCCGAGACCGTCGCGGTTACTTCCGATGCAATGCTAGCCATGCGCGGCGCTTCAGAGATCATTAGCAAGCGCCCGGTCTTGGCTACCGAGTTCAAGACGGCCTCTTTGTCCCAGGGCATCACGCTGCGCAGGTCAATTACCTCGGCCTTTAGGCCAGCCGCTGCCATCTCGTCGGCGGCTTTGAGGGTTTCTACCATAGGGCCGCCATAGGAGACCAGGGTGAGAGCGTCTCCCTGACGGCGGAGGGCAGCCTTGCCAATGGGAATCAGGTAATCGTCGCCGGGTACTTCTTCTTTGATGGCCCGGTACAGGCGTTTGGGCTCCATGAAGACCACGGGATCGTCGTCGCGGACAGCTGTTTTCAGCAGTCCTTTGGCGTCGTATGGGGTCGAGACCACCACCACCTTTAGCCCCGCAGTGTGGGCGAAGTGGGCCTCGGGGCTCTGGGAGTGGTGATGTCCGCCTTTTACCCCGCCGCCGGTGGGCATCCGCACCACCATGGGAGCAGTAAACTGGCCTCCCGAGCGGTAGCGCAGCTTGGCGGCCTGGGAGAAAAGCTGGTCAATACCGGGGAAGACATAGTCGGCGAACTGAATCTCGGCCACTGGGCGCATACCGTGTGTTGCCAGCCCCACCGCCGCGCCTAAAATTGCCGCTTCGGAAAGGGGAGAGTCCATTACCCGGTCGGGACCGTATTTTTGCTGCAAACCTTCGGTGGCCAGAAAGACCCCACCACGCTTGCCCACATCCTCACCCAGCAGCATCACCCGCTGGTCGCGGCTCATTTCTTCGTCCAGGGCGTTATTGATGGCCTGGACCATGGTCATGTTTGGCATATAACCTCCGTCGCAGGTCACAGGTCGCATGTCAACAGAGGCTTTTGGCCTGAGACATGAGACCCGCGACCTGAGACATTAACCTAACTCCTCCGCTACCAGCCGGCGCTGTTCTTCCAGGTGCCAGGGTCGGGCCGCAAACACATCGTCGAACATCTCCAGAGGGTCGGGCTCCCCGGCTTGCAAGGCTTCTTGCAGGGCAGCCTCGAGCTCGCCTGCGATCTCTATTCGCAGTTCGTTGGCCCACTGGGCATCCCAGATGCCCTGCTTTTCCAAAAAACGCTGATAGCGTGGAAGGGGGTCGTGCTGGCGTTCGGCCGCCAGTTCTTCGCGGCTACGGTAGCGCGAGTCGTCGTCGGCAGAGGAGTGGGCGCCAAAACGATTTACTGCCAGCTCAACCAAGCAGGTCCCGTGCCCGGCTCTGGCCCGCTCGATGGCCTCCTGCATCACGAAGTAGCTGGCCAGCACGTCCAGGCCGTCCACGTAGTAACCGGGTATCCCATAGGCGTGGGCTTTTACGGCGATGTTTTCGGATGCGGTCTGCTTGGCGATGTTCACGCTGATGGCATAGCGGTTGTTTTCGCATACAAACACCGCTGGTGCGCCCTGTACAGCGGCAAAATTAATCCCGGCATGCCAGTCGCCTTCGCTGGTGGCCCCGTCGCCAAAGGTGCAGACCGCGACCTGCTGAGTACCGCGCTGTTTCATACTGATGGCGGCCCCGGCAGCCGGGGGGATGTGCGAGGCGATAGCCGAACAAACCGTAAAAATATTGAGTTTCTTGCAGCCTGGGTGAGAGGGCATCTGGCGGCCTTTGGCCGGGTCGGCGGCACTTCCCAGGGTCTGACCAAAAATTTCTAGCAGGGGAAGCCCCATGGCTAGCATCAGGCCCATGTCGCGGTAGTACGGGAAAAGCCAGTCGTGGCCACGGCGCAAAGCGTGGGCAATACCGATCTGAGCGGCTTCATGCCCTGAGTGTGGGGCCACAAAGGTGGTCTTTCCGGTGCGGATGAGGACGACCAGTTTTTCGTCAAGTATTCGCGCGGCCAGCATATCCCGGTAGAAATGGCGCATCTGCTCGGCCGACAAGCCGTGCTCGAAGGGTGCGATCCAGTGGCCCTGCTCGTCTATGAGCCCGATGGGCTCAGGGCTAAATGGCTGAAACCTTATCTTTTCTTGAACCATGTTTCCTCCTGGCCCGCTGGGGTTGCCAGCCTGCCTGACCTGACAAGCCTTGGGTAAAGGCTCTGAAGTCCGCACGACCCTGGGTAAGGGCCGCTACGGGGAACAGCAAGAACCCGGCTGCGCTCTGGTATACCGGGCCAGAGGTTTTGCAGGAGCCAGTATTGTGAAGGCGCCAGGCTCGCACTATGCATACCAACCTCTTGGTACAAAAGATTATAGCGGGTTTTACCAGGTGCGATTGAGGTCGCAACTGAATGGGCCAAACTAGCCTAAAGCGGGGTGTATCCTGGATGTGAACAACTCTATGAAGCTGCGAGTCTGTGCTATTGGAAAGCCAAGACTGGAGTTTGCCCGGGCCGGGCTGGAGGAGTACGCCAGCCGCTTGCGCAGGTATGTCAGGCTCGAGCTCCTCTACCTGAAGGAAGGCAACCCGGCCCAGGAAGGCTCTCGCTTGTTGGAAGCCTCGCAGGGCTACAAACGGGTGGTGCTGGACCAGCGTGGCCAGCTGGTAGATACGCTCAACCTCAAAGCTCGCTTCGAAGACTGGGAGATGCGGGCCGAAAAAGGGGCGGCTTTCTTAATCGGGGGCGCTGAGGGACACACTGGCCTTGTGCGAGATCAGGCCGACTGGGTCTGGTCTTTATCCCCCCTAACACTGCAACACGAGCTGGCCCTATTACTGCTGCTGGAGCAGCTTTACCGCCTAAACACGCTCAAGCGCGGCGAGCCCTATCACCGCTAAAGTTATTAGACCCCGTGCTGTGACTTGCTACGCTCGGGCCTGAGCCCTAATGCCACCGCTCTTGGGTTTTGGCCTTCGACCTTCGTCTTTAGACCTTCGACCAAGCGCATTGGAGAGGTCGTAAACCCATCGGCCGGCGGGGCGATCTGGATTGCTTCACGCCGTACGAGCTCTTGCAACGACGGAAAAATTCACTCCCGCTGTCATTTTGTCGCCGACCAATCCCTGAGGGCCAGGGGGGCATAAGCGGCCACTGCTAAGGCCAGCAGCAATGCCCAGGCCAGCAAGGCTACCGAGTAGCCCCAGGCTCCGAGCACGAGGCCAATTCCCCACTGTAGCAAGAAGACTCCCATAAAGAGCATAAAGTTGATGGAGGTAACCGCCCGGCCGGTGAGTTCGGTGGGGAAGACCAGCCGGGCCTGAACCTGCATCAGGATATTGAAGGCTCCAAAATAGCCCATCAGGGCATAGATAACATAGACTCCTGGTATGGGCATCTGGGTCCACAGGCCCAGCAGGGCAGGGCCCAGGGTGAAGATACCGCCCGCAACCAGCATTACCCTGGATACCCCCAGCCGCTCGGAGAGTGGGCCGCAGGTTAGAAAACCCAGGATTGCTGCCATGGAAAAAACCAGCAGTATAACCCCTACCTCGAGGCTTCCCAGCCCATGCACCTTGAAAAGAAAGTCTCCCCCCCACAGGGTCTGCCAGGCCAGGAAACCGCCGCCCACCACGAAAACCAGACCGCTCATACGCCAGAAGGCCGAACTCCTCCAGATCTGAGCGGCGCTGACAGCCCTACCACCGCGGGGCAGCTGCGTACCCGGCGGGGAGTTGCGCACAACCACGGCCACTAACACCGCCACCAGTGCAATCACCAGCGCACCCCACTCAAAGACTCCTCGCCAGCCTACAAACTCCTTGATCCAGGCTAGCGGGGCCGCCGCGGCCAGTGCGCCAGTAGCGCCGATACCCACGTACAGGCTGACCACCGTGGCATAGCGCCCGGGAGGGAACCACAAAGAAAAGGCCTTGAGCGCCCCGGTATAAACGGCGGCAAAGCCAAGGCCCATCAGGGCGCGCCCTATCCCGAGTTCAGTGAAATCCTGGGTAAAGGCAAAAATCAGCGCTCCGCCTGCCCCAATTAGCATGAGGGCGGGGTTGACAAAACGCGGGCCATAGCGGTCTAACAAGGGGCCCAAGGGAAGCTGAGCCAGGGCAAAAGTCACAAAAAACAGGCTGGTCATCAGGCCCAGGTCGGCTGGGGTGAGCCCAAGTTCTTGCTGCAGATCGGGGGCGATCACCGCGTTGGTCGCCCGGAAGAAATACGACAGGAAGTATGCCACTAAGAGCACAAGAAAAATCTGCACGGCAGTAGAGGGCATGGCTCCCCTATCCTAATGGGTATGAAAGCAAACCCTTCTTCGGCGCTGGGGCTCGAGCTGTTGGGTGGCATTCTGGTGGTGCTGGGCACGCTGCTGGCCTGGCTGGCCTTCAGCCTGGCCAACCAGACCATTGACCCCAACCTGGACAAAAACCTGATGCGCATCCGGGTGGACTTCCCAGGCTTCTTGGATGGAGTGGCCCGCCACCTCGCGGTAGCGGGCGCGTGGATGGCAGGGGTGGGGGCGGTGCTCTTTTTTGGGGCCAGCTATCTGGTGCTGTTCTTCCGGGTGGTGCTGGGGCTAGCTGCCATGTTTGCGCTGGGGGTCTGGGCCTGGCTGGCGCTTTAGGCTCAGCAGTTCGGCGGCGCCGCCCTCAAAGTTGCGCGGGACCAGTCGTACCTCGTGGATGTTTTAGGAAAGGGTTTTGAGGGTGGTGTTGAGTGGAACGCTGTTGCCCAAACTCTCATGCTCCCACCCAGGGTCTGGGTAGTATCAGCCGTCTAGGCGGTGATAAGCCCAGCCGGGGCTCGCACACCCTCGCGGAGGCCGCCTGGCCAAAGAATCTGGGGCGCTTAAGTCCGCCGCATTCAAGCAGCACCGCACCTCAGACCCTTCACTTCGTTCACGGTGACACCGGCACTCTTTTCTGCCATCATGCGAAAGGCGTAGCACCAGGACAGGGGCCTATCGAAAAGCGGAATTGGCCTTTCGCGCAGTCACCAAATTACCGAGGTGTCATTCTGAGGCCTTAAGGCCGAAGAATCTGATGCGCACAAGTCCACGGCATTCAGGCGGTGCTGCGTCAGCCCCTTTAGCGCTGTTGTGAGCCTGCCCTGCTTGCCCCGTGGCTGGCTTGACCTGGGCTGGGCGAGGCCGTGGCGGAGACAAGTTTAGCGTCGGTGGTAGCGCGTTTGATTGAAGGTCTGGCCTTGACTACAGCCGTTGACCATGACGCTGGCAATGCTGATAGTTTTAGAGAGTTGTCCAGACCACGCCGGTAGCTACCGACCAAGCCCGCGTGGATGGCGAAAAAAGTGATGGTCGCGGTTGGCCCTGGTCGCTGCGCCCCAGATCAAAAGGGCAAAAATCCCATGTGACTCCAGCACTTTCAACTGCCTGGCGGTCTTGCGCTGGCGTTGTTGACAAATTTAGTTGATGGTGGGGTAGGCTTTGCAGGCTACTATGCTGCGCTACTTTGCCGTCGACCAAGCTCGGCTGCAAAACCGGGACGTTCCTCCATCTGAGGTCGCTGGTATACTTCCAACGAAGTGAGGTTTTGCACAGAACTCTACGTTTTGAGGAGGTCAGATGGTTCAAGTTGCAGTACCCAAAGAAACCGCCTTAGGCGAACGGCGGGTAGCACTCACCCCGGAAGTGGTGGGCAGGCTCTACAAAGAGGGTTGGCAGGTCAGGCTCGAGACCAGCGCCGGCCTAGAGGCGCACTTTCCCGACGAGGCCTACCGAAAAGCTGGGGCCGAGATTCTGCCCAGGGATCAGCTCTTTCAGGGGGCGCAGGTGGTCTTTACGGTACAGCCCCTGGAGCAAGCCGACCTGGGCCGGCTCGAGGCCGGTACGGTGCTGGCGGGGCTGCTGGCGCCCCACCGCAGCCCAGAGCGGGTACAGGCCATGGCCCGGGGCAGGATCTCGGCTATCGCCATGGAGCTGATTCCCCGGATTACCCGCGCCCAGAGTATGGATGTGCTCTCCTCACAGGCTACGGTGGCAGGGTATGTGGCCACCCTGATTGCTGCCCAGAGCAGCAGCCGTTTCTTCCCCATGCTGACCACGGCCGCGGGCACCATCCGCCCGGCCAAGGTGCTGGTAATGGGGGTGGGGGTAGCTGGCTTGCAGGCCATTGCCACGGCCCGGCGTCTGGGGGCCAACGTCTGGGCCTACGACGTGCGCCAGGCCGCTGCCGAGCAGGCCCTGTCGCTGGGTGCCAAGGTAATTTCGCTGCCTATCAGCGCCGAGGGCGAGGGTGGCTATGCCCGCGAACTCACCGAGGAAGAAAAGCAGACCCAGCAGGCTGCCCTGACCAAAGAGGTAAGCAGCATGGATGTGGTGATTACCACCGCGCAAATTCCGGGCCGCAAGGCGCCCACGCTGATCACCAAAGAGATGCTCGCCGGCATGAACCCCGGCGCGGTGGTGGTGGATCTGGCCGCCGAGTCGGGGGGCAACTGCGAACTAACCCAGCCCGGGCAGACGGTAATGGTGGGCGGGGTCAGTGTGGTAGGGCCGCTCAACCTGCCCAGTACACTCTCGATACATGCTAGCGAGATGTACGCTAAAAATCTCTACAACCTGTCCAAACTGCTTATCAAGAACAAAGAGCTGGCCCCCGACTGGACCGACGAGATTCTGGCGGGCGCGCTGCTCACACATCAAGGCGAGATTACCCATGCGCCAACCCGGGCGCTGGTAGGAGGCTAAACATGGACCCTGCATGGGCTGCTCTGTACATTTTTTTGTTGGCGGCTGCCACCGGTTACGAGGTGATTAGCCGAGTTCCGGTAATTTTGCACACCCCGCTGATGTCGGGCTCTAACTTTATCCACGGGATTGTGGTGGTGGGGGCGATGGTGATCCTGGGCAAGGCCGATACGCCGGTTGAACAGGCCATAGGCTTTGTGGGTGTGGTTCTGGGTGCCGCCAATGCCGCCGGTGGCTATGTAGTGACCGAACGCATGCTCGAGATGTTTGAGCGCAAGCCAAAGAGTTGAGCCATATGGGAAACCTTGTCGAACTTGCATACTTCCTGACGGCCCTGCTCTTTATCCTGGGCCTCAAACGCATGGCCTCACCGGCGACCGCCCGTAGCGGGATGGTCTGGGCCGGGGTTGCCATGGTAGTTGCTACCCTGGTCACCTTTTTGACACCAGGAATGGAGAACTTTGGTTTGATGATTCTGGCCCTGATCATCGGCACGGTGGTGGCCTGGGTGGCTGCCAAAAAGGTGCAGATGACCGATATGCCCCAGATGGTGGCCATCTACAACGGCATGGGGGGTGGCGCTGCGGGCGCCATTGCAGCGGTGGTTCTGCTGCGCGGAGAGTACGGGGGCGATCTGGGCCTGAAGTTTCTGGCTATTCTGGGGGGCCTGATTGGCTCTGTTGCCTTTAGCGGCAGCATCGTGGCTTTTGCCAAGCTGCAAGGGCTGATGCCCGGCCGTCCGATTCAGTTTCCTGGCCAGAAACCGCTCAACGTGGTAGTGCTGCTGGCGGCGCTGGTGCTGGTAGTGGTACTGATGCCGCAAGAATCACCCCTGCTGATACTGGTGTTTTTCGTCCTGGCGCTGTCTTTTGGGGTGCTGATGACCCTGCCCATTGGCGGAGGTGACATGCCGGTGGCGGTCTCGCTCTTTAATGCGATGACCGGCCTGGCGGTGGGCTTTGAGGGGTTCGCCATTGGCAATGCCGCGCTGATAGTGGCTGGAACGGTAGTAGGGGCCGCAGGTACTCTGCTGACCCTGCTGATGGCCAAGGCCATGAACCGCAGCCTCTGGAGTGTGCTGGTAGGGGGGTTTGGGGTTGAGCAAGAGACCGGGGAGGTCAAAGGTAGCATTAAGTCCATTGACCTCGAGGATGCGGTGGTGATGCTGGGGTATGCCTCGAGGGTCATCTTTGTCCCCGGCTACGGGATGGCGGTGGCCCAGGCCCAGCACAAGTTGCGCGAGGTCGCGGATGTGCTGGAGTCCAAAGGCGTGCGGGTAGACTATGCCATTCACCCGGTGGCAGGCCGGATGCCCGGCCACATGAACGTGCTGCTGGCCGAGGCGGGGGTGGCCTATGAGAAGCTGCACGACCTCGAGGACATTAACCCCGAGTTCCCCCAGGCCGATGTGGCGGTGGTAATTGGGGCCAACGACGTGGTAAACCCCGCTGCCCATCGCAAGGGCTCACCGCTCTACGGAATGCCCATCCTGGACGTAGATAAGGCCAAAAATGCCATTGTCATCAAGCGTGGGCAGGGCAAGGGCTTTGCTGGAGTCGAAAACGAGCTATTCTTCGCCGACAACACCCGGATGCTTTACGGCGATGCCCAGAGTGTGCTGGGGCAGCTAGTGCAGTCGCTCAAAAAGCTGTAACCTCGCTCCTTCCAACCGGGCCGTGCTACCAAGCTGTGAGTCGCACGGCCCATTTACTTTCTTCAAAGAAAGCAATGTTGCAGGGTCCAAGGAAGCGTCGTCTGGACATGGCGCACTTGCCAAGTGTTTACCTCGACAAGGCTAGGCGGCTGGCAGGCTTAACTTCTGGGGCTTCGTCTGGCAGGGTAAGCCTGTGAGGGCCTGACCTGCAATGCCCTCGCGTGGCTGATCTGGTATGGTGCAGTTCAGACCTTCCCCTTTGCCAAGGGGGCGGCCGATGGTTGGGGCGATCGTTAAGCCCAACAGTCGTGTCCGGCTGGTCAAATCCCCCCAACCCCCCTTGTTAAGGGGGGCTTGGATGGGGTGCCTTATCAAGGGGGGCTTTGGCGAACCTCCCCCTTTACTGAGGGTGGTGGCTGAAGGCCGGGGGGATCGTGTGGCCCAGCCGTAGGATGCCCAATGCTGTGAGAATTTGATTCCCGGTCGCTAGCGTGGGGTCACGTTGAGGGACAGCCCGGCCAGGTTCCCGGTGTAGTCCACGACCCGCGTGACGCTGCCCAGAAACTCGGCCGGGTCGCCCAGCGCGCCATTCCGGTTCACATCTGTACCTGGTTCAGTCCCTCCAGCTTACCCGGCTTCCGGCTGGTGACTTTTCTACCTGCAAGCGGGCGGGTAGCCGTTGGGCCAGGGCCTCCACGTGGGTCACAATGCCAACCAGACGGCCCTGGGTGGGCAGGGCTTCCAGCACCCCGGCCACCTGTTCCAGGGTTTCGGCGTCCAGGGTGCCAAAGCCTTCGTCCAGGAACAGGGCCCCAATTCTGCCGCGAGAAAGGTGTTCCGAAAGAGAGAGTGCCAGCGATAGGCTGGCCATGAAAGTTTCGCCGCCCGAAAGGGTGCGTACTGGGCGCAGGGCATCGTTCCAGCGGTCGAGCACTTTGTACTCGCCCTCCTCCAGGCGCAGGCTATAACGGTTTTGTGAGAGCAAATGGATCAGCTCGGAGGCCCTAACTAATAGGCCATACTGATAGCGCTCCAGCAAAAAGTCCTGAAAGCGGTCGCCCTTGAGGTCGCTTGCGAGTTGTTCCCAGAGGTCGATCTGTTTGTCCAGAGCAGCTTTTTCCTGCTGGACTTGGCGCTTTCGGGCAAGCTCGGTTTGCATTCGCTCCAGGTTGGCCTTTTTGCCGCCAAGCCCTTTTTTGACCGCATCCAGGGAGGTTTTGAGCTGGGCCACAAGGTTCTTTTGCTCTAAAACCTGCAAAGGACTGATGGGTTCCTGGCTGCCCAACTCTTGCTCGAGCCTCCCCAGCAGAGAGACAATTTCCACTCCATCCCGCTCGTGCTGGGCTTGTGTCTTCCGCAGGGCTTCGGCCTCTGCTGGGCTCAGGCGGGCTTTCTGGACCGATTCCTGGTTTTCGAACCGGGCCTCGGCAAGCAGGGCGTGTACCGCCGCTTCCTGGCGGGCCTGGTTGGCCTGCAACACCCGCAGCGTCTCGGTCTGGCTAAAGACTTTGCTCTGTGCTTCGGCCAGGCTGGCCTCGAGTAGGGCGATCTGCTGGGCCTGGGCTTCCAGGGCCTGGAGTTGTTTTTTCAGGCTGGCGGCATAACTTCCTGCGTCCAGACCGCCAGTTACTGAGCGAATCTCGGAGGCCAGTGCAGCAAGTCGCCGGGTGCGTTCCTCGCGCACTTTTTCCAGCGAGCCCAGCTCGCGCACCTGGGTGTGCACAGACTCCAGCTCGGCCCTGGCCTCGGCTTCTTCTTGCTGCCGCTGATTAAACTGCTCATGCAGCCTGGGCAGGCTTTCCTCGAGCTGTTTGGAGCGGTCTTGCTTGACCCTGTACTCGGTCCGGATATCCTCGAGCTCCCTGGCCCTGGCCTTCAGGGCGGCTTCCAGCGGAACCAGGTCGGGCAGCAGGTTACCGGCATGGCCGGTATGCGCGATGCGCACTCCCTGGTCGGGGGCAGGCGGCAAGTCTTCGACCAGGCAGCCGCACAGCGGGCAGGGCTCACCCAGTTTTAGCCTGCTGCGATACTGATAGATACCCTGGCGGGTTTTCTCGGCCGCCAGCGCCTGCTCGGCCTGCTCGTACTCGGCCCTGGCGGCCAGACCAGCGGCCTTGAGGCGCTCGAGTTCACCAATTAGCTCATGGCAGGTTTGCTGAGCCTGTTTATGGTCGGCCTCTATCTGCCCAAAGGCTGCTGCCGTGCGCTTATGACGTTCGGTTAGTTTGTGCAGCTCTTCAAACTGTCGCTCGGCATTGCGCAGCGCGTCCAGGTGGTCTTCGTCGAAGGGTAAGGGATCTGCATGGCGCAGGCCCAGACTTCCGCCGTAGCGTTTCAGGCGGGCCTCTTGCGCTTGCAGCAAGGGGATCTGGGACAGCCCAGTTTTGAGCGCTTCCAGCCGGCTAGGTTCAAAGCTCTGGCGCAGAGGGGAGAGATCGGCCTCGAGTTTAGCCTGCACCGACTGGTGGCGCTTCAGCGTATCCTGGGCTAGCCGGAGCTCGTTTTGCGCGGCTTGCAGGGCTTCCAGCTGGGGCCAGACCCGCTCGGCCTTCTCGGCCTGGGCTAGCTTTGCCGCAATTTCGCTGATGCGCGGCTGCTCGTTGTGCCAGCTGGCCTGGCGGCGGCGCAGCTTATTTAGCTCGTCGAACTTCTCCAGACGCTGCTCGAGGGCTCGCAAGGCTTTTTCGGCGGCCTGGTGCTGGGTGCCCAGGTCGCGCTCGCTGCGCTCGAGCTGCTCAAGCTCCTCACGCAGGGCCGAAATGCGCTCCTCATCGGCCTCGGCCAGCGCATCCAGTTCGCCCTGCAAGCGAGTGCTTTTGTCGCTCAAGAACCTGACCCTGGCCGCCACCTTTTCCCGCATGGCCTTGAGGGACTCCAGGCCATACAGCTTGATCAGGGTCTCGCGGCGCTCTTTGGGCGAGCCGCGCAAGAACAGATCGAACTGGCCCTGGGGCAGCAGGATCGCCCGGGTAAAGGTGTCGTAGTCCATGCCCAGAATTTCGCTTAGTTTGGCGTCGAGTTCCTTGACCTTTTCCGAGGCCGGGTGGGCCTTCCAATTGCTATGCTGCAGATACTCCAGGCGGTTCTGGTTCTCCTTGCCCACCACGCGCACCACCCGCCACACCTGCCCCCCCATGTCAAAGGTGAGCTCCACCTTGGCCGACTCGGCCAGGGGATGCTTGAGCTCCTTCAGACCGGTCGAACCGATGCGCGGGGTTTCCTTGTAAAGGGCATAGGTCATGGCGTCGAGCAGGGTGCTCTTGCCTGCGCCGGTCTGCCCGGTGATGGCAAAAAGCTCCACGTCGTCAAAGGCAATTTCTTGCGGCTCGGCGTAAGCGCCGAAACCCTGGATACGCAAGCGAAGAGGTCTCATGTGAAAGTCGAGTGTCAAGTGTCAAGTGTCGAGGGTCGAGGGTCAAAAATCAGTCTCAGGTCGCAAGTCGCAGGTCAGAAGGTAGTCGAGAGTCGAGAGTCGAGAGTCGAGAGTCGAGGGGTAGAAGTGGTTTATGAGAGCAAGAGCAGGGCGGTCACTGCCTGGCGTGCCCAGCTTCGGCGGAGCTAACCTCCTCGAGTACCTCCCTGAAAGCCGCCAGCAGCTCGGGGCTGGCCTGGCTGTCGGTGGCTTCCAGGCGGTACTGGGAGTAGGCTTCTACCCAGTCGAGGTTTTCCACTGCCGCCACTTCTGGCGTGGCCTGTGCTGATTCGGGGGTGTGAAACTCCACCTCGAGCAGATCGGGCATCTCTCGGAACAGACGCTCGCGCAACGCCGGAGCGCCCTGGCCTTCGATCACCACCTTGCTATAGCCAGGAAACTCGCGAATTTCGTTCCAGCGCCGATCCAGAGACTCCCGGGTCAGACGGAAGGTTTTAAGGGGTCGGCCCCAGCGCTCGTTCACAGGCAGTATCCGGGGCGAAAGCCCCGGCTCGACCTCGACGATAAGCGCCCCCCTGGGGCTATCCTCATGCTCGCCAAAGTCGAGCTGAATTAGCGAGCCCGCATACCAGGCCACCGGGGCCTCGGCCACCTGCTGCTGGCGGTGCAGGTGGCCCAGAGCCACATAGCTTAGGGTCTGGGGGAAGTCGGAGGGCAGTATGGCGTAGCTGTTGGTGGTGTGGAAGGTAAACTCACCGCCGCCCAGCCGGCCCCCCTCCACGGTCAGGTGGGCCATCAGCAGGTTAAGGTCAGAGCCAAGGCCCAAAGCCAGGTTTTTCAGGATCAGGCCCATGCCAGCGCCATAGGTTTTCTTCCACCCCGCGCTATCCTCTTGCAGCAGGTCGCCAGCCCTGACCAGCCTCCGCTCCGATAAAAACGGCAGCAAGGCAGCTCTGGCCCCCAAAACCTCCACCACCCCGCCCTGCTCGGCAAAGCGCAGGTTGCCAAACACAGTAGCCCCGGTGAGGGAGAGCAGTGGTGCTAAGGCCTCGAGGCGCTCGCGGCTGTCGTGGTTACCGGCAATCACCAGCGCAGGCACCTTTAGCTCACGCAAGCCCACAAAAAACTCAAACGCAGCGGCCTCGGCCTCGGTAGATACAATGCTTCGGTCGAACAGGTCGCCCGCCACCAGTACCAGCTCTATTCGCTCAGAACGCACCAGCCCCAGCAGGCCCTGCAGGGCCTGGCGAACCTCGGGGGTGCGCTCCCTTCCTTTCAAGATTTTGCCCAGGTGCCAGTCTGCTGTATGCAGAATTCGCATGAGGTGATTGTACTTTAGATGCGGCAGGTCTGGGGTCGCAGGTCTCAAGTCGCAAGTCGCAGGACAAATGCTATCAGCTATCAGCTATTAGCTATCGGCTATCAGCTCAGGGTTCTCAAACCACCGCCATTGGCTTCTCGGCTGGCTTCTCGGCCAGGGCAGCTTTGGCACTTTCGATGGCAACCTCGAGCATATCGTCGGTAGGCTCTTTCACCGTGAGCATCTGGAACTTGAAGCCAATCCAGCGGAAGACCCGCGAGATGGGGTCGTGATGCGTGGCCGAGTAGCGCAAGACTTCAAACGAGACCGCGGCCACTACAGGAATCAGCAGCAGGCGGGGAAAGAACCAGTACCAGGCCACGGTCAGGGGTGGGAAGAAACTGTAGATAAAGATGCCCACCACTGCCGTAAAGGCGATGAAGCTGGTGCCACAGCGGGGGTGGTAGGAGGGCTGGGGGCGCACGTTTTCCACTGTGAGCTCGAGGCCCTTTTCATGAGCGGTAATGGTCTTGTGCTCGGCCCCGTGGTACATGAAGAACCGCTGCATGTCCTTCATCCGACCGATAAAAACCAGGTAGCCAACCAGCACCACCAGCTCAAAAAAGGCTGCCAGCATGTAAAAAACAAAGCGAAACCGCTCCTCATCAATCAAGAGCCCGGCCAGGCGTGCCGGAAGCCAGACAAACAGGGCCAGGCCGATCAAGAGCGAGACCGCCAGGGTTCCATACATGGCCGCGCCGGAAACCTTTTCGTCCTCTGCTCCGGCCAGCTCACCGCTGCGCGCGAGGGACTTGTAAGAGATGCTCAGGGCATCCCACAGCGCAACCGCACCGCGAATTAAGGGGAGCCTGGCCCAGGGGTACTTTTTGGTCAGGGCCATTTCCTGGTGGCGCTCCACGTGAATCTGGCCATTGGGCAGCCGCACCGCCAGCGCCCAGGCGTCGGCCGCTTTCATCATGACGCCCTCGAGGGCCGCACTGCCCCCCAAGACTGCCTGGTTAAGGAAAAACCCCATTCTGCGAAAAACCCCCCACACGTTCATCCGAACCATCTTAGCCTATCGGTGCAACCAACAGGGTCTACACCAGAAAGGGTAGCTTAGTTGACGTCAACAGAGTGAAACGAGGGATGGGGGTGATTAATCTATCCAGCAGAGGGTCGTAAGCCCATCAGCCGCCGGGGGACCTGGATTGCTTCGCTCCGCTCGCAATGACGGGCTTTTTTTGGAGTGTTTTGGCCACATTCCCGCCATACTGCGAGGAGGTTGCACACCACCTTGGGGGCGCTGTTAGCTGCTCCTACAGGGAGAGTTCTTAGACCAAAGGGCATCATCCGGCCTGTTTGCTCAGGATAAAGTTAATTGCATCCTGTACAGTACGGATCTTTTCGGCATCTTCGTCGGCAATTTCCAGACCGAACTTGTCTTCTAAACCCATGATCAGCTCTACGGTATCGAGGCTGTCTGCGCCAAGGTCTTCGATAAAGCGGGCCTCGGGTACAACTTTGTCTGCATCAACGCCTAGTTTGTCTACAATTACTTCTTTTACATCGTCCAGGATAGCCATGCTTCAACCTCCATCGGTAAGGGTTCGCACTACCGTGCGGGATTCTACCACATCAAAACCTGTACTGCGGCCTAGTCTGGTTGGGATCGAGATTTCAATGGGGCGTCATGCCCCCGTCCACACACAGGGTCTGTCCGTTGATATAGGCTGCGTCGTCAGAAACCAGAAAGGCCACCGCCTTGGCCACTTCCTCGGGCCGGCCCAGCCGCCCCGCGGGAATTTGTTTCAGGTACTCCGCCACCACACTCTCGGGCAGTCTGGCGGTCATGTCTGACTCGATAAAACCAGGCGCAATTGCGTTGACGGTAATGCCGCGGGTGGCGTATTCCTTGGCGACCGATCTGGTAAAGCCAATCAAACCCGCCTTGGCCGCCACATAGTTGGCCTGACCGGCGTTGCCGAGAATACCCACCACACTGCTGATATTGACCACCCGGCCCCACCTGGGGCGCATCATCAGCTTGATGGCCTCGCGGGTGGTGTGGAAAATGGCGCTCAGGTTGGTCTGAATAACTAGGTCCCAGTCTTCATCCTTCATCCGGATCAGCAGGGTGTCACGAGTGATGCCGGCGTTGTTAACCAGCACCTCGAGGCCCCCCAGAGCCGTACTGGCGTCCGCCACAAGTTTCTGGGCGGCCTGTGGGCTGCTTAAGTCGGCCCCCAAGACCACTACCTGCTTAGCGCCTAGTTCCCTGGCCTCGGCAGCGGTGGCCTCGGCAGCCTCCTGGTTGCCAGCGTAGTGCACGGCCAGCGCATAGCCGCGGCGGGCCAGCTCCAGCGCGATGGCCTTTCCGATGCCACGGGACGAACCTGTTACCAGTGTTTTTCGCATACTTCCTCCAGTCATCGGCCCTGGGCCAGTGCGGCCAGACTCTGGGCAATCTCTTGTGGGCTGGTTAGCGCGAGAGCCTCCACCCCGTCCAGGGTCCGCCCCACCAGGCCGGTCAAAACCCTGCCCGAACCAAACTCGAGGTAGGTTTTCACCCCTTTGTCCCTAAGGTTTTGCAGAGTTTCCACCCAGCGCACCGGGTGGGTAATCTGCTGCAACAGCAGTTCCCGAATGTTGGAGGGGCGGGTCTCGGGCTGGGCCAGCACATTGGAATATACCGCAAAACGCGGGGGGTGCAGTTCTGCAACAGCAAGGTCGGCTTGCAGGCGTTCCCTGGCCGGCCACATAAGCGAGGAGTGAAACGGGGCCGAAACCGGCAGTGGCACCACCCGGGCCCTGTGACCTTTCAAGGCTTCGGTAGCCTGGGCTATCCCCTCGCTAGTGCCAGAGATGACCGTCTGTTCAGGTGAGTTGTAGTTGGCAATCTCTACCCCGGCAATGCCTGCGATAAGTTCCTGAACAGTCTGGGCCGGCAGCTTGAGCACCGCCGCCATCGCGCCCGCCCCAACCGGCACAGCCTGCTGCATGTACTCACCGCGCTTACGCACCAGGTAGAGCCCATCTTCCAGGCTCAGGGTGCCGGCGGCCACATGAGCCGTCCACTCGCCCAGGCTATGGCCCGCGCCAAACTGGGGGGCTTCGCCGCCTGCTTCCAGGTAGGCCACAAAAGCCCCATAGCCTACCGCCAGCAGAGCAGGCTGCTGGTTAGCAGTCAGCCTGAGCTCTTCTTCCGGGCCCTCCCACATCAGTTTCAGCAGACCCGGCAAGGCCGCCTCGGCCCGATCCAGGGCTTCGCGGGCTGCGCGGGAACCCTCATAAAGGGCTTTGCCCATGCCAATTTCCTGCGAGCCCTGTCCGGGAAACAACGCTGCAATCATCTATAACCTCCAGTGCTTAGGGTATCTTAGACTTCGTGCAAAAGTACCGATATACCTGGGAGTTGTAGTATCTGAAGTTGCTATCGGCTATTGGCTAATAGAATGTCGCAGGCCAGAAGTGGGTCGAGGGTCGAGGGTCGAGGGTCTAAAGCCAGTCTCAGGTCGCAGGTCGCAAGTCGCATGTCTAAGGTAGAAGGTCGAAGGACGATGGTCGCGGGTCTCAGGTCACTGGTCTCAGGTCGCAGGTCAAGGACGAAGGTCGCAGGTCGAAGCAACCGTCTTGAATGTCAAGTAGCGGGACTGAGCACAAGAGGGTGTTGCCAGGCAGTATGGGAACGAAGCATGGCGTTTAGGATCACCAAGAGCTTGCGCATGCAGGCCACC
>JBGFRI010000022.1:0-49562 GCA_041695225.1 Deinococcota bacterium
TTTCCCTCTAACACCAGTAAGCTTCGCTTCCTCTGGAATGGCATATCTGGCTCCTTTGTTACTGCCATAATGCCATAAACCGAACAGATATTGCAACGTTATATTATGAACGATCTACTAGCCCAGCCGGCCGTGCTAGCAGCCTAAAGCTGGGTTTGGCCCAATGCAGACTAGCAAGCTTGCGACCGTTGCCGAAGGTTTGTGCCGGGAAGCCGATGGGAGAGCCTGCGAGATCACAGCAGGGGTGGCAGGATGCCGTAAAGCAAATGCGCCAGTGGTCGCGGTAGGAGCGCAAAAGAGCGTCGTTCTCCACGCGAGGAGGCCAGAGGCCGACGAAGCAATCCACGAGAGGCTAACAAGCCCATCTAGCCGCCGGGGTGATCTGGATTGCTTCCCCTTCGACAGGCTCAGGGTCGCAACGACGTGCTTTTATTCCCGAGTGTTTTGCCCCCATTCCCCCACTGCGAGAGGGCCACAGGCCCCATTCCTCGTCATTAACCCTGTCAGTAGCTTTAGCTTCGCTGAGATAAGCTGCTGCTGGCATAATTGAAGCCTATGCTCCCAGACCCTCGCAACGACTACACCTATGGCAGCCTTAGCGAGCAAAGCGCCAACCCCAACCCCATAAAGCAGTTTGAATACTGGCTTTTAGAAGCAATCGAGGCCCAGCTGTATGAGCCCCACGGCATTACCCTAGCTACGGTAGGCCGAGACGGACGGCCCAGCAGCCGGGTGGTGCTGTTACGTGGGCTAGACGAGCGAGGGCTGGTGTTTTTTAGCAACTACCAAAGCCGCAAGGGACGCGAAATAGCCGCTCACCCCTGGGCCAGCCTCAACTCCTGGTGGCCCCCCTTGGAACGGCAGGTACGTATAGAAGGCCGGGTCGAGCAGGTCGAGCCCGAGCTCTCCGACGCCTATTTTGCCAGTCGTCCTTACCAGAGCCAGGTAGCGGCCTGGGCTAGCCCACAGAGTGAGGTTATAAACGGCCGTGAGGAGCTAAAGCAGCGAGTCCAGCAGATCATGGCCCGTTTTCCAGACCAGGTGCCCCGTCCGCCCTACTGGGGTGGGTTTAGGCTGAAGCCAGACTACTTTGAGTTCTGGCAGGGCCGGTCCAACCGCCTGCATGACCGACTGGCTTACCGCCTTAGGTCCGGCGGAGACTGGCAGATCGAGCGGCTGGCCCCCTGAGCCGGATTACACTAATTTAGTGCCTCACCGGGCGCAGAGCGTGCAGGCTAGCTAGCTACAAGTTCCCAGGCCAGGGGATTTGAGGAACAAGTTACAAACCGGGCATAACCCATTCGGCGAAACATTAAGGGTTACGTTACGTCTACAATAGAAAATTGCTCCAGAAATAGCTTCAAGATTAAGTTAACACATCCCCATCTTACCATTTGATTTGGCCGCCCTGGAGTAGGATACAGCCCGGATGACAGAGACAGAAAAAGCCACT
This sequence comes from Deinococcota bacterium, assembly GCA_041695225.1. Classification (GTDB taxonomy): domain Bacteria; phylum Deinococcota; class Deinococci; order Deinococcales; family Thermaceae; genus Meiothermus. The sequence continues at coordinate 1,454 of JBGFRI010000022.1, forward strand.
CTAAACTACCAAAACAAAACTATCCGCTATACCATCCGCCGCAGCTCCCACCGACGGACGGTGGGAATTACCATTGATGCCCAGGGTGTACGGGTCGCTGCACCAAAACGAATGCCCCTAGATCAAGTGATTGCGCTGGTAAACACCAAGGCCCGATGGATTGCCGACAAGCACACCATATTTAGCAGCCGCATGATGCCGCGAAAACGCTTTGTCAGCGGGGAAGAGTTTTTGTATCTGGGCCGCCGTGTTAGCCTTCAGATACAGTCCGAGAAAGACCCCCATGCGCAGCGTTTGGGCAAAACTGGCAGGTCGCGCTCGTCGCTTCAGCCCGGGCTATTTGATTTCGAGTTTCCAAGCTCTGATGCTCCCGCTCAGGGCCGGCTACGCCCCCAGGCTGCGGTGGCCCTTAAGGGTACCGTTTTGCATGTGCAGGCCAGTCTGTCCTCGGTAAAGAGCACCAAGGAAGTGCGGGAGATACTGGAGGGCTGGTACCAGGCCCGCGCCAAAGAGGTCATCCTGCGACGGGTTGAGCACTATGCCGAGCAGTTAAACTGGAAGATGCCCAGGGTGCTGATCCGCAACCAGAAAAAGCGCTGGGGGAGCTGCAATGCCAAAGGCGAGCTGCGTTTCAACTGGCGGCTGGTGATGATGCCCCTGCGGGTGCTGGATTATGTGGTAGTGCACGAGATGGCCCACCTGAAGGTGCTCAACCACAGCCCTCGTTTCTGGCGCCTGGTTGAAGAAATAATGCCCGACTACAGGTCTCGCCACCAGGCCCTGCACGAACTCGGGGCGGGTCTGTACTGGTAGCCCCGGCCCGGTCGCACCAGGGCCGTAAGCACATTGTTCGGGGCAAGCAGTAAGAAGGTCGGGGATTACCTTTTCTTTGCTTACGCGGCAATTTTATCTCGCGGCCTCGGCTTTGCGCTGCGCCTCTTCTAAAGCCTGACGGGCGGGGACATTGCCCTTGAGCGCTTTTTCCAGGGCTTCCTCCAGGAAGTTGCGCCAGACCACAAACTGCGGTACCCGGGGCCTCGGCTGGGCTACCGCTACCTGTTCGAAGGCCACCCGCCGGTAGGGGTTTTCGCGGTAGAAGCTCTCGAGCAAAGGAGTAGCCGATTTACGCAGTGGCACATAGTAACTGGCTTCTACCCAGGTCTTGATGTTCTGGGGTTCCATCAGAAAGCGCCAGAACTCAAAAGCCCCGCGCTGCTGCTCCGGACTGGCCCCGCGCAGCACCACCAGCTGCGCCCCGCCCAGGGGTACCCGCCCACCCGGCTCCCGCGGTATGGGGGCTACCCCCAGCCTGAAGGCAAAGGTGGCGTTTTCGGCGGCCGGCCAGTTGGCAATGGAAGCAAAGACCATCATGCCCCTGGTGCGGATAAAATCGGTCTGGGCAAAAAAGGCCTGGGCCAGGTTGCGGACACTGGTCTGACCATTGCGCCCAAGCCGCTGCAAAAACTCCAGGGTCTCCACCACCTCGCGCGAGGTGAAGTTGGGGCGTCCGTCGGGCGTAACCAGGCTGCCGCCCCGGCTGGTTACCTGGGCCTCGAAGGTCCAGGACTCGGCTAAGGCTATAAATCCCCTGGCAGTGCGGCTGGTTAGTCTCTGGGCGGCTAGCTCAAACTCTTGCCAGTTGGTCGGCGGTCTCAGGCCTCGAGCCCGCATCTGGTCTGCATTGAAGAAGAGCACCGGGGTAGAGGTGTTGAAGGGCAGGCCAAAGCGTCGGTTGTTGACCAGACCATACTCCCAGGCAGCCTCGAATAAGTCTTCGGTGAAGGCTCGGGGCAGGGCATTGGCAAACTCGTCCAGCGGCAGAGCCACCCCCTCGGCCACCAGGCGTGGAAACAGAAGAATTTCGGCCTGGAACAGTACCGGTGCACCACCTGCCCGCAGCGCAGCCAGCAGCCGGGTCTCACCCTCGCGGTAGTCGCCAATCAGGCGCGGCGTCACCCGGAAGTTGCGCTGCGAAGCATTAAAGTTGCTGGCAAACTGCGCGATCACCCGCTCGGCAGGGCCATCCATACTGTGCCAGAACGAAATTTCGGTCTGGGCCGAGGCCAGCCCAGTAAACAAGATCAAAGATGCTAGCAGGCGTTTCACTCTCTCCTCCTGTGGGCAGATCTATTCTACGCACAAATAGAAAACCATCCACCCATCAGAGGGGGGTCAGGGCTCACCCGGCAAGTATGTTTCGGGCGTAAGCGACGGTCCAACTACTCTGCGAGGTAAGGGACATTCTGCCCCGGGTCTAGCGGCTAGAATAGTGATGCCGGGAACTTATCCTGGACAACACAAGCCCTGTTCCAGAGTTTAGACAAGTGGGGTTTTGTGGTGAAGGACGCAACAACTCGAGGTTTTGAGATCCCGGGTTGTTCGGTCATACCTACTCAGCTAGTGGTGCAAGGGCGGGCACTTCAGGCAACGAAGGCCCATGTGGCGATCACCCGGTCTTGGCAGGCTTAGCGCGGGCATTCGAGGAGGCTTGAGAAAATGTACAAGCACATTTTGATTCCTACCGATGGCAGCGAGTGCAGCCAGTCCGCGCTCGAGGTTGGGCTGGCCCTGGCCGTCCGCCTGGGCGCTTCGGTTCGCTTGCTCAATGTACTGGAGCCTGGTGATGAGCCCCTGGAAGCCGGTCTACCTACTCGGCAAACTCTGTTGCGCAATATTGCTCGTCACCACGGCAAGCTGGCCCTGGAGCAGGGCGCAGAGCTGGCCCAGAAACACCACCTGACCTTTCAGACCCGCCAGCCCTCGGGCTGGCCCGAGCAGGTGATTCTGGAGCAGGCCGAAGACTGCGACCTGGTGGTGATGGGCACCCACGGGCGGGCCGGGCTGGACCGCTGGATCATGGGCTCGGTGGCCCAGGCCGTGGTGGCCAAAAGCAGCAGACCGGTGCTGGTGGTGCATGCCCAGGCCAAAGCCAGCCCCGAGCCCCCGCGCGACTTTGCCCGCATTCTGATCGCCACCGATGGCAGCGAGTGCAGCCAGGGCGCCTTGCAGCATGGCCTGGCCCTGGCCAAGGCCCTTGACGCCCAGGCAACCCTGCTGCTGGCATCCGAATATTCCTTTCATTATCTGGAGCCTGCGCTCACCATGAGCCCCGAGCTTGACCAGCTCGAGCGCCGCCTGCACCGCTGGGGCGAGGAGGTGCTGGCCGAGGCCCAGGCCCAGGCCCAGCAAGAGGGGCTCTCTGTTCAGACCAGGCTGGTCAAGGGCAAGCCTTTGCCGTGCATTCTGGCCGAGGCGCCCAAACACGACCTGGTGGTGATGGGCACGCATGGACGCAGCGGCTGGAACAAAATCGCTCTGGGGTCGGTCTCCGAAGGGGTGGTGCGCCGCAGCGCTACCCCGGTGCTGGTGGTTCCGGCTCGTTGCATGGCTGGGTAAGGAGGTGGGCAGTGTATTACTGGAAGTTCAGCGACGGCACTACAGTGTACAGCCAGGTGCGGGTAGATGGTCAGAGCCCCTTTGCCGAGCATCTGCGGCGTGAGCTCTTCTGCCTGGCCTATGGGTGTGGTCCACTGGTCTGGCTGGATGTGCGGGGCCATGCGGTAGAGCTGGACGCCACCAACGACCCATTACTGGCGCTGTGGTTGGAACAAGAAGCTAGGCTGTATGGCCTTGGGCTGGTCGAGACCAATTTCAATACCACTGCGCATCCCCCTCTCGAGCCGAACGGGGTCAACGGGGGGAACCATGGTCGAGCTGCAACCGATTGACGACCGCCGCTGGCGGGCCATCTTTACCCTGCCACGGGGCCTGGTTGCCCAGAAAGCGGCTGTGGTGGGTGAGTTTATGGATGAGTCGTGGCACCCGGGTGGGCTGGCCCTGGTCCAGGGCACCGATGGGCGCTGGCGGGTGGAGGTCGAGGTAGAGGCCGGAGAAACCTACCAGTTTCGCTACCTGGTGGATGAGTGCCACTGGTACAACGACGATACCTGCCCCCTGGTTCCCAACGGCTTTGGCAGCCAGAACAGCCTGCTGCTGGTGCCAGGGCAGGACAATTCTCCCTTGCCAGCGCTGCCCCAGGCGGCTAGCATGGAAGCGAAAGAAGGGAAGTCGGTAGCCGGTGCCCTTCTTCTAGCCTCAGCGGCGCCTTCCAAAAGAATGGGTCGCTGAGGCTTTTTTGGAGGCGATGATGAAAACCCTGACCCTTAAAGAAGCTGCAAAGGAGTTGAAGGTCCCTTACTCCTGGCTGCGGGCTTTATGCGACCAGGGGCGTGTCCCGGAGGCCCGCCGGGTGGCGCGGGGCTGGCGGCCCGAGCGCTGGCTGATTACAATGGAAGACGACCATACCATTCATGTCCTGCCCCCGCACCACTGGCACAACCGGGAGGTACGGGTGCTGGACTCGGCGCAAGCGCAGTGGAGGAGGGAAGAATGAAAACGGCCATTGTTAGTGACACCACCCTGGGGCTTACACCCCAGGAAGCCCTGCAGCAAGAGATTCACCTTTTGCCTGCGCTGATCATGATGGATGGCAAGGCCTACCGCGACTACCTCGAGATCCAGCCCGCCGAGGTTATCCAGGCGCTGCAGGCCGGCAAGCACCTGACCACCAGCCACGCTAACCCCGCCGACTACCAGGCCCTCTACGAACAGCTCTTGCAGACCCACGACCGGGTGCTCTCGGTGCACCCTTCCGCCAAACTTTCGGGTTTCGTGGCTACCGGCCAGATGATCGCCAAGGAGTTTGGGGGCCGGGTGCAGGTGCTGGACTCGTTGTCGGTCAATGCCGGTATGGGTTATGTGCTGGAGGAAGCCCGGCGCAGGCTGGCCGAGGGGGTGAGCTGGGAGGGCCTCGAGGCCGCCATCGCCCCGTACCGCGCCAGGGTAAGGGGTCTGATTCTGCCGGCCACTCTAGAGTATCTCAAGCGAAGCGGCCGGGTCACGGGCCTGCGCTTCTTACTGGGTAGTCTCTTGAAGGTGCTGCCCATCCTGGAGTTTAAGGAAGGAATGGCCCAGCCAGTAGAGCGGGTGCGCGGCTTCCACAAAGGGCTAGTGGAGCTGGCTCAACGCTTTCGCACCGCCTTTCCAAACGGAGCCAGGGTGACCATAGCCCATGTGGAAAACCCCCAGGCAGTAAAGGAGCTTGGCGACCTGATCAAGAGTGAAGGGGTGGTGCTGGAAGGGGTGCGCCATGTCGGAGCGGGGGTTACGGTTCATGCCGGCCCTGGCGCAGTGGGGCTGTTTGCCGCCCCGCTAAAGCCCGTAGCCTGAGCGAACCGGGGCGGCTCTGGCTACAACTCTGCTTCTGTCCAATCACCAGGCCAGACAGGCCGGGGAGGTCTTGGCGCGGGCCTTTCAACAAGACCCGCTCTATACCCATGCCATCCCCGACGAAAGCCGACGGGCCCGCCTGCTACCCCAGCACTTTGCTGGACTGGTGCGCTATGGTCTTTTATGTGGTCGGGTCTACACCAATCTCGGCCTGGGCGGGGTAGCGGTCTGGCTTGGCCCAGGGCCAGCAGGTGCTGGCCTCCGGCAAGCCTGGGGCGTGCTAAAAAGTGGTCTCTGGCAGAGCGCCTTCCTATTTAGCTGGACAGAACTGCGGCGCCTGATAGCCTTCGCACTGTTCTGTGAGCGATTACACCGTAAAAACATGCGTGAAGCCCACTGGCATCTGCTGATCCTGGGGGTAGACCCCGCCCGGCAGGGCCAGGGAATTGCCCACCAGCTGCTACAGCCAGTGTTGCAAGAGGCCGATGCCTGGGGCCTGCCCTGCTACCTCGAGACCACCCTCGAGCGCAACCTGGTCTTTTACACCCGATACCATTTCGAGCTATTAGCGGAAGGCCAGGTTACAAAAGGCGGACCGTACTGCTGGGCCATGCGGCGACCTCCGGCTTCTCCACGGCAACAAACCTGACCGATGTACGTACGCCCAGCCACCGAAGGGGGTCTGAGACCAAATCTAGCTAGCCTGATTTCCCTTTTAGCGTGGCGTGGCCTTTTTGGAGAGGCCTGGCCTCCATAACTGCTCTTGCCAGATGAAGGTTTGCTAGAAGACCAGCCAAGGCTAAGTGTTCGTATACCGTTGTTATCACCAGGTTCGGGGCCGTAAGGCAGATTTTGAGTGTGCCAATAAAGAACATGGTGGCCTTGTTTCTGGCCACCATTCTGCAAATGTGGTGCCGGCGTAACAGCTACCTGTCAACAGTTACGACAACACCGAGGGGCTGGGCCTGAGTGCCTCCAACAGCGAAGACGGTGTAAACCCGGCCAGCTTCCAAGACCACATTGTTGAGCGGCAGCGCCACGGTGGCGGTTCCGGCTGCACGCACGTCGAAGTTGTATGCGCCAGCGGGCACTGTCAGATAGGTCGAAGCCCTGGGGAAAGCCAGGTTGGGTACCACCACTGCACCACCGCGAACCGCCACATCAACCGCCGGAGCGGTGGGCGAGGCGTGCACCACGCGGATAGCGGCCTGGCCAGCAGCCAGGGTGGGCAACACGTCTTCAAAGATGGTGGCCTCAAGCCTGGGCTGGTTGCCGGTAGGGTTGAGCAGGCCGGTAGCCGCAATGGTATACATCCTGCCAGCCACAGTGGTGGCTCGAGCCTCAATCACGCGAGGGGTGGTAGCTCCTGCAGGAACCACCCAGACCGTAATTTCTCCGGCCTGAACCGCCAGGTAGCTGCTAACTGCCCTGAAGGCCACGTTTTGCACAGCGCGCACGCCGTTTACCCAGACGTCCACCGCAGGTGCGTCGGGAGAGAGGTGAGCCACCCGCACCATTGCAGTGTTGCCCTGAGCCAAGCCAAAACCAATAGCCAGCATAACCAGAAGCGCCAGTAACTTCTTCATACGGTTCCTCCCACTGCACCCAGGGCCCAAGGCCCTGCAGTCAGGTCTGAGTGGCTGTGGATCTCGGAAGGCCTCGAGTCTCGCTAAACCCTGGTATCTGAGTCCGACCCACTGCAACGCCACCAAACCCTGTGCGACGTTACTATAAGTGTAGAAGAGTGGTACAATATATGTATAGGTTACGTTCAGATCTGTAGAGTACGCAAGACATCGAAACGAAAAAGTTTTCCATGAGCTGCACGCACCCATAGCGACGAAAGCCAAAGGGGTTTCTTAGTAGGCCTCCTTGCAATGGAATGGTTTTTCCGTCATTGCGAGCGGAGCGAAGCAATCCAGATCACCCCGGTGGCCAAAGTGCGTTCGCGCTCCTTCTGGATTGCTTCGTCGGCCTTTGGCCTCCTCGCAATGACGGGGGGAGTGAGTTTTTCATCAGCCCCGCGCACCCGTGGGGACGGAAACATTAGGGAGTTTCTTGGTAGAACAACCCTTGAACTTTGGTTGACAAGCTAAAAGGTCCTTAGCAGCAGGATGGCGCGTCTTCACTCCAGGGCACACGGTGAGCTTCGACATGAGCCAGCGGGCGGTCTGTGATTTGGTGATATTACCGACATAGTTTTTCAGCCAGATTAGCCTCTAAAGCCGGTGGAAGAAAACTCGAGCTGATATTTGTTCCTGGCTCAACTTTATGTCCAACAAAGGAGCTAGACCATGGGCTGAAGGTATTTTCGTAGCAAGAAACAAAAAACCTGTGTGCTAGTCCACAAGACCGCGTAGGGTTGCGTTACAAGAAGCCAGCTGGATGGTCTTTGCTCTAGCGTTGGGCATCTGAGCTTCCCAGGTCCAGGCATCTAAGGAGAATGTTGCTAACTATACGGACCTATTGACAATCTTTTTGGCGGCCGCCAGATAGCGTTTTCGAGCATACTCCAGGTCCAGCACCGGAGGTTTGTAAGGCTGGGCCCGTCCCTGTGACTCGGGCACCCAGCGTCTGAGCCACTGGCCTTTAGGGTCGTGGGTTTGGGCCTGGGCGATCAGGTTGAATACCCGAAAATAAGGGGCTGCGTCTACTCCCAGGCCCCCGGCCCACTGCCAGCCCTGCAGGTTAGAGGCGTTATCGCCGTCAAGCAGCAGATTGCGGAAAGCCCGCTCACACTTTTGCCAGGGCAGCAACGCCAGCTTGACTGCAAACTGTGCCGCAAGCATGCGCCCCCGGTTGGATAGGAAGCCTGTGGCCTGCAACTCCCGCAAGCAGGCATCAACTACCGGGATGCCGGTCTGGCCATGCAGCCAGGCATCGTACAACTCGCCGTCGTCGTGGCAGGGCAGGTTGTTCCAGCGGTGATCGAAAGCAGTGGTCATCATCTGGGGGTTATGGTGAAGCAGATCGCCGCTAAAGTCTCGCCAGCACAGTTCGTTGACCCACTTGCGCGCTCCTTCGCCTTCTGTTTGCAGGGCCCGGTGGACTGCTAGTCGCGGCGATAACACCCCGATGTTGAAGTAGTAGGAGAGTCTGGACCCGCCATCGCCGGCCAAGGCATCGCGGGTCTGGTGGTAGCTGGGCAGTTTGTTACTCAGATAACTTTCCAGGGCCGCCAGAGCTGCTTTCTCCCCAGCTGGGGGCAAGGTTACACCCGCGTTTTCTGTGGGAATGCTGCCGAGATGGTAGTAAGGCGGAAGGCCCAGGGAGGGAAATTGGGCAGGAGCCTCGAGCAGGGCAGGCCTGGCGGCAGCCCCCCAGCGTCTGGAATAGGCTGTGAAGATCGCGTAGGCATTTCCATCGGGCTTAACTATGGCGCCGGGCTCGTGGACGTACTGCCCGCTAAACCAGTTCACACGGCCTATCAGAGCATCCGCAACCTTACTATCGCGGAACTTGGCGTATGGAGTTGAGTTTCTGACGGCAAAAACCCTACTAACTCCAAGCTCGGCTACGGTCTGGGGGAGCACCTCCCAGGGCAGACCAGTACGAACCAGCAGGGTACCCCCGCGCTGTGTGTATTCCTGGCGCAGGCTAGCGGTGTTCTGGTAAAACCAGGCCCGCCGACGGGGTGTGGAGTTTTGCAGAATGTTTGGATCGAAAACTACCATGCCCAGGGAGGGGCCAGACCGCAGGGCCTCAATCAGGGCGGGATGGTCGTGCAAACGTAAATCGGCGCGGTGCCAGACCAGGTTCATACTCCTTGTTCTACGGGCAAAAACACCAGAATGCACTGTTGTGCGCTACAAACCCCCGCACGCTTGAGACAGAAATACCAGGACTGCCCCACCTGTGCACCGGGCAGGGTCTGGAGATCGGGCTCTGCGGGGTAGGGACTGCCCCAGCCTGCTTGGTTCAGTCCAGACCCAAAAGCCCTGCAAAAATCTGGGTTTGGCCCTGGTTAGCCTGCTGAGTAAAGCCAAAGAGCGCTCCCGCTCCCGCGCTCAGGAGGGGTAAACGGAATGTGACGGAAGTTTTTGCGGCGAGTTAGTTCTGTTAGGGAGGGGGATTTGAGCGCATAAAACCAGGATTGATTCGCGATAGTATGTATGGTGTGATTGTAGATGCCCACCTCGACCTGGCCCATAACGCGCTGGATCTGGGCCGAGACCTGACCCTTCCCCTGCTGGAGTTGCGCCGGCGGGACCAGCACACCGATGTACCTGTGGTGACCCTACCTGCCCTGAGGGAGGGAAGGGTAGGAGTCTGTTTTGCTACCTTATGGGTAGACCCGCGCAAATACACCGACCCCCAGAGTGCACACACCCAGGCCCTGCGGCAACTCGAGTTCTATCTGCGCTGGGAGGAAAAGGGTCTGGTGCGTATTATTCGTGATCGGTCCAGCCTGCAAAGCCATCTGGCGCTGTGGCCACAAGACAGCATAACCGCCCTGGTGATCCTGATTGAGGGCGCCGAATGTATTCGTGAGCCAGGCGAAGTGGCTTTCTGGCACGGCCAGGGTATCCGGCTGATTGGGCCTGCCTGGAACCGCACCCGCTATAGCGGCGGAACCGGCCAGCCTGGTGGCCTGAGCGCGCTGGGTGTCGAGCTGATGCAGGCCATGCGCCAGTACAAGCTGGCCCTGGACGTTGCTCACATGGACGAGCAAGCCTTCTGGCAAGCAATTGAAATCTTTGACGGGGCAGTCTGTGCAACACACTGTAATCCACGGGCCTTGCTGGGGGGCGAGGGGCTCGAGTTTTCCAACCGTCATCTGAGCGACGCCATGATACAGGCCATCGGCCAGCGCGGCGGGGTGATTGGCACGGTCTTGTTTGGGCGCTTTCTCGATCACGCCTGGAAGCGCGGGATGGAGCGGGTGGAACTAGATCTGGTGGGCAAGCACATGGCCCACACTGCCCACCTGATTGGCTGGGACAACATAGGCATTGGCTCCGACTTTGATGGCGGCTTTGGGATGCACGAAAACCCCAGTGGCCTGAACCAGCCAGGCGACCTGCAAAAACTTGCGGATCTGGTTCCGGAGCCCTTCAAAACAGCGGTTCTGGGGGAAAACTGGTTACGATGGCTGCGCGCAGCGCTGCCCTGAGCTACCTCGGCATAAGGATACTTGGAGAGTCAAGTGACCTCCTGGTGGTTTGAGGTCGGCCGCTGTGGCCATCTTTCAACCTCGAGTCGGACCATCTTTACAGCGCACAAATCATCGCGGTATTGTGTGGCTACGAGCGTAACCGAAAGTAGCGTATCGCACTGGCTGTTTTCGGGTGGGGAGGGCGGAGAAAGCCCGACCTAGGTGTAAGTAGGGCTCGAGATACCGGGTCATACACGCGCGACGCGACCAGAAACCGCGAAATCAAAACTGCACCAGAGGAGGAATCAAGATGAAACGTTGGTTGTTCATCGGAATTTTGGCCCTGGCTGGGTTGGGTTTCGCCCAGCAGCGCGGCGGCGCTATCACCATCGCGCTACAGACCGAGCCTGCCGCCTGGGATCCCACCCAGGTCGCGGGTGCCGATATCTCGAGGGTGATTTACCACAATGTCAAGCAGGGGCTGGTCAAGCGCAACCCCCGGGGCGAGATCGTGCCCTCGCTGGCCTCCCGCTGGGTGGTCTCTGAGTCTGGCCTGACTTATACCTTTACCCTCAGGCAAGGGGTCAGGTTCCACGATGGCTCAGAGTTTACCGCTCAGGACGTAATTGACAAATTCAATCGGGCCCGCAACCCCGATACCCGTGTATCCGGCCATCTGCGCCCCGACCTCTATCGGGACATTACCAGCATCAGCAGCCCGAACCCCACCACGGTGGTTTTCACCCTGCGCCAGCCCAACAACGACTTCCTCTTTGTGCTCAGTCGCCCGGAGTCGCTGATTAACCCCAGACTGCGCCCCCTGGCCGAGCAGAGGGTTCATCCGGTGGGGACCGGCCCGTTCCGTTTTGTCCGCTGGGAGCGGGGAGTAGCGGTTACCCTGGAGCGCAACCCCCACTACTACCTGCCAGGACTGCCCTACTTAGACCGGGTCAGCTTCCGCTTCCAGGGTGACGCCGACGCCCAGCTGGCCGGGCTGCGGGCGGGCGATCTGGATGTCATCGCCTATGCCTTGCTGCCCGAGAATGCGCTGGTGCTGCGCCGGGACAACCGGTTCCGGGTCTTATCCGGCACCGCCACCGCCGAGGCTGTAGCCGGTTTCAACCACAGCCGCCCGCCCTTTAACGATCTGCGGGTGCGCCGGGCCATCTCGCTGGCCACTAACCGGGAAGAGCTAATTCAAGGAGCCATGCTGGGCTTTGGCACCAGAATCGGCTCGATGCGCTCGCCGGGTGAGGCCTGCTTTGTAGATCTGGCCGACTTCAACCCTTACAACCCCGCTGAAGCCCGTCGTCTGCTGGCCGAGGCTGGTTTTACTAACCAGAACCCCTTGCGCTTTACCTTTAACCTTGCCGCCGAGTTCCCCTACGAGCGGCGCATTGGCGAGGCCATGGTGGCTCAGCTCAACCGGCTGGGCCCGCTGCAAGTGACCATCCAGGTCACCGACTTCACCACCTGGCTGCAGCGGGTCTTCCGGGCCGCCGATTATGCCATGACCATCATTGGCCACGTAGAGGCCAATGATATTGGAAACTTTGCCGATCCCCGCTACTACTGGCGCTACGACAACGCGCGCTTCCGTGAGCTTTTTGCCCAGTACCTGAGAGCTCCCAACCAGGCCAGAGCCTGCGAGGCTCTAGAGGCGGCACAGCGCCTGCTGGCCGAGGATGCAGCGGCAGTCTTTACCATGACCCTGCCTGCGCTGGGCGCCCACCATGTCCGGGTCCAGAACTGGCCCCAGGGCTTCCTTAGCCCCGGTATCAGGGTAGATGAGGTCTGGGTGCGATAATTGTCTATAGCCGATAGCTCATAGCCGATAGCCGGAAAACTTATGCTATCAGCTATGGGCTAGAAGCTATCGGCTTTATTTTATGTTCGCATACACCCTTCGCCGCCTGGGCTTTGCCCTGGTCACCCTGTGGCTGGCTACCGTGCTGGTCTTTGGGGCCCTGCTGCTGATACCAGGCAACCCGGCCCAGGCCATCCTGGGTATTGATGCAACCCCAGCCGACCTGGAGGCCCTCGAGGCCCGCTTAGGACTGGATAAACCACCTATTGAACGCTACTTCAACTGGCTGGGGGGAGTGCTACGGGGCGACCTGGGAGAGTCCATCCGCTATGAGACCTCCATCTCGCAGCTGATCCTGGCCCGCCTGGCGATCACCCTGCCCATTGTGGCAGCCTCACTGCTGCTGGCCGCCCTGATTGCCGTACCCCTGGGAATCCTGGCGGCCCGCAAGGCCGGGAGCTGGGTAGACCTGGGGGTCTCGGTAGCGGCTTTAGCGGGGATCGTGCTGCCGTCGTTCTGGGTGGGGCTGATGTTTATCTACATCTTCGTCATCTGGCTAAAGCTGCCACTGCCCACCAGTTTTCCCATTGGCGGCTGGGAGAACCCCGAACGGGCCTTAGCCGCCCTGGTCTTGCCGGTTCTGACGGTGGGGCTGGCCAGTGCTGCCTTTCTGCTGCGGCTGGTGCGGGGGAGTGTGCTGGAGGTCTTGTCGCAGGATTATGTGCGCACCGCCCGGGCCAAGGGCCTGTCCGAGCGCACCGTGGTCTACAAACACGCCCTGCGCAACGCCTCGCTGCCGGTAATCACGGTGCTGGGCCTCGAGTTTGCCCAGCTCCTGATCGCAACCGTGGTGGTTGAGACGGTGTTTGGCATCCCGGGCCTGGGCTCATTATCGCTAATAGCCATCAGCGCAAGAGACTTTCCGCTGGTGAAGGGCGTGGTGCTGGTGGTGGCAGCTTTCATTATCCTGGTCAACCTGCTGGTGGATCTGCTCTACGCCTGGCTCGACCCGAGGGTGAGTTATGCCTGAGCGGATGTCACAGGTCGCAGGTCTCAGGTCGCAGGTCTTCCAGCGGTATCGGGCCTCGAGAGCTCTGGAGTGGTTCTGTGGTTAACCGGACAGTTACGAAAGGGCGCACTGGGTGGAGCCAGCTACCCATTTCACTGAGGCTAGGGGCCTTCCTTATAACGTTGAATATTTTGATGGTACTGGCCAGTGCGCTTTATCCCGTAGACCCCAACGCCATCACACCCAACCGTCTGGCCCCAGTGTTTACCGAAGGACACCTGCTGGGCACCGACATCCTGGGCCGCGATACCCTGTCCAGGGTGCTGGCGGGCGCCCAGAACGCCCTCTATGTGGGACTTATTGCGGTAGGCATCGGGTTATCGGCAGGGCTTTTACTGGGGGTGCTGGCCGGGTATTTTGGCGGCTGGCTCGACCAGGTTCTCTCGGTGCTGTTAGAGACCCTCTACGCGCTGCCGGCGCTGCTGATTGCCCTGCTCTTTGCGGCTGTTTTCAGCCCCGGCGTGACCACCTCCATGGTGGCGATTGGCCTGGCGGCCATTCCCGCCTTTGCCCGGGTGGCCAGGGCCAGTGTGCTCTCGGTCAAGACCCTGCCCTACATCGAGGCCGCCCGCGCCCTAGGCCTGGGCAGTGGACAGATCATGCTGCGCCACCTCCTGCCCAACATTATGGGACCGCTGGTGGTGCAGGCCAGCCTGGTCTTTGCCGTAGCCATTCTGGCCGAGGCCGCGCTCTCCTACCTGGGCCTGGGCACCCAGCCCCCCGACCCCAGCTGGGGCCGGATGCTGCGAGAGGCCCAGACCTACCAGGAGCTCACCCCTTACCCGGTTATCTTTCCTGGGCTGGCCATTGGGCTGGCCGTGCTGGGATTCAACCTGCTGGGCGACGGGCTGCGGGATTATCTCGACCCCAGAAAGCGGAGCTAATAGCTGATAGCTAATAGCCCATAGCCGGCGGCAAAAGCTATCAGCTATAAGCTATAGGCGGGGTAGATATGAACTACGCAGATATGTTTCGACTGGATGGACAGGTAGCGCTGGTAGTGGGCGGAGGATCGGGGATTGGGCGGGCCTCCTGTGAGGCCCTGGCCGCTCAGGGGGCCAGGGTAGTGGTCGCAGACCTGAATGCCGAACTGGCCGCCCAGACCGCAGGTAAAATAGAAGCAGGCGGAGGTCAGGCCGAAGCCGACCAGGTTGACATTACCCATGCCGACGAGGTCAACGGACTTGTCAGAGGCATCCTCGAGCGCCACGGGCGGCTCGATGTGGCCGTGACCACTCCTAGCATTAATGTCCGAAAACCTGCCCTGAGCTACACCACCGAAGAGTTTGATCGGGTGGTCGGGGTGAATCTTAGGGGTACCTTCCATGTGCTCACCGAGGCAGGCCGGGTAATGGCCGGGCTGGGGTCTGGGTCGTTGATTGCTTTTTCCTCCATCCGTTCGCAGGTAGTGGAGGCCGGGCAGTCGGTTTACGCCATGACCAAGGCTGGAACGGTGCAGCTCATCCGCGGACTGGCTGCCGAGCTTGGTCCCAAGGGGGTGCGGGCCAACGCGATTGGGCCTGGAGTGATAGACACGCCGCTTACCACACCTATCAAGAGCAACCCCGAATGGTATAACGCCTACTCCCAACGCAACATCCTGCAGCGCTGGGGCCGCCCGGAGGAGGTCGCGGCGGCAGTGGTTTTTCTGGCCTCGCCAGCGGCTTCCTACATCACTGGTATCGTTTTGTTTGTGGACGGGGGCTGGACAGCGATTGATGGGCGATTCTCCCCACCGTTGTAGTGAATGGTGCCGGCCTACTTCCAAAAACTAGACTTCGCCAGGTAGAGGTAGCTTCAATGTCATGGCTTTGTAAACCCAGGGGATGACCATGGGTTCCCAAAACACACCCAGGTAGGTGCAGATTTCCAAAGGTGTCGTAAACACAACGGCTAGCATCGGGTATAGTACCCTGGTTCTGTCTGGCGTTTGCCTGACAAGGATGTTGCATGGGTCGCAATAACGCTCACTGGTTTGCTTTCCCAGCAGTTGCGCTGCTGGGGCTGTTTTTGGTGTATCCGTTTCTGGATGTGATCCGTTTTTCAACCTGGGACTGGACGGGGTTTTCCGAGCCCCGGCCTATTGGCCTCGAGAACTACTACAACATTGCGCGTGACCCAGACTTCTACAATAGCCTCCGCATCACCTTAATCTTTGCCGTAATGACCTTGGTTCCCTTTGTGGTGCTTTCTATTCTGCTGGCCCTAGCCCTGGACGGTCAGCCCTATGAACGCCCCATCAAGGCCCTGCTGTTTATGCCAGGGCTGGTTACCCTGGGTGGAGCAGCCGTGGCCTGGCATACCCTGTTCGCGCCCGAATACGGTGCGCTGGCTTCGGTAGTTCCGGTGCCGCGGTGGGACCAGAGCCCTTTCTGGGCCCTGATCTTGATCATGCTGTTCACCATCTGGCGACACATTGGCTATGGTGTGCTGGTGGTCTCGGCCCGGCTTAAGTCTATTCCCAAAACCCTGCTCGAGGCTGCCTCGGTGGACGGAGCTACCCCGGCCCAAGCCTTCCGTCACATCACCCTGCCTTTGCTGCGCCCGGCGGTTACTTTCCTGGTGGTGATAGGTACGGTGCTTTCTTTACAGTCCTACACTGCTGTCTTCTTGCTAACCAGGGGCGGCCCCTTCGGTGGAACCGAGGTGCTGGGCTATTTCCTGTACAAGACCGGTTTTGAAATTGGCCGCCTGGGCTATGCGGCGGCCTTAACTGTGGTCATTCTCTTGATTACGCTGGCCTTTGCCCTGGCCCAGGCCCGGCTCTTGCGGGAGGAGAAATGAGTATGGGTGCATCGCGCTTTGCGTCGGTGCGCCGGGCTGAGGACGGGGCAAGCCCCTGCCCCCTGCCCCCTCACTCTCTAGGGGAGGGAGACTAATGCGCTGGCTGGGGCACATCTTTGTCTGGACGGTGGCCTTTTTGGTGGCCCTGCCCTTCATCTGGATGGCCTACGCTGCCTTTATACCCCCAGAGGCAATATTCATGGGCAATATTTTCACCAACATAAGCTTTAGCCTGGAAAACTTTGCCGTGCTGGGGCAGGACGGCTTTTGGGAAGGCTTCTGGGGCCGGCTACTCTTTTCAGTTTTGCTAACCGGTGGTGTGACCGTGTTGCAACTTATTACCGGCTTCCTGGCGGCATATGCCATAAAGGAAGGCGCCAAAATTTTGCCTTTTTTTCTAGTACTGCTGGCAGTGCCGGTCGAGTTACTGCTGGTTCCGCTCTACGGACTGCTCCTAGGGCTGCACCTACTGGGTAGCATCTGGGCCCTAATTCTGCCCTTTGCCGCCAGTCCTTTTATCGTCTACTTGCTTTACCTGGGCATGCGTTCTGTACCGGAAGAACTGCTCGAGGCTGCCCGGCTGGATGGGGCGGGGCACACTACCTTGCTCACCAAGATCCTGTTACCCCTGCTCCGCCCCCAGCTTATTGCCGCCGGAGTACTGGCCTTTGCCGCGCACTGGAATCTGGTGCTCTACCCGCGCATTGTGGCGGGCGGTGATGAGCTCAAAACCGTACAAACCTGGATCACCGACCTCCAGCGCCAGAACCCCGCCGACTGGGGCCCGCTTTCGGCGGCAGCCCTGGCAGCCACTCTGCCCCTGGTGATCATTTACCTGCTTTACGAGCGGCGGATTGTAGAGACCTTCGAGGAGGGGCTCAAGGGTTAGATGGGTTTAGAGAATTGCATAGTCTGCAATACCTTGGCTATGTCGAAACCCGGCCAAATGCGGTGAGCAAATGTCAGATGCTTATACACCGGCCTGGTCTGCTTCGCATCCAGATCAGCGTCCTGAGCCTCGAGCGGACCGAGCCTTTGATGGCTGAACGCTTTTCTCATCCCGAGTGTGGCAGACTGAAGAGGTGGTTTGCCGGTGCAAGCCGTGGAGGATGATGGTGTTGATGCGCCTACTAATGCTTGCTGTGGTTGGGCTGGGGCTCGCCCTGGCCCAACGTCCTGTGGATGTTCCCTTCTGGCACACGGCCGGGCCACCCGGGCAGGAAGTGCTGGAAGACTTGATCAGAGAATTCAATGCCTCTCAGCGGGAATTCCGTATCGTGCCCAACTTCGTGGGTGACTACCGGGAGGGGGGGCTCCGACTGTTGGCTTCGCTGCGTGCAGGAGGCGCGCCGGCGCTTTTTCATGCCGAACTCTCTTTTCTGGGCCGGATGGCGCAGGATGGTGTTGCGCTGCCCCTGGATGAATACCTGAGTAACCTGCCCAACGATTTCTATCCCGGCTTTCTGGAGGCCGGCAGGATACAGGGCCGCACCTTCGGCCTGCCTATAGGGCTGTCGGTCCCAGTGTTTTTCTACAATGCCGACCAGTTCGCTGCCAGGGGTTTGCGCGCACCCCGCACCTGGGATGATGTAGCCAGTGCGGCCCAGCGCCTGACCACCCGCGCAGCCAGGGGCTTTACTATTTCCAGCGACATATACAGCTTCAATGTGCAGGTGATGAGCCGGGGCGGGGCCATTGTCAATGCCCAGGGCCGGCCCGATTTTACCAACGCTAGAGCAGTAGAGAGCCTGGAATTCCTGCAAGGCCTGGTGCGTCGCAATATTGCCCAGAGCCGCAACATCGCCGAAGCGCAGTTCTCGGTAGCCGACTTTCTGCGCACCCGAACCTTTATGGGCATTGGCCCGATTACCATGTGGCCCCTGATTGAAAACCGCGCCCCTATCCCCTTCAGGCTTGGGGTTGCAGCAGTGCCGCGCACTGAGGACGGCAAGGTGCCGCTTTCGGGTGGCATTTTGGTCGTGTTGCGTGGAGCCAGCGAGCAGCAAACACGTGGGGCAGTGGCCTTCTGGCGCTTTGCTATGGAGCCGGCTAACATCGCCAGGTGGGTTCGCGCTACCTATTTCATGCCCATGCGACGGGCCGCCCAGCCGTTGTTGGAAGACTTCTACCGCGAAGATCCCCGTCGCCGGGTAGCTTTCAGCCAGGTCGAGAATGCCAGTGTTTGGATCCAGGACCCAGAGTTTACTATCTGGCACAGCTTTTTGGAGGATGCCCTCGAGCGTGTCCTGAAAGGCAATGCCAACCCCCGGCAAGCCCTGGAAGAGGCCCAGCGCCGGGCCAACACTGTCGAGCGGCGGTAAATGTAAGGGTGTGGTAGATACCGTCCGCGGTCCAGGCCGGGGTGCTTGTATGCACACTGAGGGGTAGGATTCTCGATAGCTTCGGCTCACACTCTCCTGGCTCCTTCGAGCGCCGCTATCACCTTCACGATCTCGGGCTGGGACGAGAATGGCCGGGAGATCGCACGCCCAGTAGATGTGTTGCTTCAGCATTGGCGATTTCGAGGGCGCTACTCTGCTGATGTCTTTGGAGAATGGCGTACTGTGTGTGCGATGTTATGTGAGCATTAGTACGCTGACAGACGCATACAGCTTAGCCGCTGCTACCAGCTCCTCAATCTCGATATACTCGTTGACCTGATGGGGTATGGTTTTGCCCCCAGGCCCAATGGTCACAATCGGCAGCCCAGCCCAGGCCCACAGAAAGGTTCCGTCGGTTGCCCCCGGCACACCCCCGTATTTGATGGGCATCTGTAGTAGCCGCAGGCTCTGCTCGACTGCCTGAACGAGCATGGCGTCGCGCGGGGTCTGGGTGGAGGGGCGGTCTTCGAAGACTTCCAGGGTCGCGCTTACTCCGGCCTCGAGGCTTACTTCCAGGGCCTGCCGTAGGCGGGCCAGTATGGCCTGGTGATCCTGGTCTGAGTTGGTGCGCAGGTCAATTCCCAGCTTTACCTGATCGGGAATCACATTGAACTGCCCCTCTCCGGCCGCAGCCTCAAAAACCGTCGGGGTCACCCAGGGTCTGCCCAGGTACTCATGAAAACTCTCGGCCTGCAAAACCGCTTGTAGCTTGCCGAGTTCCACAGTAAATCTGGCTGCGGAGGGGATGGGATTGGCGCCGGCGTAGGACATGGCCCCGTGGGCCATCTTCCCCTGAAAATGTGCCCAGACCCGCATGGCGCCCTTTTGCCACAGGCACACCTGGTTTTCTTGGGGCTCGCAGATGATCGCCCCGGCGAAACCCTCGGCATAACCGGCTTTCACAAAAGCCTTAATGCCGAGCATCAGGCCCTCCTCGTCGCAGGGGATGCACAGCCGCAGGGTTTTGCGGGGCTGCCCCAGCACCTGTTGTACAGCCCGCGCTGCCACAATTGCCGCCGCCAGCCCACCCTTCATGTCGCAGGCCCCGCGCCCGTAGATTCTGCCGTTCATAACCCGGCCTTCATAGGGGGAGATGGTCCACTGCTCCAGACGGCCGTGTGTTACTACATCGCTGTGACCCTCCAGAATTACTCCCCCCGGCCCCTGCCCCAGATCGGCGACCAGGTTGGGGCGGCCGGGCGCAACCTCTTGCACCATGGTCTTGAAGCCATGTTCGCGCAGATAGGGCTCCAAAAAATCTACCACCGGCTGCTCGCCGGGGCCAGGATAATAGCTTTCAATACGAACCAGCTCCTGGGTCAGGCACACAAGCTCGGTGGTATCTACGGTCCGTGCCGCCTGAAGAGCGAGGGTGTGGTTGTCCATAACGCCATGATAGGAGGAGCAGGCCAGACCTGGTAAGACTAAAACCAACCCCGGGGGCAGGACGCCGGGCTAGGTGTGAAAGGCACAGCTTAGCTGCGCGAGCCCATCCCAAAGCAAGCTCTTTTTTGGCAGCGTGGTTTCACTACTCCTGGGCTTGCTTACCTTGCGGGCTTGCTTGAGCCGGGCTACGGAGCAAAGTGTCGCCGTGGGCAACAGCATCAATACCTGCTGTGTACGGTCATACGATAGGCTATGGACGAGACATGGATCGCTCTGCACAGCTCGATCAACTTGCTTCAGAAACTTTTGATCTACTGGTTATTGGTGGGGGGGCTAGCGGGGCTGGGGTGGCGCTCGAGGCGGCCAGCCGGGGGCTCAAGACCGCTCTGGTGGAGCGCTATGACTTTTCCGAGGGAACCTCGAGCCGCAGCACCAAGCTGATCCACGGCGGGGTACGCTATCTGGAAATTGCCATCAAAACCCTGGACCGAACCCAGCTAAACCTGGTGCGCGATGCACTTTATGAGCGGGCCATCATGCTCCAGAATGCGCCCCATCTGGCCCGCCCGCTCTGGCTCCTGACGCCGCTGTACAGGTTCTGGGAGGTGCCCTACTTTTACACTGGGCTAAAAATTTACGACCTGCTGGCTGGCAGCGCGCGCCTTAGGCCTGCCCAGTACATCAGTGCCAGGGGGACCCTGGAGCGATTTCCCGCGGTAAATCCCGGCGGCCTTAAAGGTGCGGTGGCCTACCAGGATGGGCAGTTCGACGATGCCCGCTTCAATGTCGAACTGGCCCTCACCGCCGCACAGCATGGTGCGGTAGTTCTCAACTACGCCCAGGTGACGGGGTTGCTCAAGCAGAGGGGCCAGTTGTCGGGGGCTGCGATTAGAGACCGCTTGGGCGGCAGGGAGATTGAGGTTGCTGCTAAGGCAGTGGTCAACACCACCGGTCCTTTTGCCGACCATATTCGACGCCTGGACGACCCCCACGCACCCCCTCTGGTTACGGCCAGTTCGGGCATCCACGTTGTGCTGGACAGGAAATACAGCCCTCCCGAGACTGGCCTGCTGATCCCCAAAACCGAGGACGGGCGGGTGGTATTTGTGCTGCCCTGGCAGGGTGGAACCCTGGTGGGAACCACCGATGACCCGGCGCCAGTGGTGGATCATCCCGTGGTGACAGAGGAAGAGGTTGGCTATGTGTTGCGGCAGGTGAGGCCTTACCTGGGAGATATTCCGCGGGAGGCCGTGCGGGCAAGCTGGTCGGGACTGCGCCCCCTGGTTTCGCGTACCGCAGCCGACACCGCCAGACTGGCCCGTGATCACCTGATCCAGAAAAGCGCCTCGGGCTTGCTAACCCTGACCGGCGGCAAGTGGACCACCTACCGCAAGATGGCCCTGGACTTGGTTAATTACGCCATCGGGCAGTTTGGCCTCGAGGCCAGCCCCTCGCGCACAGAGCAAATTCCGCTGCTGGGCGGGCAGGGGTTCGAGCCCGATGGGGCCAGAAAACTCGAGCAGCTCGGCTTTACCCCGGATGTTGCACAGCATCTTCACCAGGCCTATGGCGCCTGCGCCAGGGTAGTGGCCCAGATAGCCGCCAACGGCTACGGGGCCAGGCTAGCGGCGCAGTGGCCGTATCTGGAGGCTGAAGTGATTTATGCAGTCCGGCACGAGATGGCCCAGACGCCCCTAGACGTGCTGGCCCGCCGCACCCGCCTGGCCTTTCTCGATACCCAGGCGGCGCTGGGTGCGGCATCCAGGGTTGCCCAACTGATGGGAGCTGAGCTGAGCTGGAGCGGCCAACAGGTGGCCCAAGAACAGGAGAAAGCCCGTTCTCAGATTCTGAGCGCCATTTAGAGGAGGGTAATGCCCCCCTACGAAGCATCGGGTGTGATCTGTTCGGGGCGGGGTTTGGCACTTTTGAGCTGGCTGATGAGGGTGGCTACCACAATTAGCCCTGCACCTATCAAGCCCTGCAAGCCCAGCCGCTCTCCCAGCCAGAAGTAGGCGAAAGTGGCAGCATAGACAGGCTCGAGGGCAAATAGCACCGCTGCTTGTGGAGCAGGAACCGAGCGCTGGCCCAGGGCTTGTAGCCATACGCATAGCGCCGAGGCCACCAGCCCCAGGTACAAGAGTTCGAGGAGAGGAAAGCTCGAGGCGCTCCAGTTGGGCTCTTCCCACAACATCCAGACCAGCGAACCCAGCATGACCACCAGCATCTGGATACCGGTGAGCGGCAGGGTGGCAAAGCCTTGCGAAAACCGCTCCATGCGCCAGATATAAAGCGTATAGCATAGCGCCGTGCCCAGAGTCCACCAGTCGCCGTGGTTGGGTGGAGTGCCGTCGTTAGAAAGAAGACCAACGCCAACAATGGCCAGCCCTGCCGCTAGCCAGATGGGCCAGCCCAAACGCTGCCCGAGAATTCCCAGCAGCATCGGCAGGGCTACCACATAGAGGGTAGTGATAAAGGCGCTGCGGCTGGCGGTGGTGTACTGCAGGCCCACGGTCTGGGTCAGATAGGCGATAAACAACAGCGAGCCGAGCTCGAGCCCAGCCCGCCACAGCCGGGGATTGCGCCCGAACAGGAACGGTACAAAAACCAGGGTAGCCAAGGCAAACCGCACAAAATTAATCTGCCCTGGCCCCAGAGTCTCTAGACTATCCTTTACCAGCACAAAGGTGCTGCCCCAAAACAAGGTAGCCAGGCTAAGATAGAGCAGTCCAAGAAAGTGATGCCTGGGCACAAAGTGGAGTCTACGTGAAAAGCTGCTGGCAAATCCAGTCTGCGTTCCTAGTTCAATACACCTAACACTAATGATTCGATTGAGCCTGCCCTGAGCCTGTCGAAGGGGGCCAGGTCTCATGGGGGCTCACGATGATACCCTGGTGCCAAGGCGATCTTGCGCGTGGTTCAAAACCGATTCGGGCTGCTGTTTTGAACCCTGTGCGTGAGGTGTAGCCTCTTCAGGCTCTGCCTTATCGGGCTCCGGGAGTCTTGCATCTACCAGAACCCCGACAGGCCGCCCTGGTGATGGTATCGCTAAGCCTGCGGGCGGCTATATAGTTATCGGGATGAAAGGTCAGTATCCCCCTGCACCCACTGCCGTAGTAGTAGAAGAGTTACATGGCGTTCAGGTTGCCGACCGGTTTCGACCCCTTGAAGACCCCAACGCACCCCAGACCAGGGCCTGGATAGAGGCCCAGAACCAGCTTACCTTTAGCTTTTTGGAGCAGATTCCCATCCGGCAGAGGCTGCGTGAGCGCCTGACCGAGCTATGGGACTACCCCCGCATCACCTCCTTTTTTAAGCGGGGAGGGCGCTACTTCAGCCTGCGTAACGATGGTTTGCAGAACCAGAATGTCTTGTGGGTACAAGAAGACCTGGATGGGGTCGCGCGAACCCTGCTCGACCCCAACGCGCTGAGTGAGGACGGAACGGTGGCCCTGGGCAATTTTTCTGTGAGTCGAGATGGGCAGTACCTGGCCTATGCTCTTAGCCAGAGCGGCTCGGACTGGCTAACCTGGAGAGTACTTGAAGTAGAGACCGGCCAGGACCTGCCCGACGAAATCGAGTGGAGCAAGTTTAGCGACGCCGCCTGGCTGCCCGATAACAGCGGCTTTTTATACAGCCGCTACGAGGCACCTTCCGAGGGCGCCAGTTACACCGGGGCCAACTATTTTCAGAAAGTTTATCTCCACAAGCTGGGCACGCCCCAGAGTCAGGATGTGCTCATTTACCAGCGGCCCGACCAGAAGGAGTGGGGCTTTGGGGCCTTTGTTACCCACGATGGGCGGTACCAGTGTTTGCATGTCTGGAAGGGCACCCATCGGGAAAATCTGTTCTTTTACCGCGAACATGGCTCAGATACGCCTTTTATAGAGCTTATCCCGGAGTTTGCGGCCTCCTTCGAGTTTATCCGTAACCAGGGCTCGAGGTTCTTTTTCAAGACCAACCTCGAGGCTCCCAGAGGCCGGGTGATTGTGGTGGATGTGGCCCACGGAGGTCTGCAAGGCTGTCAGACGGTGGTTCCGGAGCGCCCCGACGTGCTGGAGTTTGTCGAGCCGGCCGGAGAGTATCTGGTGCTGGGGTATCTGCACCATGCCAGTCACCGGCTGAAGGTAGTTGACCTCGAGGGCAGCATCGTGGGCAGCCTACCCTTGCCGGGCCTGGGCGAGGTCTTTCCCGTAGCCGGGGAAGAGGGAGACCCGGAAGTTTTCTATGGGTTTACCTCTTTTCTTCACCCCATCACCATTTTTCACCACCATCTGCAAAGCCGGACCACCCAGACCCTCTTTGCCCCACCCATGAACTTCGACCCAAGTCGGTACGAGACCCACCAGGTTTTTGTGAGCAGCAAGGACGGCGCCCAGATACCGCTGTTTTTGGTTCACCAAAAAGGACTAGAGCGGAATGGCCAGAACCCCACCCTGCTGTATGGCTATGGGGGGTTTAACATCCCCCTAACGCCCACTTTTAACCCTGGTCGTCTGGTCTGGCTGGAACAGGGTGGGGTGTTTGCCCAGGCCTGTCTGCGCGGTGGGGGTGAGTATGGCGAGGACTGGTATCGGGCGGGCACGCTAGAGCGCAAGCAGAATGTCTTCGACGATTTTATCGCCTGCGCCGAGTGGCTTATTGCGCAGGGCTATACCCAGCCCCGGCGGCTGGCCATTCAAGGCGGCTCTAATGGGGGCTTGCTGGTAGGGGCGGTCATGACCCAGCGGCCCGAGCTGTTTGGGGTGGCCCTGCCTGCGGTGGGGGTGCTGGATATGCTGCGTTTTCACCAGTTCACCATCGGCTGGGCCTGGGTCTCGGACTATGGCTCTCCGGATAACCCCGAGCACTTTCAGCACCTGCTGGCCTATTCCCCACTGCACAACCTGAAACCTGGCAGGCATTATCCGGCCACCCTGATCACCACCGCCGACCACGACGACAGGGTGGTTCCGGCCCACTCCTTCAAGTTTGCTGCCGCCCTGCAAGCGGCCCAGGGTGGAGCGGCCCCTGTTCTGATCCGAGTCCAGACCAGGGCCGGGCACGGGCTGGGCAAACCTACGACCATGCTGATTGAAGAACAGGCCGACATTTACGCCTTTGCCCTAAGCCAGATGCAGCACATCTAAGGGCATTTTGCGGGTTGGGTCTGACAACACTACCCGGTAACCTGATAATAAATTATGAGCCGCATGGGGTACGTGCCTGGAAAAACCGGATGCAGGAGGTGTTATGTATCAAAAGATTCTGATTGCGGTGGATGAGTCTGACTGTAGTCGGCGTGCGGCACAGCTTGGGCTGGGGTTGGCGGGGCAGCTTGGCGCGAGGGTCAGCCTGGTGCATATACTGAATGGATCGCCAGCGTCCCCCTCCCAGTCGGCCAGTATTGGCCTGACAGGGGCCAGAGCCAGGGGCCAGGCTCTGCTCGAAGAATGGCAGGCCGAGGCCCGGCGCAGGGGGCTGGAAGCACAGACCCAGCTGCGCGAAATGACCAGGCCTGCCGAGGGAATTGTTGCCGCGGCCCAGCAGGAGAACTGTGACCTGATCGTGATGGGCACCCATGGCAGGGAGGGCCTTCCATACCTGCTGCTGGGCAGTGTGGCCGAGCGGGTTATCCGGCTGGCCCCGGTACCGGTTTTGCTGGTGCGCAGTGCCACAGCGGTATCCGAACCTCTGGAGTTCCGCCAGGTGCTGGTCCCGATTGACGGGAGTGAGCTGAGTAACCTGGCGCTGGACCAGGCCAAGAAACTGGTCGGTTACCTTGGCGCCAAATTGTTAGTGCTGCATGTGGAGCCCAGGGCCCTGCTGCTGGCCTTTGAAGTGCTGGAGCAACACCCCGAGGAGCAGGAAAAATACCGCCAGCAGACACGAAGCCTGCTCGGCGAGGCGGTAAAGGACTTTCCCGAGGCCGAGGCCATCTGGCGCGAGGCGGGTGTCGAGCGGATTGGCGATGTGATTGTCAGGGTAGCCCAAGAACGGGCGGTAGACCTGATTGTGATGGGCACCCACGGGCGCACCGGCCTGGATCGCCTCTTGCTAGGCAGCGTGGCCGAGCGGGTGGCTCACCGGGCCAGTTGTGCGGTGTTGCTGGTGCGTCAACCCTGAGGCGGGGTTGGGGCCCTGGCAGCCTCGAGCAGGCTTAGCACCTCTTCGTCGGTGGTTTGCGGGAAACGCTCGTACCACAGCCCAACTGCCTGAAATACCTCGGGGGTTTCCAGACAGACTACCTCGTCTACCATGGTCTGTAGCTCCGCCACGGTATCGGGTGGCGCCACCGGTACTGCCACCACCAGCCGCCCCGGCTGCTGGGCCTGGGCCGCAATAACCACGGCTTTCATGGTGGCCCCGGTGGCCAGCCCATCGTCTACCAGCAGGACGGTCTGGCCTTTTAGCCTGGGGAAGGGGCGTTGGCCGCGATAAAGCTGTTCGCGGCGTCTCAATTCTTCCAGTTCGCGGCTTTCGACCTGGGCGATGCTGGCCGCTGAGACTTTCAGGCCGTCCACAATATCCTGGTTGAGTACCCGCCCGCCGCCCGAGGCGATAGCCCCCATGGCCAGTTCCTCGTGTCCGGGAGTACCCAGCTTGCGTACGACCCAGACATCCAGAGGGGCCCTCAGGTGGTGGGCAACCTGAAAAGCAACCGGCACACCTCCCCTGGGCAGGCCGAATACCCACAGGCCGGTTTGCCGGTCGTAGCCCAGTTCGGCCAGCCGATGGGCCAGCAGGAGGCCGGCCTGGTTGCGGTCCTTAAAGCGTCTCATAAATTGTCCTTTCCTGGCAAAAGCCCACCCACTATCTGCCCACACATCTATCCTACCTGATGGGCTATTTTGGCAGGCCCACTGGGCTTGCAACCCAGCCGCTTTGCCAGGTAAACACTCGTATGACAGCCTGGCGAACGACCACTGCTTAGTGTTAACCAATTTCACGCCGATTGCAGGCGTAGCGATATAGTGCCAATTCGCCCCAAGACGATTTTCTTAGCAAGAGAATTGCATTATACTTGACAATAACATACTCAGGTTTTATACTTTCTTTCGTAAAGGAGGCTGCTATGATCAGATACAACCCTTTCCGTGAAATCGAACAGATCCAGAACACGCTTTTGCGCAATTTCTTCGCCCCCACCACCGAAAGCGCAAACGCCCCAATGGTGGATGCTCTGGAGGATGCCACAGGTGTACATCTGGCGGTCTACCTGCCTGGTGTCGAGCCCAGCAATGTGGAGGTGACTGCCGAGAACAACACCCTCACCATCAAGGCCGACCGGCCCTTTAGCAAGCCCGAAAATGCTAACCAGTGGCGGCTGGAAGGGGTTTACGGCAAGTTCGAACGCAGCTTTGTGATTCCCAATACCTACGACCTGAGTAAAATTGAGGCCCAGTTCAGGCACGGCATTCTTTACCTCGACATCCCAAAAGCCGAGGCCGCCCAGCCCCGCCGCATCGAAGTTCGGGTCAACTCCTAATCGGCTTTTGACCTGTAGACAGCAGATATTTCCTCTGGCTTCTGAGCTGCTCTAGCTTTCCCCCGCACCTGACTGTAATTTACTGCCCGTAGGCTGCTGGAACTCCCCGCAAAAACGGGGAGTTCTTGTTTTGGTGGGCCATACACAGGAATGAATTTGCCATGAGCCGCCCGCACCCATAGCGACGAAACGGAAGGGAGTTTCTGGGTAAGGCCTTTTCCAGGATGTACAAGAAAAATTGCCACTAAGTCCTCCCCCCTTGTGGGGGAGGGAAGGGTGGGGGGGCGAGGTCGCAACCACGTGTATTTGCGCTACCATTAACACTTCTGGCCTTCGGCTCGCAATCCATCAATGGCTTCTTAGGTAAAGTGAGTTTTTCTTAGCTACGCGCAGCGGTGGTGACGAAACCGACGGAGTTTCTTGGTAGGGGTGCCTAGCCCTGCCGGTAAGGTAGGCTGTTGACATGTTTCCGCTGTACGACATCAACCGTTCGCACCGTCGCCCCTATATGGTCTATTTGTTAGCGGTGCTGAACCTGCTAGGGTTTATCTATTCTTTTTTTCTTACCGACCCTGCCGTGGTTATTGGTGTGTATGGCTTTATTCCAGCCCATTTTGCTGCGGACCCGATTGGTGAGTCGATCACCATTTTCAGCAGTATGTTTCTGCATGGCAGCATCCTGCACCTGCTGGGCAACATATGGTTTTTGTGGGTCTTTGGCGACAACATCGAAGACCGCCTGGGCCACAGCCGTTTTTTGTTGTTTTATTTTCTGGGCGGCGTTGTAGCAGCTTTTGCCCAGGGTTTGGTGGGCGGCTTTGCCAGCGAGATCCCCATGATTGGGGCCTCAGGCGCGGTTTCGGCCGTACTGGGGGCCTATATCATGCTGTATCCCCGCGCCCTGATCCTCTCCCTGATTGGCTGGATTCCCTTACCTGTACCGGCGTTTGTGTATCTGGGCTACTGGCTGCTGATTCAGTTTGCTGGCAGTTTGATGGGCGTGCCGGGGATTGCCTTCTGGGCTCACATTGGGGGGTTTTTGTTCGGGCTGGCCTTAATCCGACGCTTTGAGAGCGCTCCGCCAGGTGTGCAGCCTCAGCGGAGATAACCCGCTTTAGTGCCGCTATTTGACCTCTGGATGCCTCGAGCCGCTCGAGGCTCTACTCACCAATACAAGTCGCCGAAAAGTACTCCAGGCGCCATATGACCCAGCTTAGCTGGCCGCGCCGGCGGTTATCTGCTATACTCTCAGCTTGCGTGACCCGGAAGGGTCGCTAGACTTTGTTGTGCCTTGGTCAACTGACTCTAATTGCTGGTCAGAAGGTTCAACCAAGTCAGAAAGGAG
Organism: Deinococcota bacterium; assembly: GCA_041695225.1. Classification (GTDB taxonomy): domain Bacteria; phylum Deinococcota; class Deinococci; order Deinococcales; family Thermaceae; genus Meiothermus. The sequence goes on from JBGFRI010000022.1 coordinate 30,015, forward strand.
GTGACTATGCCGCAGTATGAAGTAAATGTGATTCTGAACCCCAACCTCGATGGGGCCCAGGCCGCCCTGGAGAAAGACATAATAAAAGCAGCTCTCGAACGTCATGGCGCTGGCATCAAAAACATTGATGACTGGGGTAACCGACGCCTGGCCTATCCCATCCAGAAAGACCCCGAGGGCAACGTGCTTTTCTATACCGTAGAGATGGCGGGGAACAGCAATGCTGCGCTAAAACGCGAACTGCGCCTGCGCGACCATGTACGCCGTGTGACCATCATCCGCGACCGTCCCGAGTGGCGAAACAGCAAGAAGAAGTGAGCCGATTGCCGCTCAAATCCGAGTTCTGAGGCCAAAGACCATAACGGAACTCAAAGGCAGCAGTAAGCCCGTGGCCCAAGGCTCTTGGCCAAAGGCGAACCGCAAAATGCCAGATAGACATGGGTAAAGAAATAGCCAGTAACTACAAAATCCTGTCTATGGAGTATAGACTGAAGACAAGACCGAAACGAAAAGGACTGATCTAATATGGCTCGAGGCCTCAACCGCGTTACCATAGTGGGCACCCTGACCCAAGACCCCGAACTGCGCTATACCGCCGGTGGACTGGCCGTGATGGAACTTAACCTGGCTGGCAACGATGTCGTGACCGACGAGCAGGGCCAGACCCGCGAACCGGCCTGGTATCACCGCATCAAGCTGTTGGGCAAGAGCGCAGAGTTCTGGGGCGACACCCTGAAGGCTGGCATGGCGCTGTTTGTGGAGGGTAAGCTCGAGTACCGCTCCTGGGAACAAGAGGGACAGAAGAAGAGCAGCCTGGAAATCCGCGCCGACCGGATGGAGATTGTGAGTCTGGATGGCAAGCGGGGCCAGGTGACCGTGACCGATGCCCGTGGGCAGGAGCGGCTTAAGGATGGCCTCAACCACGTGATGCTGGTTGGCAACCTGACCCGCGACCCCGAGCTGCGCTACACCCCCCAGGGAACCGCCGTGACCCGCCTCTCGCTGGCCGTGAATGAAAAGTTCACCACCCGCCAGGGAGGCGAGCAGGAGAAGGTGCACTACGTGGAAGCTCAGGCCTGGCGCGAGCTGGCCGAGTTTGCGGCAGAACTCAAAAAAGGAGACGGAGCGTTCCTAATCGGACGCCTGGTGAACGACTCCTGGACCGCTCAAGATGGCACCCGGCGCTATACTACCCGTGTAGAGCTGAACCGCCTCGAGCGACTTGCCCGTGGAACTGGACAAAGCACAGGTGGAAACAGTTCCCAAAGTGTTGCAACAGCAGCCAAAGGCCGTGCGGGCAAGGTAGATATTGACGAAGGCTTAGTAGACGATTTCCCACCTGAGGAGGATTTACCGTTTTGAGCACCAAGAAGATGTCCAACCGTGGAGGCCCTAAGGGCAGCCGCCAAGACCGTGAGCGCGGCGAGCGCGGCGAGCGCGGCGAGCGCGGAATGCGCCGTGGCCGCAAGCCCAAAGTTGCTGCCTCCGTTGGGGCTTTTGACCTCAACGACTTTAAGAGCGTGGATACTCTCAAGCGTTTCCTGTCCGAGACGGGCAAAATTCTGCCTCGTCGCCGCACTGGACTGGGCGCCCAGGATCAGCGCAAACTGGCCCGCACCATCAAGCGTGCCCGCATGATGGGCTTGTTGCCCTTCACCGATAAGCTGGTTCGTAAATAGGGGATCGGTACGCCTGCAAGGGTGGGCGAAGCTCGCCCGGAAAGGCTTACCAACGGGAGAATACCGGTAATGAAAGTGATTCTGCTTGAACCTATGGAAAACCTGGGTGAGGTGGGGGCCGTGGTTAATGTAAAACCGGGCTATGCCCGCAACTATCTGCTGCCCCGTGGCATCGCAACTCTGGCCACCGCGAGCAACCTCAAAACCCTGGAAGCCAAAATTCGGGCCCAGGCCAAGAAAGCCGCCACCCGCAAAGCCGAAGCTGAACGCCTGAAAGAGCTTTTGGAACCCATCACCCTGACCCTAAAGGTCAGGGCCGGCGACCAGAAGATCTACGGCTCGGTCACCAGCCGCGAGATTGCCGCTGCGCTGGAAGCCCAACACCAGATCGCCATTGACCCCAAACGTCTGGGGCTGGAAAAACCGATAAAAGACCTGGGCGAGTATGCCCTGCCCTACAAGCCCCACCCCGAGGTTTCCATGACCCTAAAGGTCTCGGTGGTGGCCGACAAGGTTTAAGGTTATAGCTATAACTATACCGATGCCGCCAGGTTTGGCGGCATTTTGCTTTTGGCCAGGTTGCACCCGCTCTGGAACAGTGTGGCAGCCTTTGGCGCAGCGCAAATTCTTTGTTTGCAGAACCCTGGGTCAAGACAATCAATCGGCGGCCAGGGCCAGTTCTGGTATCTGTACGCCAACATTAGCGCCCAGGCTACGCAGGCGAGCTTCGACGTTCTCATAGCCTCGCTCAATAATTTTCATTCCGGCGATATGGCTTTCGCCCTCTGCGGCCAGTGCAGCAATTATTAGCCCCCCACCTGCGCGGATGTCACGTGCTTCTACTGCAGCCCCGGTCAGATGGCGCCCCTGAATTACCAGGGTACGGTCTTTCAGGGTCACTTCTGCTCCCATGCGGGCCAGCTCGCTGGCATGGGTGAAGCGGTCGGGGTAGATGCGATCCAGGACCAGCGAGGTGCCGCTTACGGTGCTCAGATAAGCCGTGGCCGGGGGCTGCAAGTCGGTAACAAAGCCAGGATACTCGCGGGCCTCGAGATTAAACGGCTGAGGGTTAAGGGTGGACTCGAGGCGTACCCAGTCTTTGCCGGAGGTGATGCGGTGACCAGACTGAATCAGTTTGTCCAGTACAGCATCCATGTGGAATGGCTCGACATTAGTCAGGGCTATCGAGCCCCGGGTAGCGGCCGCAGCAAACAGATAAGTTCCCGCCTCAATCCGGTCGGGGATAACGCTGTAACGTCCGCCGTTTAGCTGGGGTTTGCCCTTGATCTGCAGGATGCTACTGCCAATACCTTTGATCTCGACGCCCATCATACACAAGAAATTGCACAGGTCCACAATCTCGGGTTCTTGAGGGGTATTGACCAGCACAGACTCATTTCCTAGCGCCGCAGCCATCAGGGCCTGTTCGGTGCCTCCCAGGGTGGGGAGGTCGTAGACTACCCGGCCTGCGGCTGGTTTGAGGCGGCGGGCGGTATAGGCCAGGCCGAGTTCGGTAATCTCGATGGAGACCTCAAAGCCCAGACCCCGCAGGGCCTTGATGTGCTGGTCTACAGGGCGCTCGGCAAAGTTGCAGCCACCTGGCAGGGGCACGGTACCCTCGCCGGCCCGCGCTGCTAGTGCGCCTAGCACGTTGAAGCTGGCCCGCATCTTGCTTACCAGCTCGAAGGGGGCCACAGTGGAGCGTATTTCGGGAGTATGAAGGTGCAGGGTGCGGCCCTCCCAGGCGTGGCGGGTGCCGATATGACCCAGAAGTTCCAGCAAGACGTCAATATCGCGCAGACGAGGCACTTCGTTCAGGGTTACGGGCTGGTCGGTTAGAATGCTAGCAGCCATCAGCTTGAGGGCAGAATTTTTGGCTGGCAAAACCCGCAGTTCGCCATGCAGCGGAACTCCACCACGAATAGTTAGCGTCCGGTTCATATTAATCGGCCATCTCCCCAAAACTGCCGCGTATCTTTGCACATAATACACAAGATACTTACCATGAGTGTAATAGGTGTGAGCTGTATTGTCAAGCACAGTTGTAAGGTGCTAAAGTTTAGTTTGAAACGCTTGCGAGTACTGGTCTGCTGCCAGACTCGCACAGCCTGGTGAGTATAGCCTTTATGCCCAAGAAGGAAAAAAAGCGTCTTCAAGTGGTTATCAGCGACGACCAGGATGCGCTGTTGACCCGGCTAGCCTATGAGCTATCCAGCCCCGAACAGCTGGTCTCCAAGTCGGAGGTAGTACGGCTGGCGATAGAAAAACTGGCCAACGGGCTGGATGATGGCCAACAGAAAACCCAGCTCCAGGAGCTTTTGAAGCGACTCGAGGTAGGCGAAGAGTGAAACTGAAGTACCTACAGATTAGTCAACCTTAGCTCTTTACCGCCCCTTCCCAGGCAACATCCACCAGCAGAAACGCTATTCAGCTCACCTCCCACCCCCGTCACCAGGCGCTGTGTCGGCTATCTTCTCGCGCCCGGTGAGGAGGAACCAGAATTATCTCTTCACCATTGCCAAGTCCCACTCCAGAAAGAACTATCCCGGCTCTGATGCTATATCCGGACATGTACTTAGAAATGCTGCCCTAGGCCAGGGTTTGCCAGACCGCCAGGGAAAACGGCGGCAATATGCCATCTTCAAGATTGCCTCCCACACACCGGCCTTCGTTACCCGAGACCAGGTCTATGGCTAGCTCTCCCCTGGGCCAGACGCCATGCAGAGGGATGTTAATGCGCCAGGATTCGGGAGAGGCATTGATGGTAACAACAACACTTGTATCCTGGTGGGTCCGGGCAAAGGCCAGGTGGCCGTCCTGTCCGTAAAGGTACTGGTATCGCCCATGCTGTAATAATGGCAGCGACTGGCGCAGGGCCGACATCTGCCGGATTGTCTCAAGCAAAGGCATATGCCAGCTCGACTCATCCCACAACATGCCCCGGCGGTTGTCGGGGTCGTGGCCACCGGCTAACCCAATTTCGTCGCCGTAGTAAACCGTGGGCACGCCCGGCAGGGTGAACAGCATGGCAAATGCCAGTTGAACCCGATCAAGCTGGCCCCGCAGGATACTAAAAATACGAGGGGTGTCATGCGAGGTCATGATGTTCATCTGCGCCGTTACGGTCTGCCAGCTATAGCGGCGAAACAGCTCCTCCAGTCGGTTATTACAGGCAATAGCTCCCAAACTTTCCAGTCGTCCCAGACCACTCTTGGCCGCCAGATCTTTTTCCAGCATCTCTGAACCCACAAACCCCAGAATGGCCCGTCCGAGGGGGTAGTTCATCACCGCATCGAACTGGTCACCCTGTAGCCAGCGGCTGGCATCGTCCCAGATCTCGCCCACAATATAGGCCTCGGGGTTTTTGGCTTTGACCCGGCGACGAAACTCACGCCAGAACTCGTCATCGTCAATCTCGTTGGGAACGTCCAGCCGCCAGCCGTCAATACCATATTCAAACCAGTATTCCGCTACCGATAGCAGGTACTCACGGCACTCCGGGTTAGCGGTGTTGAATTTTGGAAGCTCGGGATTGTTCCACCAGGCCGCATAGTTTGGGTGTTTGGAATAGGCATACAGAGGAAACTTGTAGATATGGAACCAGTCGAGATAGGGTGAAGCAGCCTCGTTCTCCATGACGTGTTGAAAGGCAAAATGGGCTCGCCCGCAGTGATTGAATACCCCATCCAGTATTATCCGGATACCACGCCCATGAGCTTCATCTACCAGCCTGGCTAGCGCGGCGTTGCCGCCCAGCATGGGGTCTACCTGAAAGTAGTCGCAGGTGTGGTAGCGGTGATTGGCTGTTGAGCTAAAAATCGGACAAAAGTAGAGCGCATTGAAACCCAGCTCCTTGATATAGTCTAATTTTTCAATCACACCCCAAAGGTTTCCGCCCTTGAAACCGCGCAGGGTAGGCGGCGCAGCCCAGGCTTCAAACCCACTGCGCACCGGGGCGGGGTTACCTACTGGGCCTTGCCCTGCATAAAACCGATCTGGAAATATCTGATAGAAAACCGCACTCTTGACCCATTCAGGTGTCATTTACACTCCTAAGATAACGCTTGCACGCAGCCAGGGGTTAGTCTAAACCTAAATTCCAGAATCTCAAGTGCAAGTGCACAGGAATTCGCTAGGTGAACCCGGCTGAGCTGGTTTGCAACAAGACCATTTTGGTATACCATTGGGTTCATGGATTCGCGCATTGTGAGCCTTCGCAAGGAAGTAGACCAGATCAACCGAGAACTGCTCCGACTGCTTTCCCAGAGGGGAAAAATAGTGAGCGAGATTGGGCGTGTGCAGACTGAGCTTGGCCTTTCGCACTACGACCCCAAGCGCGAAGAGGAGATGCTGGCTTATCTGAGCGAAGAAAACCCCGGCCCGTTCCCCAACGAAACTATCAAGCGGCTGTTCAAGGAAATTTTCAAGGCCTCACTTCACCTGGAAGAACAGCAGGACACGCAGAAATTCCTCTACTCACGCGGAGTCAAACCTGAAGACACTGCGGTGAGAGTGGGCGACGCAGTCTTTGGGCAGGGCAAGGTGCTGGTAGCGGGGCCTTGCTCTATAGAGTCGGAAGAACAGATCTTCTCAACGGCTCGCTATCTGTCCGGGCACGGCATCAAGGTGTTGCGGGGAGGGGCCTACAAGCCACGCACCTCACCGTATGGCTTTCAGGGGATGGGTGAGCCCGCCCTAAAGCTTGGTCGGCAGGCCGCCGATGCCCACAGAATGGTGTTTGTTACCGAGGTAATGGATACCCGCGATGTGGAAGTAGTGGCCCAGTACGCCGATATCCTGCAGGTGGGAACCCGTAATGCGCAGAATTTTGCCTTGCTGCGGGAAGTGGGTAAGGCCAACAAGCCGGTATTGCTCAAGCGCGGTTTTGCCCAGACCATTGAGGAGTGGTTCTACAGCGCCGAGTACATTCTCTCACAGGGTAACGCCGAGGTAATTTTGTGTGAGCGTGGCATCCGCACCTACGAGAAGTGGACCCGCAATACCTTAGACCTTTCGGCGGCCGTTCTGGCCAAGCAACTTACGCACCTGCCGGTGATTGTGGATGTGACTCATGCTGCCGGGCGGCGGGACCTACTGGCGCCACTGGCCAGGGCGGCGCTGGCTGCTGGCCTGGACGGTGTGCACATCGAGGTTCACCCCAACCCTAAAGTGGCCTTGTCCGATAGTGAGCAACAGTTAGATTTTGCCCAGTTCGACCAGTTCATGCGATCTATCCAAGACCTGATGCCACGGGAAGCCTCGAGGGTCTAATTGCAGTAGTCAAAACCCACCCTGGCCGCAGGTCACAAGTCGCATGTCGTATGACGCCAGACCTGAGAGATTCCATTAGCCCATAGCCAATTGCCTATAGCCGATAGCTTTTGACCCTCGAGCCTCGCCCCTCGCCCTTGACCTTTGACCTGAGGCTTGTGACATTCCACTAGCCCATAGCCAATAGCTGATAGCCGATAGCTTTTGACCCTCGACCCTCGCCGTGAGGCTTGTGACATTCCACTAGCCTGCTGCCTTACTACCCTGTACCCTGGTAGCTGTGGGGATTTTAGATAACCTTGTTGGGGCTTTTCTCAAACTGACCGATCCCACCCCCGAGTTTACCGGACAGCGTTGCTTGTTAGAGCGTAACAGCGTTGGGGGATGTGATAAGTGCCAGCAGGTCTGCCCGCACCAGGCCATTGACCTGCAAAACTTTAGAGTGGCCATTGACGAGGTCAAGTGCACCGGGTGTGGCCTTTGTACTGCGGTCTGTCCCGGAGTTGCGCTGGAGTTCCCACTAGGGGCGATTCAGGAAAAACTTCATCGCGGACAGGGCCAAATTCGCTGCTCCAAGGCCTCGGGTGCTGGCGATGAAATTCGCTGCCTGGGCCAACTAACCCCTGGAACACTGGCCGAGGCCGGTGCGCGCTTTGGCCCCCTAACCCTGGCGCATGGCGAGTGTGCTACCTGCAAGATAGGCGGTTCTGTGGTTTTAGAGCGGGTGCAGTGGGCGGTGGAAGAGGGAAAGAAATATTACCCCAGCTTGCAGGTGCATTTACAGCAAGACGCCTTGCGGGGGGCCGAGGTGGGCCGCCGGGAGTTCTTTGGGGCCATGTTTGGCGGGGCCAAGCGGTCGGCGGCAGAACTGGTGCCTAACCTGCCTTTAGAGCAAACCGAAACCTATGAAGACAAGCGTTCCGATCGCCCGGCAGAGCTGCGTCTGCGGAGGCTAGCGGCCTACCGTGCCGAGGCGGTTCACTGGCCCCGCATCGCGGTGGCCGAGGGATGTACCCTCTGTCCGGTTTGTACAAATGTTTGCCCCACCAAAGCCATAGAACGTGAACGGGTAGGTGCCCTTGGCCAGGGAGGAGAGTACGTTCTGACCCTGGATGTGTCGGCATGTACAGGGTGCGGGGCATGTGTAGCAAGCTGCCCGCCCCAGGTGATCTCACTGCTGGAGGCCAGTCGGGGCGAGGTACTGGGCGAGCCCCTGGAACTCTACCGGGGTACGCCACCCTGGTACGACCTTTAACTTCCCATCCATAATAGTAGGCCGGTTACTGTAGCTAGTTGACACGGTATACCAAACACCCGTAGACTCTTTCCCAAGATGCCTGTGAATCTTAGCCTAAGCCTAGCCGTGGTAGGTCTAATTATTAGACCTGCGGGGGATTTGGTGTAGCTCAAGAGACCTGAAGCGCATCCTAAAGCCCCCCGAATATCGGGGGGTTAGCTTTTTAGGAGAGAGAATGAACGGAGCAGCAGCCATCCTCAAAGCCCTGGAGATGCAGGGAGTAGATATCATTTTTGGGCATCCGGGTGGGACCATCATGCCCACCTACGATGCCCTGTACGACTCGCCCATAAGGCATATCCTGGTGCGCCACGAACAGGGCGGTGTTCACGCGGCGACTGCTTATGCCAGGGCCTCGGGCCGGGTGGGGGTCTGCATGGCTACCTCGGGGCCGGGGGCCTTAAACCTGGTGACCGGTTTGCAGGATGCCCTGATGGACTCTACACCGGTAATTGCCCTGACCGGCAATGTACCTCAGCAACTGATCGGCACCGACGCCTTCCAGGAAGCCGATGTGGTTGGCATCACCCAGCCGGTCACCAAGCACAATTTTCAGGTACGCAAGGTCAACGAGATTCCACGGGTTATTGCCCAGGCTTTCTATATCGCCTCGACCGGGCGGCCTGGCCCGGTGCTGATTGATTTTCCCAAGGATGTGCAGCAGGCCGAGTTTAGCGGCAGCTTCGATGTAGAGGTGGATCTGCCGGGCTACAAGCCCACCTTCAGGGGCCACCCGCGCCAGATCGAGCGGGCTTTAGAAGCCCTACACAAGGCCGAAAGACCGGTCTTGATGATTGGGGGAGGGGCGCAGAATGCTGCCTTCGAGATCATCGCCTTCGCCGAAAAGTCGGGTATCCCGGTCATACCTACCCTGATGGGCCTGGGGGCTTTTCCCGGGACCCATCCCCAGTGCCTGGGGATGCCGGGTATGCACGGGTCGGTAGCGGCCAACCGGGCCATTCATCATGCCGATACCATTCTGGCAATTGGGATGCGCTTTGATGACCGGGTGACCGGCAAGGTTTCGAGATTCGCTCCCAACGCCCACACCATCATCCATGTGGACATTGACCCCGCGGAGATTGGCAAGCTGGTCAAGACCGCTATTCCGGTGGTGGGCGATGCCAGGTGGGTGTCCGCCGAGCTGGTCAAAGGGGTCAGGAAACTGAGTATTGCCCGGTGGTGGGGGCAACTGGAAGAGTGGAAGACCAGGCACCCCTTTGCCTGGAAACCCAAACCCCACCTGCAAAGCCAGGAGGTGATTCAGGCTTTCTGGGAGGCCACCCAGGGCAGGGCCGTGGTGGCTGCGGGGGTGGGGCAGCACCAGATGTTTGCGGCTCAGTTCTATAAGTTTGACCGGCCCCGCAGCTGGATCAACTCTGGGGGCCTGGGGACTATGGGGGTGGGCCTGCCCTTTGCCATCGGGGCTGCCCTGGCCCGGCCAGACGAGCTGGTAATTGATTTTGACGGAGATGGTAGCTTCCAGATGACCCTACAGGAACTGGCCACCCTCAAGAAGCACAATCTGAACGTGAAGATCGTCATTCTCAACAATGGCTTTTTGGGCATGGTGCGCCAGTGGCAAGACCTGTTCCATGCCAAGCGCTACAGCGAGGTGTATCTGGCCGACTCCAACCCCGATTTTGCCAAGCTAGCCGAGGCCTACGGCATCAGAGGTTTTACCTTGACCGACAAGGCCAGACTACAGGAGACGGTAAGGGAGGTGCTGGCCCACCCTGGCCCGGCTTTGCTCGAGGCCCGGGTCTACCACGAAGAAGGGGTCTTCCCCATGATTCCCTCCGGCGGGGCGGCAGAAGACATGATTATCGAGAACCCGCGGGAGACGGTGGCAGGAGACTAATGCCTATGGTCTATTGTCGATGGCCGATAGTCCTGTTCAACTTGCCTGATCTGACCATAGACCATTGACCATCGGCCATAGACCCAACCGGAGGTTTCATAGTGCGACATCTAGTTTCGGTGCTGGTTCAAGACAACCCTGGCGTTCTCCAGCGCATTGCTGGACTGATTGCGCGGCGAGGGTTCAACATAGAGTCGCTGGCGGTGGGGCGCACCCATCTGGAGGGTCTTTCACGCATCTCGCTGGTGGTCTCGGGCGACGATGCAGTACTGGAGCAGGTTGAAAAGCAGCTTAACCGGCTGATTGAGGTAATCAAGGTAACCGACCACTCCGAGCCCCATGTGGAGCGTGAGCTGGCCCTGGTAAAGGTTGCTGTTGGAGGGATGGAGGAGCGGCTTGAGGTCAAGGACATTGCCGAGGCCTTCCGGGCCCGCATAGTAGACGTGGCCAAGAAGTCCATCATCTTCGAGCTGACCGGCGACTCCCCGAAGATCACCTCGTTTGTGGAGGCCATGCGCCCCTATGGTCTGCTCGAGGTCATGCGCACCGGGGCGGTGGGCATGTCCAGGGGTGAGCAGGTGCTCAGGGTACGGGAGAAGAAAGCAGTTTAGTGTCGAGAGTCAAGGGTCTAGGGCAATTTCTGGGCTCAAGACTCCAAGAGGAGGAGAGAATGAAAATCTATTATGATCAGGACGCAGATACCGGCTTTATCAGGGACAAAACCGTAGCCATCCTGGGCTTTGGCTCACAGGGCCACGCCCACGCCCTGAACCTGCGCGACTCGGGGGTTAAGGTAGTGGTGGGTCTGCGGCCCGGCAGCCGCAACCAGGAAAAAGCCCGCAAGGCTGGCCTGGTGGTGCTGCCGGTGGCCGAGGCGGTCAAAAAAGCCGATGTGGCGATGATCCTGTTACCCGACGAGACTCAGGGTTCTGTTTACCAGGCCGAAGTGGAGCCAAACCTCAAAGAAGGTGCGGCAATTGCCTTTGCCCACGGCTTTAACATCCACTTTGGCCAGATCAAGCCACGCCCCGACCTGGATGTCTGGATGGTGGCCCCCAAAGGCCCCGGCCACCTGGTGCGCTCGGAGTACGAGAAAGGCTCCGGGGTCCCTTCGCTGGTTGCAGTCTATCAAGATGCTTCTGGCTCGGCCTTTCCCACCGCGCTGGCCTATGCCAAGGCCAACGGCGGGACCCGGGCCGGAACCATCGCCACCACCTTTAAAGACGAGACCGAGACCGACCTGTTCGGCGAGCAGACCGTCCTGTGCGGGGGCCTGACCCAGCTTATTACGGCGGGCTTCGAGACCCTGGTAGAAGCCGGGTATCCGCCCGAGATGGCCTACTTTGAGTGTTTACACGAGGTCAAGCTGATCGTGGACCTGATCTATGAGTCGGGGTTTGCCGGGATGCGCTACAGCATCTCCAACACCGCCGAGTACGGCGACTATACCCGTGGCCCCAAAATAATTAACCGCGAGGAGACCAAGGCCCGGATGCGGGAGGTGCTGCGGCAGATCCAGCAGGGAGAGTTTGCCCGCGAGTGGATGCTGGAGAACCTGGTGAACCAGCCCACCCTGAACGCCAATCGCAATTACTGGAAAGACCACCCGCTGGAGCAGGTCGGTCCCAAGCTGCGGGCCATGATGCCGTTTTTGAAGTCGCGTTTTAGCAAGGAAGAGGTTAGTAGCTAATAGCTGATAGCCGATAGCTGATAGCAAAAAAGTCTTTTGGCAGTTAAGCAATAAGCTATTGGCTATCGACACAACCGGAGGTTGTATGAGACATATCCGAATCTTCGATACCACCCTGCGCGACGGGGAGCAAAGCCCTGGGGTAGCCCTTTCGCTGCAACAAAAACTGGAAATTGCCCATGGCCTGGCCCGGCTCAACGTAGACATTGTCGAGGCCGGGTTTCCGGTCAATGGGGCCAGCGAGTTTGAATGCGTACAGAAAATTGCCATCGAGGTGAGGGGGCCGGTAATCTGTGGGCTGGCCCGCACCCACAAGCTGGACATCGAGCGTGCGGCGGCAGCCCTGGAAAAAGCCCAGAAAAGCCGTATTCATGTTTTTACCAGCGCCTCCCGGGTGCACCTGGAGTACATGCTCAAGAAAACCCCCCAGCAGATCCTCGAGGTCTCCGAGGAGATGGTGCGCTATGCGCGGCAGTTCACCGATGATGTGGAGTTTAGCGCCCAGGACGTAATGCGGGCCGACCTCGAGTTCGTCTTGAAGCTCTACGAGACCGCTATCAGGGCCGGGGCCACCACCATTAACCTCCCCGACACCACCGGTTATGGCACTCCTCAGGAGTACGGCGCCCTGATTGGTCGGGTATTCAAAGAGGTGGTGCGCGGACGCGCGGTGCACATCTCGGCCCACTGCCACGACGACCTGGGTATGGCTACCGCCAACAGCCTTGCTGCGGTGGAAAACGGGGCCACCCAGATCGAGTGTACCATCAACGGCATCGGCGAGCGGGCCGGCAACACTGCTTTAGAAGAGGTGGTAATGGCGCTCTACGTGCGTCGCGACTATTACCAGGCCCAGACCCAGATCAACACCCGCGAGCTCTACCGCATGAGTCGGATGGTTGAGCGCTACAGCGGGATGGTGGTGCAGTCTAACAAGGCTATCGTGGGAGACAATGCTTTTGCCCACGAGTCGGGCATCCACCAGGACGGAGTAATCAAAAACAAAGAGACCTACGAGATTATGAACGCCGAGCTGGTGGGCCGGCAGGCGGCAGTGCTGGTGCTGGGCAAACACTCTGGCCGGGCAGCGGTCAAAAAGGCCCTGGCCGACCTGGGCTACAAGCTCGACGACTCGCAGATCGGTACGGTCTTTGCCCGCTTCCGCGAGATTGTCGAGCGCAAGGGCCCCATCGAGACCGAGGAGCTACGGGCCTTGGTGGAGAGCGAGGCCGTATCGGCGCCCCACCTGTTCAAGCTGGAAAAACTCCAGTTCTTCTCCGGCTATGGCATGCTGCCCACTGCCACCATCGCCCTCGAGACCCCCAGAGGAGTAGTGACCACCACCGCCATTGGCGACGGGCCGGTAGACGCGGTCTACAAAGCCCTCTCCGAGGCCATTGGCTTCAGGCCGGAACTCGAGCTCTACCGGGTGGAGTCGGTAACCGGCAGCACCGAGGCGCTGGGCGAGGTGATGGTCAAGCTCAAGCTGGGCGAGGTTCTGGCCACCGGCCACGGGGTCTCGCCCGACATCATCGAAGCCTCGGCGCGGGCCTATCTGGACGCGGTCAACAAGCTGGCTGCGGGCCAGGCCGCGCGGCACCCGCGCTCGCTGGAAGAGGTGCAGCGTCTGGGGCTGGGAAAGTAGTCAGAGCAGGGGGCTAAGGAGCGCGCGGTATGGTCACCCTGGACGAAATCCGTCTTACCGTCCAGCGCATGGAGGACCGGCTGGACCAGGCGGAAGACCCAAGCATTAGAGCCTTGATGGCTGCCTACCGGCAGCTTCTGCCGCGTTTTGAGGCCGACCTCGAGGCCGAGCGCGACCAGCTGCTCTCGCGGGGCGGGGCGCTGATGCTGGTGCAGCAGGTATGGCGGGAGCAAGGGTGATTCGCCTGGCCACTGCCGCAGACGCCACGGGCGTGGCCCGGGTCCACGTAGACTCGTGGCGCGAGACCTACCGGGGCATCGTCCCCGACGAGTACCTGGAGGGTCTTACTTACGAACGGCGCGAGCAGATGTGGCGAAGCGGTATCGAGAACCCCGGCTGGAAAGGGGTGTTGTTCGTGGCGGAAGACCCAGGTCAAAGGGTGGTCGGCTTTGTGGCGGGCGGCTCGCCACAGGAGCCAGCAGAGGGGTTTGACTGTGAGTTGTGGGCCATCTACCTGCTCCGGGCCCATCAGGGCCAGGGGGTCGGGCGTCAGCTCTTTCGGCGCTTTGTGCAAGAGATGGTCCAGAGGGGCTATGGCTCGATGTTTTTATGGGTGCTGGCCGAAAACCCAACGGTGGGCTTTTACCAGCGCATGGGCGGGGTGAAGGTGGGGGAGAAGGAGATCGAGGTGGGCGGGAAGAAGCTCGTGGAGTGGGCGTACGGGTGGCGGGCCCTGGGGGTAAATAAATGGTAGAATTGGGTCATGCAGCGGCGAATTGCGGCGGTTGTACGCAAGGGCAGGATGGGCGAAGAACCGTCCGACGTGAGCTACTGGAGAACGCGGCCCGTAGAGGAGCGCCTGGCTGCGCTCTACGAGTTGCGTAGGGATTACCATGGGTGGCCCGATGGTACTGGAGAAAGACTTCAGAGAGTTTTTACAGTTGTTAGGCAAGCATGGGGTTAGGTATTTGCTGGTGGGGGGCTATGCGGTAGTCGCGCATGGATACCCCCGTTACACCAAAGATTTGGACATCTGGATTGACCCTACGGCTGATAATGCCAGAAGCTTGATAGCTGCCTTAGAAGAGTTTGGCATGGCCTCGCTGGGTCTTAGCGAGGGGGATTTTTTGCAACCGGGAACCTTCGTTCAGATCGGCTATTCACCTGTACGCATTGACCTTTTGACCTCAGCGCCTGGCCTGACTTTTGCCGAAGCGTTTGAGGCTAAAGAAGATCGCCTTATAGATGGAGTGCAGGTTTGTCTAATCGGCCTGCCTGATTTACTCAAGAACAAGCAAGCTGCGGGCCGCACCCAAGACCTCCTTGACTATGAAAAATTGAGTGAAACATGATCGAGATCCTCGATACCACCCTGCGCGACGGCACCCAGGGCCAGGCGGTAAACCTATCCTCAGACGACAAAATCGCCATTGCGAAGCGTCTGGCTACTTTCGGGATACCCCTGATCGAGGGCGGCTGGCCCGGCTCCAACCCCAAAGACGCCGAGTTCTTCGCCCGCATGAAGGGTGTGAACCTGGGCGCGACCCAGCTCTGCGCCTTTGGTTCTACCCGGCGCAAGGGCGTGAAGCCCGAGGACGACCCCTCGGTGCAGGCCCTGCTAATGGCTGCTACCAAGGTGGTGACGGTGGTGGCCAAGTCGTGGGACTTTCATGTGACACACGCGCTCGAGGTCAGCCTGGAAGAAAACCTCGGCATGATTGAGGAGACCTACCGCTACCTGGTGGACCAGGACAGGCGGGTGATCCACGACGCCGAGCACTTTTTTGACGGCTACAGGGCCAACCGGGCCTACGCCTTAAAGACGCTGGAAGCGGCGGTGCGCGGCGGGGCCGATACTCTGTGCCTGTGCGATACCAACGGGGGTAGCCTGCCGGAAGAGGTCTACACGATTACCAGGGCTGTCCGGGAGAGCTTTCCAAACATCACCATCGGCATCCACCCCCATAACGACGGCGACCTGGCAGTAGCAAACGCGCTGGCGGCAGTGCGGGCGGGCGCCGGTCATGTGCAGGGTACCATCAACGGCTACGGAGAGCGCTGCGGCAACCTGAACCTGACCAGCGCCATCCCCAACCTTATGCTCAAGTACCGCCTGGCACTGAAGGGCCTGGGCCCGGAAAAGCTAGCCCAGTTGCGCGAGGTCTCGCACTTTGTAGATGAACGGGCCAACCTGGCCCCCAACCTGCGCGCACCCTATGTGGGCGACGCGGCCTTTGCCCACAAGGGCGGAATTCACGTCTCGGCAGTGCTCAAAGACCCCCGCACCTACGAGCACGTACCTCCCGAGACGGTGGGAAATACCCGCAGAGTTCTGGTCTCCGACTTATCGGGCCGCTCTAATCTGCTGGCCAAGCTTGCGGAGTCGGGTTTGAAGGTGCCTAAAGAGACTGCCGGGGCCTTGCTAGACGAAGTGAAGCAGCTCGAGCACGCCGGCTACGCCTTCGAAGGGGCCGAGGCCAGCTTCTACCTGCTGGCCCATCGGCTGCGTGGTGGGCAGATGCCCTTTGCGGTGGAGGGCTTTACGGTATTTGTTCATGTGAGCGACTCCGACCCCGAGACCCCCACCTGGGCCGAGGCCACCATACGGGTTAGGGTTGGCGAATCGCTGCAACACACCGCCGCCGAGAGCCAGCACGGGCCGGTCTCGGCGCTGGACAGGGCTTTCCGCAAGGCCATCGAACCCTTCTACCCCGAAATTGCCCGGATCGAGCTTTCCGACTACAAAGTTCGCATCCTCTCGGGGCAGGAGGCCGGGACTGCCTCTGGGGTGCGGGTCATGATCGAGATGCACTGTGGGGACCAGCGCTGGAGCACCGTAGGGGCCAGCAAGAATAACCTCGAGGCCTCGCTCAAAGCCCTAACCGATGGCTACGCCTACGCCCTGGTCAAAAGCCAGCCCATACCTAAAGAATAGCCTTGTTTTATCACGAGCCGGGAATAGGGGGGACTATTCCCGGGTGCCCCGCCCATACTCTTGCAAGGCGCGCTCTTCGGCAGGAATACGAATGCCCAACAACAGAATTGCGTTGAAAATGGTAGCCCCGACGGCGGTGATCCAGGCATTGAAAATGAGTGGCAGGGATAGCAGTTCCAGCGTTACTGCGAGGTAGTTGGGGTGGGGGAAATAGCGGTACGGTCCGGTGGTAACCCTTTTTGCGCCCGGCACGATCAGGATGCGGGTGTTCCAGTACCTCCCCAGACTGAGTATGGCCCAGTAGCGCAGGCCCTGGGCGAGCAGGAATACTGCCAGCCAGAGCCACCAGATCTCCGAAAGCTGGTTCCGCATCAGGCCTTCGATCAGCCAACCCAGCATCCAGCCCAGGTGCAGCAGAAAAAGGAGTGGGTAGTGTTCACGCCCGTACTCTCTGGCGCCCTGTGATAGCGCCCACCGCAGATTGTTGCTGGCCAGGCGTAGCTCCAGCAAGCGCTGGATGATCACAAACGCGAGTGCAACCCAGATGGCTACCATTGCAAAAGCGCTCCCTCGGCAGCAAAGCCTGGCCCCAGCGCTAGCAATACCCCAGTGCTACCGGGCTCGGGCCTTTCGAGCTGGTACATCTGGCGGGCCAGCACAAAAAACACCGTAGGGCTGGACATATTCCCGAACTGCCGTAGCACGCAGTAGGAGGCCTCGAGGCTCTTTTCATCCACACCGATTCCTTTCCGGTATGCAGCCAGCACCTTGGCCCCGCCGGGGTGCAGTGTCCAGGTCCGTACGTCTGAAGTGCAAAGGCCATAGCCGGCCAGTTCGCCTTGGATCAGGCTGCCCAGCTCGCCTTCTACTATCGCCGGAATACTCTGGGCAAAGCGCACTTGCAGGCCATCTGGCGCCAGATCCCATCCCATAACCTGGTGGCTGTCCGGCAAAAGCCGGCTAAAACCACCCCGCACCAAGGGGCCAGCGGCAGGGTTAGCTCTGTCTGGCATCCCCACGACTACTGCTGCTGCGCCATCGGCAAAAAGGCTGGTAGCCACCAGGTTGCTCTTGCTCAGATCGCCGGACACAAAAGTCAGGCTGCACAGCTCGACACAGACCAGCAGCACGTACTGCCGGGGGCGGCTCTGGGCGATCTCGGCAGCCCTGGCCAGCCCGGCCGGGCCACCCGCACAGCCCAGGCCCCAGATGGGCAGGCGAACTGCCCCCAGAGGAGTGCCCAGGCGCTGGAGCAGGTAGGCCTCGAGGCCAGGGGTGGCGATCCCGGTGGTGGTGACCAGCACCAGAGCCCCGATCTGTTCTGGCTCTACCCCGGCCAGGGTCAGAGCCTTACGGCAGGCCGTTTCGCTAAGCTGAAGGGCTGTCTCGAACCATAACTGGTTCTTATCAGCGAAACTTCTGGGCTGGGTAAACCACTGAGGGGGAGCGGAGATATAGCGCGATTCAATGCCGGTGTTTTCGAAGATGGTAAGCAGTCGCTCCAGGCCACTGAGCCGGTCAAACATAACCCGCACTAGCTCACGCACTTCTGGCTGACTAATCCTGTGGGGTGGGTTGGAGGTGGCGACGCCGAGAATTCTGGGGTGCATAGCCAACCTCAGACATCGCTTTCCGGGGTTGTGCAGGAGTCGCGGAAAACAAACTGCGAGATACGCTTGCGATGGTCGGACTTCCAGTCAATGCGGGGCCGAGGTTTTTCTGGCGGCAGATAGCCCAGCCGGTAAATAGCCATTAGCTCCAGATGCTCGGGAACTTCCAGCAGACGCTTTAGCTCTTCCCAGGCCTGAGGGATTTCCATGGGGGTGGAAACAAACTGAATGCCCATGCCCAGCTCTACCGTGGTTAGCCAGATGTTCTCAATGGCCATGCCCAGCCCCAGAAGGCTGTAAAAGCCAGATAGCTGCCCTGGGCGGTACTCGTGTTTGTCGAGCAGCGCAGCCAGCAGCAGCGGCGAGCTGGCTACCAGCCTGCGGTTGTCTTCGCCCAGGGTTTGCGGAACCCGCAGGGTTCGCAGCAGGCCCAGGGCCGAGGGGCTCATGATCTGGCGGGTAAAAGGGCGTAGCGGGCCAGGCAGCTGATCAATCAGAATGCCGTCCCGCCGTTCGTTCATTTCCCTTTCGCTAAAGCGAAAGTAGGGGCGGTAACGCTCAAAAAACTTACCTTCGGCCATGAGTTGCTGCATAGTCTGCCCGGCGATGGTGGCAATTTTTTCCCGTTTGGCCGGGTCTTCAATCAAAACGAAGCGCCAGGGCTGGGAGTTAAAGTGGCTCGGGGCGCGGCTGGCGGTCTCCATCAGCAAATGCTGGTGTTCTTTGGATACCGGTCGGTCCAGAAAGGGGCCATTGGCAGTTTTGCGCTTTCGGATGACCTCCAGGAACTCCATCTCACCCCCCTATCGCCAACAAGTATCCCACCAAACCTGCCACGCCCAGTGTGGGGTGGAGCCAGGTGTGGGGCCGGGCTTTGGGGAACAAGGCCAGGCATGCAATGGTGAGCAGCAGCCACCACTCCCTCGTGACCGCCAGGGCCGCCAGCGTACTGGCAAAAACCGCAAAATAGAGCCAGTGGTGCCAGATGCCAAAGTGTCTGAGCCGGAACTGCGCAGCCAGGCCGACTACAAAATTGAGCAGGTAAAGGCCAAAACCCAGGGCGATAAAAAACGACATTGCCCATAGCATAGCGGTCAGCTAACCGCCTGATGGTTGGGTAACTGAACTATTTATTGACGTTGCTTGCCCAAAGAAAATGTCGCAGGTCTCAGGTCTCAGGTCGCAGGTCTAGAGTCGAAGGTCTAAGGCCCCAGGTCGCGGGTCAAGGGTCGCGGGTCGCGGGTCAGAAGTAAGTCCAGGGTCAAGGGTCGAGGGTCAAAAGCTAGTCATGGGTCGAAGGTCGAAGCAACCGTCTTGAATGTCAAGTAGCGGGACTGAGCACAAGAGGGTGTTGCCAGGGAGTATGGGAACGAAGCATGGCGTTTAGGATCACCAGGAGCTTGCGCATGCAGGCCACCAGCGCAACCTTTTTGGGCTTGCCACGGGAAAGGAGCTGGTCATAGAAGGCACGGATTACCGGATTATACCTGCTGGCAACCAGGGCGGCCATGTAGAGGGAGCTGCGAACACCCCCTCGTCCACCCCAGGTACCGCGCTGGC
>JBGFRI010000008.1:0-8659 GCA_041695225.1 Deinococcota bacterium
CGTTGTTCAACCAGGCTGGCCCGGCGACGGGTCAGGTCTTGCAAGGCCACTGTTGCCTCCGAGGGCAGGTAGGCCGGTAGCTGGGGGTTAGCCAGCAAGGCCCTGGCCGCGTGAGCAGCATCGCGCTGGTCGTCCTTGCGCCGTTCTACCCGCCTGCGATACTGGCTGGTCAGGGCGGGGTGGATGTTGTGTATTCTAGCCCCCTGCTGGGCCAGGTAGCGGCTCAGGGGCAGGGTGAAGTGGTTGGCGGCGCCTTCGATAGCCCAGCGGGGCTGGGGGAACTGAGCCGCCCAGTCAGCCAGGCTGGCAAAGCCTTTAGGGTGGTTAGGGACACAACGCTGGCCCAGTATCCGGCCATCGCTGTCAAGGGCTACTGCAATGTGCTCGGTCTGGTGAGGGTCTACGCCTATAATGACCATTGATCACCTCCAGTGATCGGGCTGCTCTGGCAAGTCTGAGATGGGATCTAGCTACGAAAGCACCCTAGTATCAGGCCTGAGCAGCCTTTGCTTGGTTAGGCCCAAGGCGAGCAGTTCATTGCCAAGCCACAGGGGCAGACGATCGGAGGGCTACGCCTTGAACCTGATACCAGTTTGTCATACAGACGGCAGGAACGTACTTTTCTCGCCATTGCGAGCACCCAAAGGGGGCTTTGGCTCTGGCGGCCTGGGTTATACTCAGTCTATGGTCCAACGGGGTACAGTCCTCGGCCTTCGACTTTTGGCCCTAGACCCTCGGCTCTCGACATTTGACCCTTGGCCTTCGACGTTTGACCTTCGACTCTTGACATTTGACCCTTGACCTTCGACTAGTGCCTCTACCAGCATTTCCAGGCTAGAAAGGTTGTGTACCGGCAAAAACTCGTCAATAAAGGGCATCGCCGCTACCAGCCCTCTGGTGAGCGGCTGGTAGCCGGGGGTGCCGATTAGCGGATTAAGCCAGATCAGGCGGTAGCAGGACTTTTGCAGGCGCTCCATCTCGAAGGCCAGCAGCTCGGGTTCGCCCTGATCCCAGCCGTCGGATATGACCAGTACCACCGCACCCTGTCCCAAGACTCGCCTGGCCCAGGTCTGGTTAAAGCTGTGCAGACAGCCACCAATGCGGGTTCCGCCCGACCAGTCCTTGACCTGCTGCCCCACCTCACTCAAGGCGGCGTCTACACTGCGTTTCTTGAGGGTGTGGGTAATACGGGTCAGGCGGGTGCCAAAGGTAAAGGTCTCGACCCGGCGTGCTGTGCTCCGGGCGTGCTGCAAGCCAAAGGCGTGCAAGAAAAGCAGCAGCATTCGGGCGTAGCGTTCCATCGAGCCCGATACATCGGCCAGTGCGACGAGGGGCCGGGGCTTGGTTTTGTGGGTGCGCCAGGCCAGGTCTATCAGCTCGCCCTGATGCTTCAAGGAGCGACGAAAGCTAAGGCGCAGGTCGAGCTGCTCCTTGCCAATGGATTTCATGCGCCGGGTATGTCGCTCGGGGGGATTCCAGGCAAAAGTATAGAGCAGCCTTTGGGCGGCCTCGAGCTCTGCTTCGGTCATCAGGTCAAAGCGCTTGTGCTTTAGCACCTCGGCCTCGGAGAAAGTGAGGGCCCGGTCAACCATGGGTAGGGCTTGATGGCTCGATTCGCCAGAGGAGGGGGGTTCCTTTCCAACCTCGCTAGGTCTGGCCTTTTGCTCCTTTTTTGGGGGAATGGTGGTCCGGCTCAGCAACTCGCTGGGCAGTCGCCCCAGACCAAAGCTGTGCCAGAATTTGCGAAAGACCTCTGCAAACCTGGGCTGGTCTTCGCGGCGGGTAACCAGCGAGCTCTGGGCGGCATGGAAAAAAGCCACTGGATCAAAGATAGAAATTTCCCCCAGCGCTCTGGCAAAAGTGGCAGTCTGTGCAGGGGTTACCACCAAACCCTCTGCCCGCAGGGCGCGGGCAAAAGCCACCACATGGCTTAATAACTGTCCACCGGGTGCGGTCATAGCACAGCGGGCATCTGGGCCCTGGCAAGCAGACTCTGGGCCTGGTTTTTGGCCTTGAGCACGTCATCCTGATACTTGAGCAGCACGCCCATGGTTTCCTCGATTACGGTGATGGAAAGCGCAGTCTGGTCGAGGGCCATTAGCGAGGAGACCCAGTCCAGGGTCTCGGCCACGCCGGGGGCTTTGTAGAGGTCTTGTTTGCGCAACTCCTGTACAAAGGCCACCGCTTGCTGGGCCAGTTTCTCCGGCACTCCGGGCACTTTCTCCCGCACGATTCTGTACTCTTTCTCGAAGCTGGGGTAGTCGATCCAGTAATACATGCAGCGCCGCTTGAGCGCGTCGTGAATTTCGCGGGTGCGGTTGGAGGTGATGACCACCACCGGAGGTCTTTCGGCCCGCAGGGTACCCACCTCGGGAACGGTAATCTGCCAGTCGGAAAGGAACTCGAGCAAAAAAGCTTCGAACTCCTCATCGGCCCGGTCCAGCTCGTCAATCAGCAGCACCGGGGCTCTTCCATCCACGCTTTCCAGGGCTTGCAGCAGAGGCCGCTTAAGCAGAAATTCTGTGCCAAATACTTCGTGACGCACCCTCTCCTGGTCGCGCTCGCCGGTGGCCTCCATCAGCCGGATCTGCATCATCTGTCGGGCGTAATCCCATTCGTAGACCGCGCTGCTAATGTCCAGCCCTTCGTAGCACTGCAAGCGAATTAGCCTGGTGGAAAGCATCTGGGCCAGCACTTTGACAATTTCGGTCTTGCCCACCCCAGGCTCACCTTCCAGCAGCAGGGGACGGCCCAGCTTGAGGGCCAGAAAAACCGCTACCGAGAGGCCCTTATCGGCGATGTAGTGGTGGGCCTCGAGGGCTTTTTGGGTCTCCAGGGCGGAGGAAGGAATCATCTTCAATATCATTGCATCACGGCAAGGGGCTGAATACCTCAGCCCCTCACAGTTTGTGGCTCTGGAGCACGGCTACAGTCCGGCCGCCTGCATCAGAGCCCGCCTGGCCATCACGTCTACCAGATGGGCGCGGTACTCCCGCGAGGCCGCCAGGTCGTGGTTCAGGTTGTCGGCGGGCAGCAAGCCCCGGCAGGCCGCATTGATGCTTTCGAGGGTAAGGGGCTGGCCCGAGAGAGCCCGCTCGAGTCCGGTCAACCGCATGGCCTGCTCACCAGCGCCGGTAACCGCAGCGCGCAGGTTACTACCGTCCAGCACCACTGCTACCCCCACCACTGCATACCGGCTGGCCGGATGAGGGAACTTGGCGTAAGCCATCCTGGCGCCCGGGAGCAGGGGGATCTGCACCTCGGTCAGAATCTCGCCCTGCTCCAAAACAGTGGAGAACATGCCGGTAAAGAAGTGGTCGGCATCCACTACCCTCACTCCTACTGGCCCCTGGATTTTGATGCGAGCATTCAGGGCTAGTATGGCGGCGGGCAGGTCGGCGGCCGGGTCGGCGTGGGCCAGCGAGCCGCCGATGGTGCCTCTGGCCCGCACCATGGGGTCGCCGATCTGGTCTACCGTCTGGATGATTACCGGACAGTGCTGTTTGAGCAGGTCGGAGGTCTCTAGCTCGCGGTAGGTGGTCATGGCCCCGATAACGATGTGGTTGCCCTCGCGCCGCACACCACGTAGCTCGCCCACCCTGGAGATGTCAATCAGGGCGGCCGGGGCCGCCAGCCGCAGCTTCATGGCCGGAATCAGGCTGTGGCCCCCGGCCAGCAGCTTGGCCTCTGGGTGCTGCTGGAGCAGGCTGATAGCCTCGGCGACACTACTGGCTTTTTTGTATGCGAATTCAGATGTGTACATGCATTGCCTCCATAAGGTCTAGGGCTTAGAGTCGAGAGCAGAAACCAGACAGCAACTGGCCCTTGGCTCTCGACTACAAGCCGGTCATTAGTCCGCAGCCTGGCCGAGTTTCTGTGCATTCCTACTCCTGATGGATTAATCATCCACATGCTCGGCCACTCCGTCACCTAGTCTATGGCCTCCCAAACCTTGCGCGGGGTGTAGGGCATGTCCAGGTGCACAATTCCAAAGGGGCGCAGGGCGTCCAGCACGGCGTTGGCTACCGCAGCGGTAGAGGCGATGGTGCCAGCCTCACCGATTCCCTTGACGCCCAGGGGGTTGTGGGGGCTAGGGGTCACGGTGTGGTCGTGCTCGATCTGAACCATATCGTCGGCCCGGGGCAGGGTGTACTCGAGGTAGTTTCCGGTCAGGATCTGGCCCTCGTCATCGTAGGCCGCTTCTTCCAGCAGGGCCTGGCCCAGTCCCTGGGCTACACCGCCGTGCACCTGTCCTTCGGCAATCAGGGGGTTAATGATGGGGCCGCAGTCGTCCACCGAGAGGTAGCGCAGCAGCCTGACCTTGCCGGTCTCAGGGTCAACTTCCACCACCGCAATGTGCGTTCCGAAGGGGAAGACAAAGTTCTTGGGGTCGTAGAAATGGTTGGCTTCCAGCCCCGGCTCGAGGTCGGCGGGGTAGTTGTGGGCCAGGTGGGCCATCAGGGCTATGTCGAAGAAGCTTTTGGACTTGTCGGGCACCCCCTTGACCATAAACTTTCCGTCCTGGTGCACAATGTCCTCGGGTGAGGCTTCCAGCAGGTGGGCGGCGATCTTCCTGGCCTTTTCGGTGATCTTGCGGCTGGCCATCACGATAGCCGAAAGGCCCACCGGGGCCGAGCGCGAGCCATAGGTGCCCCAGCCGTGGGCCATCCGGCCGGTGTCGCCGTGAATCAGGGTTACGTCCTCCATGGGAATTTGCAGCTCGTCGGCCACAACCTGGGCAAAAGCGGTCTCGTGGCCCTGGCCGTGGCTGTGCGAGCCAGTGTAGACCTCGACCTTGCCAGTGGCATGGACCCGCACCAGGGCGCTCTCCCACTGGCCGGCCTGGGCGCCCAGCGAGCCCACCACTGCAGAGGGCGCCAGGCCGCAGGCCTCGAGGTAGGTAGCTGCCCCAATCCCCAGATACCGGCCTTTCTTGCGGGCTTCCTCCTGCTCTTGGCGCAATTTGTGGTACCCGACCAACTCCATGGCCTTGTTCATGGCGGGCTCGTAGTTGCCTGAGTCGTAAACCAGGGCCACCGGGGTCTGGTAGGGGAAGTCGCCGGGCTGGATAAAGTTCTTGCGGCGGAACTCCATGGGGTCTTGGCCCAGCTGGTGGGCCATCACATCCACCAGGCGCTCGAGCAGAAAAGTGGCCTCGGGGCGGCCCGCGCCGCGGTAGGCATCCACCGGCACGGTGTGGGTGAAGGGCGCGGTGACGTGGCAGTAGATGTTGGGGGTTTTGTAACAGCCCGCCAGCAGGGTGCCGTAGAGATAAGTGGGTACTGCCGGGGCGAAGGTGGTGAGGTAGGCCCCCATGTTGGCGATGGTCTCTACCCGCAGTCCGATCATCCTGTGGTCCTGATCCACCGCCAGCTCGGCCACGGTCTGATGGTCGCGCCCGTGGCTATCGGTAACAAAGCTCTCGGAGCGGCGGGCCGTCCACTTGACCGGTCTGTTCAGCTTTTTTGCCGCATACAGCACGATAATTTCTTCGGGGTACTGAAAAATCTTGGAGCCGAAGCCACCTCCCACGTCCGGCGCGATCACCCGCAGCTTGTGCTCGGGGATGCCCATTATGAAGGCCGCTATCAGCAAGCGATGAATGTGCGGGTTCTGCGAGGTTGTCCAGAGGGTGTACTCGTCGGAGGCTTTCACGTACTGAGCCAACGATGCTCTGGGCTCCATGGCGTTGGGGACCAGGCGGTTGTTGCGGATCTCGAGCTTTACGGTCTTGTAGGCCGAGGCGAATACCGCGTCGTTGGAGGCTTTATCGCCGATGCTCCAGGTGAAGCAGACATTATCCGGGGCTTCTTCGTGCACCACCGGGGCGCCTTTCTCCAGGGCTTTGCTGCCCAGCGCAACTGCCGGCAGGGGTTCATAATCTACCTCTACCAGCTGCACTGCGTCCTCGGCGATCTGGCGACTGGTAGCCACCACCGCGGCCACAATATCACCCACATGCCGAGCTTTGTCGGGTGTGATGGCGTAGTGGGGCGGGGTTTTGATCCCAGGGTGTAGCCAGCCGGTAGGGATGCCATTGATGCCCGCAGCTTTCATTTCCTGCCCGGTAATCACCGCCAGAACACCAGGCTGGGCCAGGGCTTTGGAAGCGTCAATGTTTCTAATGCGGGCATGGGCATAAGGAGAGCGCACCATCGCAGCGTGCACCATGCCGGGCAGGGTAATGTCGTCGGTAAAGTTTCCGGTTCCGGTAATAAAGCGGGGGTCTTCGACGCGCTTTATTGCCTTGCCAAACAATTTCTCGGCCATTTCTTCCTCCCTTCGGTCGCGCTAATAGCCCATAGCTAATAGCGGTTGATGTTATAGCTATCGACTATTGACTATCGACTATTGACTATAGGCTCAATCGTCTGCCGCCACTCCTACCTTGCCCTGCATCTTAGAGGCGGCGTACTGTACGGCCCGCACGATATTGTGGTAGCCGGTGCAGCGGCAGTAGTTGCCCTCCAGTGCGTGGCGAATCTCTGCATCGGTTGGGTTGGAGTTTTTGTTCAGCAAGTCGGCAGCGGCCATAATCATGCCCGGGGTACAGAAGCCGCACTGCAGCCCGTGCATCTCCCAGAAGCCCTCCTGTACCGGGTGCAGGCTGCCCACGCTGCCAATGCCCTCGATAGTAGTAACCCTGGCCCCATCGGCCTGCACGGCAAACATGGTGCAGGACTTAACCGCCTGCCCGTCCAGATGCACCACACAGGCCCCGCACTGGCTGGTATCGCACCCTACGTGGGTGCCGGTCAGACCCAGCGCCTCGCGCAGGTAGTGCACCAGCAAAAGGCGGGGTTCGACCTCGCTGTGATGCTCGAGCCCATTTACCGTCATCTTGATGCGTACTTTGTCTGCCATACTGCCTCCTTGGTGATGCGTTGGGTGGGTTGCCAGATCAAGTGTGAACCAGCCCGGTTTTCAGTCGTGCCTTGACTACCTTCAGAACACGCTAAAGTTGCGAGTGGCCAGTCGGTGAGTCGGTGTCAGAAATGTAAGTGTAGATGCCGGGGTCTGGCCGCGGTGGGATCTCTGGTTCTGTTGAGAGCAGACCGTTATCAAGTTATCACCTCGAGCTTTTTGGTAACTAAAGCCATTCCGACCAAGCCAAACCGACTGAGTTAGGTATACGTGCGACTGAAGGTATTTGCACGTTACTATACAGCCCAGAGGGTGAGGCTGACAAGAAGCCTTCGGTTTTGCAGGGCCAAATGTGCTCTGCTGGCAATGTCTAAAGAGGTTTGTGGGTGTAGCTTAGGGTGTAGAGGAGCAGACTATGGCTAACGAGACACCGATGCTTTTAGCCGCCCTAAACGCCGCCTGGGCCGATGGCAGGCAGACTGCCATAGCCACGGTGGTTCGGGTGGTTGGCTCGGCCTACCGCCGCGAAGGGGCCAAGATGCTGGTTCGCGATGATGGTGGCTCGGCCTGCATGATCTCCGGCGGCTGTCTGGAGCAGGAGATGATCGAGATCGCCATGCAGATACTGGCCCAGGGTCAGGCCCAGCGTACAATTTTCGATTACAACGAGGAAAGAACCTGGTGGCCCGGCTGTGGCGGCACGGTGGAAGTCTGGGTCGAGCCGGTGGAGCCACAGGGGCTAATGCACCGATGGCTGTTGTCCAGCACAGCTTCGGAGCCATCGGTTATGGCCACTGTGCTGGGTGGGGGCCAGGGTCGCGTATGGCTGCGGGCCGATGGCAGTGTGGAAGGCCAGATTACCCCCCCAGAGCTAAAGTCCCAGGTGTTGCGGATTGTCGGCCAGATGGCCTCCAGTGCTTCCCGCCCTACCACCCGTTATGTACAAGAAGCCGAGGTTTTTTTCGATCTGGGCAGCCCCATCCCCGAGCTGGTGCTGTTTGGCGCAGGCCACGATGCCAAGCCCATGGCCAACCAGGCCCTGGTGCTGGGGTTCGGGGTCACGGTGGTGGATGCCCGGCCCGAGTTACTGCAAGGCTTTGAGGGCTGCCAGACCATCCAGGCCGCCCACGAAGAGTTTTCGCAGAAGGTGACCCTGACTGCCCGTCACAACGTGGTAGTCATGAACCATCATCTGGATATTGACCGCCATTCCTTGCGCTTTGCCCTAACCTCTCCTGCCAGATATGTGGGGGTGTTGGGGCCGCGGGGCCGCCTGCAAAAGATCCTGGATGCTTTGAAAACCGAGGGTTTTGTGCCGAGCCTCGAGCAGCTCTCACGCCTGCGCAACCCTATCGGTCTGGACATCGGCGCCGAAAGCCCAGAGGAAATTGCGGTCTCGGCCCTGGCCGAAATTGTGGCCTTGCAGCGGGGTTTCCGAGGGGGCTTCCTCAACGACAAGAAAGCCGGCATACACGACGCAACCAGCCTGGACACGACTACCCTGCGTTAAAGGTGCAATGTTCTCCTCCCCTGATGCCAGTTGGGGGAACAAGTCAAAAGGGGCCTGGGGCGTCCTCGACATGACGGCGGGAACAGATTATTCTCGTCATTGCGAGCATCCGACGGATGCGAAGCAATCCAGATCACCTCAGCGGCCAATAGGCTTGCGACCCCCTCCTGGATTGCTTCGTCGGCCGGGAGCCTCCTCGCAATGAACCTAGTATGTCAAGTAGGCCCACCAGCCATAGCCTTCAAGACCCGGTAGACCTCCCGAGCCAGATAAGTCTTGAGCAGG
>JBGFRI010000019.1:0-47838 GCA_041695225.1 Deinococcota bacterium
CAGACCCAGAAAATAAAAAAACAAAAAAACCAGCGTGAGCAGGATTATGGCCCACAACAGGCGCCGCCCCAGGGCCTCCTGCCAGGTGAACTGGGCTATCAGCAGCAGGTTCCTCACGACGTCTCCTTGCTCACCAGCTTCACGAACAGGTCTTCCAGGCTGATCTTGCGCGGGCTAAGGGAAAAGAGGCCAGCCCCCGAGTTAACCACGGTCTGAGCCAGGATCGGCAGCACGTCCTCGCTCTCGGCCTCGAACAGCACCGTATCCGGGCCGTGGTGCAAAACCCTGGCATGGCGCCCTAGCTCCGATAGCAGCTCTGGGTTCAGCGCGCCAACCCGCAGCTCGACCTCGAGTCTCTCGCGCAACAACTCCTTCAACGCGCCGCTCCGCACCACCCGGCCCTTGTCCACAAAAGCCACCCGGTCACAGGTCAGCTCAACCTCCGAGAGCAGGTGCGAGTTGAGGAAGATGGTGGTGCCCTCGGCCTTCAGGTGCCGGATGATCTCGCGAACCTCACGCCGTCCGATGGGGTCCAGGGCCGAGGTGGGCTCGTCCAAAAACACCACCCGGGGATGGTTCAGGAGGGCCTGGGCCAGCCCGATGCGCTGCTGCATCCCTTTGGAGTAGCCCTTGATACGTTCGTTTTCACGCCCCAGAAGCCCAACCAGCTCCAGCACCTCGGGGATTCGCCGCTGGAGGGCGCCTGCCGGCATCCCGCAGAGCTGCCCGTGAAAGCGCAAAAGCTCACGCCCGGTCATCCAGTCGTGAAAGCGGAATAGCTCGGGCAAAAATCCCAGGTGGCGCCTGGCCTCGAGGCTGCCCAGCGGTTTTCCCAGTAGAGTAGCCTGACCGGAGGTTGGATAGGTTAGCCCCAGCAGCATCTTGACGGTGGTGGTCTTGCCAGCCCCGTTAGGGCCGAGAAAGCCAAAAACCTCTCCCGCCCGAACCTCCAGGCTCAGGTCTTCCACCGCGACGCGGCCGTTGAAAGCTTTTTTGAGATTCAGAGTTTGAATTGCCAGTGTCATACGTTAGCCGCTTCCAGTCTACCCAGCCATGGTGAGGAAGGTCGCAGGTCAAAAGTTAGTCTCAGGTCTCAGGTCTCAGGTCAAAAGCTATTAGCTATTTAGCTATCAGCTAATAGGCGGATGTCACTTGCCAAAGCGTCGCTCGCGCTTCTGGTAGTCGCGCACCGCCCGCAAAAAGTCCACCTTGCGGAAGGCCGGCCAGAAGGCATCGAAGAAGTAGTACTCGCTGTAGGCGGCCTGCCACAGCAAAAAGCCCGAAAGGCGGATCTCGCCCGAGGTGCGAATAATGAAATCGGGGTCGGGCACGCCTGCGGTGTAAAGCCGCTGGGAGATGTGTTCCATGTCGAGCTCGGCGGCCAGCTCCTCCGGCGACTTGCCGGTCCTGGCAGCCTCGAGCAGCAGGCTCTTGACTGCGTCTACAATTTCTTCCCGCCCGCCGTAGCCCATAGCGATGTTGAGCAGCATCCCGCTGTGGTGCGCGGTGGCTTTTTCCAGCTCTTCCAGGGCTTGTAGCACTTTGGGGGGGAAGCGGTCGTGCCGACCGATCACCTTAACCCGCACCTCGTTGGCGTGGATGCGGGGGTCCTGGGCCATGCGCCGGGCCTCCTGGACGAAAAGCCGCATCAGCGTCTCGACCTCGGTCTGGCTGCGGCTCCAGTTGTCGGTGGAAAACACCCAGATGGTTACGGTGGGAATTTTCAGCTCCAGACACCACTCCAGCACTTCGTAGGCCTTCTGTACCCCAAATTCGTGCCCTTCGTGACCTTCCAAACCTAGTTCCCTGGCAAAACGACGGTTGCCATCCAGGATCATGCCCAGGTGCTTGGGAGCACGTCCCCGTCTGACCTTGGCCTCTACCCGTTTCTCGTACCACCAGTACAGCGGCTTTAGTGCAGCTCCAAAGAGCTGTACTAGCTGTTGCCGAAGCGAACTCTTGGTAACGCGCACAGGGGAAGATGCCGCCACTCAGTACCTCATCCCCTCCATTCTAGCGAGTGTTTCGCAGACAAGGAGTGCGGGTTACTGGTGCTCCCAGAAAACTTACTGCAAACCCTATTGGAAATCTATATCGAGCTTATAACGTCCGCTGCGGCCCAGCTGGTCAAGCTCGAGCCTGAACCGCTCGCCCCCGCGCTGGTACACCGCCTCGACTTTGGTAGCAGCTTCCTTGACTTCTAGTCTGATGCGCACCCAGCCCCGGCTCACCAGCCAGTTGTGAAAGAAGGCATAGACCTGGTTTATGGAGTCGCGGGTCTCGAAGTCGGCCTCGCTCGAGCCACCCCGCTCTTCACGTTTGAGAACTGCGCTGCCTGGATAGGCTGGCAGACCTAGCCGCGCGTTTATGACAAAGCCCGTAGGCTGGGGTGCGACGCGCACCGCGTGAGGGGTGGGCTCGGGGCTCACCCCGACCACACAGGCCGATAGCAGCAGGGGCAGTAGCAGAAGCACTATACGCATAACACACCCAGCATAAACAGCTTCTGTGAGTAAAGTGAGGCAGAGGTATTAAGATTCGGATATAAGTCGCATGTCTCAGGTCGCAGGTCTCAGGTCAAATGCTATCGGCTATCAGCTATTAGCTATCGGCCATGGTTGAAGGTCTAAGGTCGCAAGTCACAAGTCGCAAGTCGAAAGTCGAAAGTCACAGGTCGAAGGCCTAAGGTCGTGTTAAGGTTGGCCGTACAAGGCTGCCTGAGCAGACCCTGGCTGATGCGGAGACCATTCCAGCAGTGAAGGCCACTAACCCTCCACCATCCCGACTGAGCAGGGAATGCTGGAGTTTCTGGCAGATCCTGAAAGCTACTTCCACATACCCGCCCTAGCCTGAGGCGAGAAGTCTATCCTCTCCTGCGCGTGGGTTACCTCAACTATCGACCTCGACCATTGACCATTGACTAGTGACCATCGACTATCGACAATGGACTATTGACTATTGGCTATCTCCAGCCCATCTGCGACCTGGTGGGGCGGCAGAGTGGGTTAGGCTGGGCGTAGAGAGCTGGCCGTTACCGACAGACTGCCTCTGCGCTCCAGCTGCCTGCTAAACTAATCCGGATGCCTACGCTGGATCAGCTATACTCCATCTTTGCCCAGGCCGCACCGGCCATACCGGTAACGGGTGTGACACACGACTCCCGCACGGTGCAGCCAGGTTTTGTGTTTGTGGCCATACCGGGGGTTCCGCTGCCCGGCCGCAAGCCCCTCGATGGGCACGACTATATACCCCAGGCGATCGAGAAAGGAGCGGCTGGCATCGTGGGAATGCGCGACCTGGACCTGAGCATTCCCTATCTGCGGGTGCCTGACCCCAGGGCAGCCCTGGCCGACCTTTCGGCGGCGTTCTGGCAGTATCCGGCAAAAAAGCTAAAGCTGCTGGGCGTCACGGGCTCCAAGGGCAAGACTACCGTTACGGTGCTGGCCCATCACCTGCTTCAGTCGGCCGGTCCGCCGGTGGGGCGGCTCTCTACGGTGGGGGTCAGAATTGGCCAGGAAGAGCTTTTTCTACCGGGACACTTCACCACCCCCGAGGCCCCGCAGGTACACGAGATGCTGCACAGGTTTGTGCAGGCCGGCTGTACGCAGGCGGTATTGGAAGTGAGCAGCCATGCCCTGGCCCTGGAGCGGGTGCGGGGACTGGAGTACCAGGTGGGGGTGTTCACCAACCTGTATGAGGACCACCTGGACCTGCACGGCACTATGGAGCGGTATTTCGCCCAAAAGTGCAAGCTGCTGGAGCGCGCTCACTTTTCGATCGTTAATAGCGATAACCAGTGGACAAAAACGCTCATAGGCCGCCCCCGGACCTGGACATTCGGCTCTGATGGCGACTGGCAGGCAAAAAACCTGGTAGAGACCAGCAGTGCCCTGTTTTTTGAGGTAGTGTCTCCTATTGGTCGGTTTGCAGTGCAGCTTCCGATGCTGGGCAGCTTTAACGCTGTAAACGCCCTGGCCGCTATGGCAGCGGCAGCCAGGATGGGGGTTTCGATTGAGCAGCTTCAAGCCGGGCTGGCAAGCTTTCCCGGTGTGCCTGGGCGGATGCGACTCATTCAGAGTGAGCCCTTCAGGGTGATAGTAGATTTTGCCCACACCGGAGCAAGTCTGCAAGCCGTACTGGAAACCTTGCGCCCCACCACGGCAAACCGCCTGGTAGTGGTAATTGGGGCCGCAGGCCATCAAGACCCCAGGCGCCGCACCAGCATTGGCCAGGTGGCGGGCCGGCTGGCCGATCTGGCCATCTTTACCGAGGACGACTACCGCAGCGAGAACCTCGAGGCCATTCTGCAAGCCATGGCCCAGGCCCACGGCGATCCGGCCCGCTACGTCTGTATTCCCGACCGGCAAGAGGCCATCCACTACGCGGTGGCTCAGGCCCAGCCGGGCGACACGCTGCTCTTTGCTGGCAAAGGCCACGAGCGCACCCTCGAGCGCGGCGACCAGGTACTTCCCTGGAACGAGGAGGATCAGGTCCGTCAGGCCCTGTCGGCTCTGGCATGACTTTGGACTTTGGGCTTTCGAGCTTAGACTTTTGCTATGCAGCGCGACACCCTGGCTGGTTGGCTGGATGAGTACCTTAAAATTGGCGAGTTCAAAGACTCTTCGCTTAACGGGTTGCAGGTAGAGGGCAGGCCCCTGGTCCACCGCATTGGGGTCGCGGTGGATGCGGCCCAGGCCATTTTCGACAAGGCTGCCCAGGCCCGGGTAGATTTCCTGATTACCCACCACGGGCTTTTCTGGGGGCAGCAGTTTCCGCTAGTGGGACACCATAAGAAGCGGTTGGAAACCCTTTTTTCGGCAGGGATTAGCCTGTACACGGCCCACCTCCCCCTCGATGCTCATCCGGAGGTTGGCAACAACGCGGTGATGGCCCGCGAGCTGGGGCTGGTGGAACTGGAACCATTTCCCCACCCCAAGCACGGCCAGATCGGATACGTAGGGCGCTTTAGAGAACCCCAGACCTTAGCCCAGGTGGAAGACCAGATCGGACAGCTGACCGGGATGCAGCCCCTGGTACATGCAGCGGGGCCAGACGAGATACGCCGGGTAGCTATACTCTCGGGCGGAGGGGCGGGCGACGCTGGCCTGGCCAAAGCCCTGGGCTGCGACCTCTACATTACCGGAGAGCCCTCGCACGCCCACTATCACGAGCCCTTTGAACTGGGCATCAACGTGATTTACGCAGGCCACTACGACAGCGAGACCTTTGGAGTGAAGGCCTTGGCGGCGCGGCTGGAAGAGGAGTTTGGCCTGCCCTGGGTGTTTGTCGAGCACCCCACGGGGCTTTAGCATGAAGGGCCTCTTCCTGACCTTTGAAGGCCCCGAGGGCGCGGGGAAGTCTACCCAGATCCGGCTCTTGGCTGTCTGGTTACAGGAGCAGGGATTTTCAGTAGTCGAGACCCGGGAGCCTGGCGGCACCAGGCTGGGGCAGGGTATTCGCCGGCTGCTGCTGCACCAGGATCAGATGTGCGCCGAGGCTGAGTACCTGCTTTACTCCGCCGACCGCGCTGAACACATGCAGACCCTCATCCGGCCCGCCCTGGCCCAGGGCCAGACTGTCCTGTGTGACCGCTGGCTGGACTCCTCGCTGGCTTACCAGGGCTTTGGACGGGGGCTGGACCTGGACTGGTTACGCGCGGTGGCCCAGGGTGCTGTCCAGGAAGTGCAGCCCAACAGAACCTTCCTGTTCGATCTGCCGCCCGAGGTTGGTTTAGCGCGGCTCGCCAACCCGGATCGGTTGGAGCGCGAGAGCATCGAGTTCCACCGGCGGGTGCGGCAGGGCTATCTTAAGCTAGCGGCCGCCGAACTCGAGCGATTTGTGGTGCTGGACGCAACACAGACTTCACAGACCCTGCAAGCCCAGCTTCGCGAGCACCTGCACAGCTTACTTTCGAAAGCGGGTCTTGGGCAGAAATTGTTGTGACCAGCCTGCTGACCCCGGTCTCATTCATCTATTTGGGCTTGCGGTTAAGGTATAAGGCGTGGCTTTAGCCCTCGCCGTCCTGATGCTTCTGCTAGGTATAGCCATGGCCCAGCCGGGCCAGGTGCCGGTCTGGGGTTTCCGCGTGATCAACACCTTCCCGCACGATACGGGTGCTTTTACCCAGGGTCTCATCTACCACAACGGTTTTTTGTACGAAAGTACCGGGTTGTTTGGGCGCTCCAGCATCCGCAGGGTCGAACTGACAACGGGAAGGGTCTTGCGCAAACACTCGCTGGCCCCCCGATACTTTGGCGAGGGCGTCACTTTTTTCCAGGGGCGCTTTTTTCAGCTTACCTGGCAGAACCGGGTGGGTTTTATCTACGACCAGAACCTCAACCCGGTGGGGCAGTTTACCTACCAGACCGAAGGCTGGGGCCTGACCCACGATGGGCAGCGGCTAATCATGTCGGATGGCTCGGCCCAGTTGTTTTTCCTTAACCCGCGCACCCTGCGACCCGAGCGGACCGTCACGGTGCGGGCCCAGGGCCAGCCGGTAATTCGCTTGAATGAGCTCGAGTACATTCAGGGCCGGGTCTGGGCCAATGTCTGGCTGACTAACCGCATTGCCATTATCAATCCGCAAAATGGCAGTGTGGAGGCCTGGCTTGACCTGACTGGCCTGAGCCTGCTGGCCCAGATGCACAACCGTAACCCAGATGCGGTGCTGAACGGGATTGCCTACGACCCCGCCCGCAACCGTCTGTTTGTCACCGGAAAACTCTGGCCCTTTATATTTGAAATCGAGGTTGTGCGCAGACCATGAGCACAGACGGACGCATTCGTGGCTATGCCGTGGTGCTAATTGCGCTGGTGGTTCTTTTGTCCACTACGGGCTATTTTCTGGCAGGGCTCACCCTCAACACCCGCGTACCACGCGAGCCTCCGCAGCTGACCGCAAATTCCACGGTTGTTATCGAAACCCCCAGGGGAGTGCTGGAGCTGCCGGTCTATCAGACCACCAACCCTGGTCAGCGCATAGCCGCAGGGCGCAACCACATCAAGCCCGGAACGAGCGTTTTATTCCGTTTCCCCAGCGCCCGCGATGATAGCTGGAGTAGCCAGGGTTTAAGGGAGGCGGTCTCGGTCGCGTTTATGGACAGCCGGGGGCGGGTCCTGACCATCCTGGACATAGAGCCCTGTTACACTCTGCCTCCCGCTGGCGAGCCCATGCCAAACGGGTTGCGCGCAGCCCCGCGTAGCAGAACCTGCCGCAGCTATCTCCCCAGGGTGGTGTACCGGCAGGTGCTTGAGGTTAGCCGGGGCTGGTTTGCCCAGAACCAGGTAGGGCCCGGTGCGGTGGTCAGTATCAAGCGACCAGAAGCTAGCCGGTGAGACCTGTGGTCGCGGGCGTTATGGCGTTTGCGATTACACCTATGGCCCCAGGTGTACCGACGCAGCTTAAGGTTTGCCTTCACCTGCCCACCAGGGGCTACGCTTGTCCCCAGCTCTCAAACCCGAACCGGAGCCACTTTTTCTGCGCAAGATCGGTAAAGCAAGACCCGGTATAGCCGGTCGGTTGTCAGGCTCGCTTTAGTCTGCCGCAGCGCCGCACAATTTCCCGGAGCTGCCACAGGTGGGTGCATCTGCTTTTTTGGCAGACTGGGCAGCGTTTCGGGAGTCATTGACGTACCACCCCGACCCTTTGAACACCACTGCCGGGGCAAAGATCAGGCGTTTAATGGGCGCGCCCGTCTGGGGGTGGTGGGTAAATGGTGCTGCGTGGAAGCTCTGCTCAAACTCGTACTGCTCGCCGGTCTCGAGGTTCTGATAAACGTATCTGGGCATTACTGACTCCTTTTAGACAAGGTTTAGAAGTTGTCTCGAGGGGTCACCTCCCTCAATAGTCCAGTATATTGACAGAAGGTGGGTCGGACTGTCAACACACTCAATCACCGTCAATCATCCTTTTGGCGGTTTCGGCGGCCCGGCGCCTGCCCGGCTAAGGCTGGTCGGAGAGCTCGGACAGGCTTTAGCTAGGGGCGAACCAACCGCTTTAGGCTCTGCCCCACACGACCGGGCAGTGACCCGAGAACGACTTGAGTTTGGCGATCAGCCGCGACCTCAGCGTCTCATTGCTGTAGTTGGTCAGATAAGACCACATACGCCGGTATAACGGAAACCCTGCTACCCCTGCAAGGCCGGTGTAAGATATTCCAAACCCTTCATCGTCGTGCTATCTAAGACGATGTGACCGAAGTGCTGTGCCGGTTTTGAATTACGATGGCGCTATGGTGTCACGGGCTGTTACACTGTTTCCTACCGACACGCTACTAGGGCTGAGGAAGACCAGCCACCTGATCTTGCAGGGCGACGCTCGAGCCGCGCTGAGCCTGGTGGCGGACGCCTCGGTTCACCTGATCGTGACCTCGCCGCTGTACTGGAGCCTCAAGCGTTACGAAGACGTGCCGGGTCAGATGGGGCACATTGAAGACTACGAGATTTTCGTGAGTGAGCTGGCCAAGGTCTGGCACGAAGCCCACCGCGTGCTGGCGCCGGGCGGGCGGCTGGTGGTGGTGGTAGGGGATGTGGCAGTGGCGCGGCGTAAATTTGGCCGTCACCTGGTCTTTCCGCTCCATGCCGACATCCAGGTGCAGTGCCGCAAGGTCGGTTTTGACAACCTTAATCCGATTATCTGGTACAAGATCGCCAACGCTACCCTGGAGGTGCAAAACGGCTCGAGCTTTCTGGGCAAGCCTTACGAGCCCAACGCCATTATCAAGACCGATATCGAGTATATTCTGATGCAGCGCAAGCCGGGCGGCTACCGCAAGCCTACCGCCGAGCAGCGCGAACTTTCGCGCATCCCCAAAGAGCTGTTTAACCGCTGGTTCCGTCAGATCTGGGACGATCTACCGGGAGCTTCGACCCGCCATCACCCTGCGCCCTATCCGCTCGAGCTGGCTGAGCGCCTGGTGCGGATGTTCTCGTTCGTTGGCGACACGGTGTTCGATCCTTTTATGGGGACGGCAACCACCCTGATAGCGGCCGCGCGCTGGGGACGCAACAGCCTCGGTATCGAAATTTCACCAAAATATGTCGAATTGGCCTCGGCGCGGTTTGCTCGAGAAGCCCCCGGTCACGTCTTGCGCCTTAATCATCTTGGGGACGATCCCCTTCGGGACAGCCTGGCGGCCGTACACCAAGGGGACAGCAGTGACGCTTGAGGAGGTCATCGGTAAGGTCATGCAGCGCCAGGCGCGAGATGCCGGGCGGCAGAACCCATTGGCCGACTACTGCGTCGCCCAGCTTGAGGCGCGAGGGCTGTGGGAAGTGCGCGGCGGGTACTCGTCGATAGTCTATAGTCCATAGTCTATAGACCATAGACAATCGACCATAGACAAATGTAAGACGTGGTATTTAAGCACCCCATCCTGCCGGGGTTAAGCCGGGACGAGCGGCTGCTCAAAGAGAAGCCCCGCCTTCTCATCTCGCTGAAGTCGATCATGAGCAACCCGCTGGGCACCCTCCCCAACCGGCTCGATGACCTGGTTGGAGAGGTCTCCTCGGTGCAGATGTTGTACCCTGAGGTGGTGATTGGATATGTCGTGCTGCTCGACCGCGGCGCCCCCACTAAACGGCAGTCAGGTTTGGCTTATCCGCAAGGAGACGGACTTTCTGAGCCTTACCGCCGGTTCCGCGAGGGGATCGCGCGCTTGGCTGTGCGCCGTCCGCCGCTATGGGCGCAAGGGCTGATCGAGGCCGGATGGGTAATTGAGATCGATACCCGCGGCGACCAGCTCCTGGTCGATCAGCCTCAGAGCCTGCTCGATGGCAGAGTATTTTTTGACACCCTGGTGGATACGTTGCGGATGCGCGAACCGGCTCTCTTTATACCACGGGCGTGACCGGATCAGCGCTTCGCGAAGTACCCCGAAGGGTGAAGCCGTACTGAGCAACCCCGACCGTTCGGATGTCGGGCGGAGTACCAACCACTTTCACGCTCGTATTGAGCACATGCTCATAAATCATCGTGTCATCGTGGTTTTGGGCTCTTATACCCCAACGGCTCCTGCAGGGTTACTGCCTCATGTCAGTCCGATCTTGGTCACTCAGCTCTATGGTCGAGATGGCCATGAACCAGGGCCCACTACTTTCCAGGCCAGGGCCATTGCGCCGCCACGCTTAAACCCGACCAGTACCAAGCAGATGGCCTGCATGGTGAACGAAACGCCTGTCCAGGTGCCAACTTACATTCGATGCAAGACCAAACTGCGGTCTAGCTGGGAAACTGCTGTATCCCGGCTGATCCATACCTGATAAAGCTCCTTGTGATATGATTCTCCTGTACCCCTCAATGCACATCAGCGTTATTTTGACCAAAGGAAACAGATGAAGCGACGTGACTTTTTGAAAAAAGCTGGAATCGGCGCAGTGGCGGCCAGCACGGTGTTTGGCCCGGTCTGGGCGCAGGTGGGCGCTCCCCGCCTGCGCTGGCGCATGGCTTCCAGTTATCCCCGTGCGCTGGACATTCTCTTTGGCGGGGCCGAACGTTTTGCTAAGAACGTGGAGGCCATGACCGAAGGGCGGTTCCAGATTAGCGTCCACCCGGCTGGGGAAATTGCCCCAGCGCTGGAGGTTTTCGAGGTTGTGCGCCGTGGTGCGGTGGAGATGGGGCACGCCCCCAGTTTCTGGTTTATGGGGCTCAGCCCCTCCTTTGTCTTCGACTCTACCCTGCCGTTTGGCCTGACCGCGGTCCAACAGAATGCCTGGCACCACCATGGCGGCGGCCTAACAACCATGCAGCAGGTTCTCGCCGACTTTAACGTCATACACTTCCCGGCCGGTAACACCCTGGCCCAGATGGGCGGCTGGTTCAGGCGAGAAATACGTGCTATGGCTGATGTGCGTGGCCTCAGAATTCGGATGCCCGGCCTGGGGGGCGAGGTCTGGACCCGGCTAGGGGCCACTACCCACCTGATCCCCGCCGGGGAGCTTTTCTTAGCACTCGAACGGGGGGTGGTGGATGCTGCCGACTGGTCCGGGGCCCACGACGATCTACGGCTGGGTCTGCACCGGGCTGCCCGGTTCTACTACTACCCAGGCTGGCAGGAGCCGAGCCTCGCCATTCACCTCTTCGTCAACCTGGTCCGGTGGCGCGAGCTGCCCAGGGATTACCAGGAAATAGTCAAGACTGCCGCCAACGATGTCACTATTCAGATGATGGCCGAGTACGACGCCAAAAACGGCCCCGCCATGGACCTGCT
Organism: Deinococcota bacterium; assembly: GCA_041695225.1. Taxonomy (GTDB): domain Bacteria; phylum Deinococcota; class Deinococci; order Deinococcales; family Thermaceae; genus Meiothermus. Next base: position 11,208 of record JBGFRI010000019.1, read on the forward strand.
TATTCGTGGTGGAACGCAGCTGCGGGCCTTTCCCCGCCCACTCTTGCTGGCGGCAGAAAGGCACTCCGAAGAGATCTGCGACGAGATCGCAGCCCGCGATACCACTTTCCGGCGTATCCTGACCGACTGGCGGCGTTTTCGTGAGATCGTCCGGCGGGGCAATCGATTTACCGAGTACGGCTACAAAAGCTTTGTATTCTCGCCACGATAGATTTACCCGTCTCGCATTACCAGACGACCACCAAAAATGTCTCAGGTTGCAGGTCGCAAGTCGAAGGTCGAAAGACGTTAGACCGTTGACCTCAAACATTACCGGTACGAGGAAGAAAGTCCGCTCGAGCAGCTTGTTCTTTGGTCGCCGCCCAACGTCACCTTGGTGCCGCAGGCGCCCATTGCAGCCCGAACGGGCGCACCTAGCGACGGGTACTTCTTGACCTGCTGACTAAAAGAAGTCGGGCTGAAGGGTCTGGCCAGGGTTGCCGCCCTCCGGCCTGCGGGCAGCCATTCCCCCAGGCTCCAAACACTTTTGAGAGACCTGGACGGACTGAACAGCTTGACTAGGGTTTCTGTCGGAAGACCGCCAGGGGAAGAAACGCACTTACCACGTACACACCGGCGTCCACCACCTCCGAGATTTTCAGATCTACTACCAGGCTTGCCAGCACGTAGGCCTCCTCGGCCGATAGACGGTAGGTTTCTCCAAGGTAATCAATCATCGCGCGCAGAGCATCCTGTGCTCCCCGGTAGAGATCGGGTCCAACTCCCGTTGTCGCGTAAAACCCGGCATGGTTGACCTTTGGTAAAAGCCCACCGGCTGTCACGAACTGGGGAGCCGGAATCTTCCGGCCCTTTTGAAGTGTGAAGCGCAGGGCCGCGTACATCGGGGCCTCGATCCCGGTCACACAGACCTCGCCGTCCCCTTGGGCGGCGTGGGCATCTCCGCAGCTGAACAGAGCGCCCTCAACCTGCACCGGAAGGAAAAGGGTGGTTCCCCTGGTCAGCTGGCGAGTGTCAAGATTGCCGCCGAAAATGCCTGGCGGCATCACCGCCTGTTTTGAAGCCCCCGCCGGGCAGACCCCCATGGTGCCGAAAAAGGGCTCTATTGGAATTGCGACGTCCTCGCGCAGATAGGTGACATCGCCGCGGGTGAGGTCGAAGATCTTCAGGTAGGGGTTTTTGAAGTCGTCAGGCAGCAGCCCAAATCCAGGAATAATCGCCGTCCAGCCCCATCCCAGCGTGTGTATATCTAAGATCTCAATCGCCAGGGTATCGCCGGGCCTGGCACCCCGCACCGCTATTGGGCCCGCGAGGGGGTAGACGCGGTCCCAGTTAAGGGTCGCGATTGCGCTGGCATCGGAGCTGGGAGTGATCTGGTTATCGCTGACATCCCGCGCCTGCAACACCACAACGTCCTCGCTGTCGATGGTGAGCACCGGTTCGTGGGTAACATCCCAGGTGTAGTGTACCCGGTCCTGTGGGAAGTAATGAACTGAAGCCATAGATTCCTCCTGCTGGTATTACCGATGTTACCCGATTATCTTGGGTTCGTCTGGGTAGTCCACAATTTGTCGAGTCGGTCACACTCTTGTAGCAAAGAACTATGGTGAGAACCCTTTGTTAGTTTTGACCTAGATTGCAGCAAATGCTGGAACACGAACACAAGGGGTGGGTGATTGACCCGGAAGAACTGATGTCTCAGGTCGCAAGTCTCAAGTCGCATGTCACTTGACATCAGACCTGTGACCTGAAACCTGCGTCATTTTTATTGTCCTGCACTGGTGCCAAGGGGCGGAATCGAACCGCCGACACTGCGATTTTCAGTCGCATGCTCTACCGACTGAGCTACCTTGGCTCGAGGCGCCGCAATGGAGGACAGGCAGGGCGGCATTTTTGGCGCTCCGGACGGGACTTGAACCCGCGATCTCCCACGTGACAGGCGGGTATGTTGACCAACTACACCACCGGAGCAGGTTGTAGCGCAGCGTCGGAATCGTCCGAACGGGCACATAGGATAATAGCGGCTGGCCTGATAAGTGTCAAGCAACTGAGGTATTTTGTATCGAAAATGACCTGGAAGGAAGTCCTTTCCCACCACAAGACCCTGCGGGGAATCGGCAGGCACAGCCTGCTGGTGGATCGGGGCGAGTCGGGCTATCGGAACCGCTTCTTGCCGGATGGCTCGATTCTGTATCCGGGCGAGGGTCTTACTGGCCACCAGCAGCCCCTGGGGGGCAACCTTACTTTGCTTAACGCCCTGGCTTGCCAAACCCCTATGCGAGTCTTTCTGCGCAAGCGGCCCAACTGCTGGCAGGACCTGGGCCTGTACAGGGTAGAAAGTGTCGAGCACCGGTTTGAAGAAACCGAGCGCCGCTACGTCTACTGGTTCCGGCTGGTTCCGTTGAAGGCAGCTACCTGAGCCAGAAATTGCCTTAACTTTAGAGGGTCTTTGTGGCCAGGCCGGCCCTCCACCCCGCTGCTCACGTCTACGGCGTAGGGCTGTAAATCCAGCGCGGGTTGTAGATTCTCTGGGCTCAGGCCCCCAGCAATTATTAGCCGGGGGTGGTGGCGGAGAGGTGTAACCCAGTCCAGTGGATAGCTCTGCCCGCTCCCAGGGTTTACTCCATCCACCAGAAGTGCATCGGCCGGATAACTCACCCAGTCGGGCTGGGCCGGGCCAGTTAGCTTTATAGCTTTGATCACCGGAAAAAACTTGCGGACCTGCGCGGACCACTCCGGGGGCTCCTCGCCATGGAGCTGGGCCACCTGAAGCCGTGCGGTCTGCATCTGTCTTAAAACCGTTTCAGGCCGAGCGTCCACAAACACCCCCACCCGAACCATAAAAGGCCCCAGGGCCTGTGCAATGGGACTAATCTGGTCGGGCTCCATATAACGCCGGGTTCCAGGGGCCAGGACGAACCCCAGCGCCCAGGCCCCAAGTTGCTCGGCCAGCAGCGCGTCTTCCAGGCGGGTGATGCCGCAGATCTTGGCGCGTACCACTGGTATAGTGTCTCATACTTTGTACTGGTGACAACCTCGAGGTCCACAGACACTTATTACAAAGGTGTAATTTCGCCCGTGTACAGGTTAAAGTTACCGAGATCTCATTCCGGGGCTGCCTTTGCCGAAGAGTCATAAGTTTCGGGTTTGGACCCTTACAAGGCTCGAGCCCGCGGGGGCCGGGGTAGGCCGGGTTTAACGCAATGTCCTTCGACTTTTGACTTTCGACGGGTCTAAGCGCTACAAAAGCTGGAAAAACATGCTAGCCGACTGCTAGCAGGGGTTTTGTCAGTACCTGCGGCTGGCCTTGACCGCCGTGCCGGAGGCGGTGACCATCAGCATATTGCCCTGGCTCACGGTCTCGTAGTCAATGTCAATTCCGATCACCGCATCGGCTCCCCGCGCCATTAGGGGGTGCGCGTAGCGCATACTCGCTGTGCGAGTAACCTGGGCGGCCTGCTCGAGCTCCGTCAGGGCAATCTCGCGGGCTCTGCGTAGCTCGGCCTCGTAGGCCCCGCTGCGCCCGCCCACAATGTCGCGCACCTGGGCCAGCAGGTCTTTGAAGATGTTGGCACCCAGGATGACCTCGCCAAAGATGACATCCAGGTACTCGGTAATGGAGTAGGTGAATCAGCGGTAGGAGATTCGATTGTCCAGTGCATCTGGTAACCCTCGAGGTGGTTGGAAGTTGTAAGAACAATTTTGCGCCTAGGTTACGGCTTTGCCGGAATCGCGTAAGCGACTCGCCTCGCATGGCAACTCTCCCGCGTCCGATTCTAAACCTCACCAGCACCCGGAGGATAGAAGAGAACCAGGCGGGATATAATCCAGCCAGAATGCAAGTCTCTCTTTTTGTCACCTGTGTGACAGACCAGTTTTTTGCCGAGGCCGGGGTCGCAGCAGTGAGGCTGCTGCGGCATCTGGGCTGCACGGTAAATTTTCCCCCAGGTCAGACCTGTTGCGGCCAGCCAGCCTACAACGCGGGCTACTGGGCCGAGGCCAGACCGGTGGCCGAGCATACCCTGGGCGTTTTTGACGACGCAGAGTATGTGGTCTTGCCCTCGGGTTCCTGCACCACCATGCTGCGGGCCTTCTACCCCGAGCTGTACCGCGACAACCCCCGCATGTTTGCCAGGGCCCATGCCCTCAGCAACAAGACATTTGAGCTAGCCGAGTTCATCGTCAAGGTGCTGGGGGTTACGCGCCTGGGACGCGGGCTGCAGGGCCAAAGAATTGCCTATCACCACGGCTGCCACGCCCTGCGCGAGCTGGGTATCAAACCAGAGCCCCTCTCCCTGCTGCGCAACGCTGGGGCCGAAATTGTCGAGTGGGCGGCTGCCGAGGAGTGCTGTGGCTTTGGTGGGCTGTTCTCGGTAAAGCTACCCGAGGTGGCTCTCAGCATGGCCGACCACAAGCTAGCCACCCTGCCCCCGACCAGCCAGGTAGACTTTCTCACCAGCGCCGATGGCGGCTGTATGCTTCACCTCAGTGGGCGCATCGAGAACCGGAGACTAAATCTGCCAGTGAAGCCACTGGCCACGGTCTTATGGGAGGCGGTGCAATGAGGGCTGCAGCTCTGGGTTGGTACTGCTTACCCGGTCTGGTAGCCCCACCATCGGTCTATTTCCACCGCCAGATAGCACTGTTGTTCTCGGTAGTGATCTTTACCATCAACAGCCGTCTCTTGACCCTTGACGCTCGACCCTCAACCTCTCAGGCAACCTCGAGGCAGCCATGAAAGTCACCGCCAACCGCTACCCCCAGGAGTCGGCTAAAGTGCTCCGGGAAGAACCCCAGGTGCGTGACTCGGTTACCGGGGCTACCCTCAACTTCGACGCCAAGCGGCGGCAGGCCTATGCCGAGGTGGACGCCGAAGCCTGGCGGCACTGGGCAGAAGGGGTAAAGAACAATGTCCTGACCAACCTGGACCAGTACCTGTTACAGGCCGAGGCCAGCCTGAAGCGCAATGGGGTGCAGGTACACTGGGCCGAGAATAGCGACGATGCGCGGCGCATCGTCGCCCAGATTGCCAGGGCAGGCCAGGTCAAAAGAGTGGTCAAAGCCAAGACCATGCTCTCGGAGGAGCTGGGCATCAATCCCATGTTAGAGAGTATGGGCATCGAGGCCCTCGAGACCGACCTCGGCGAGTACATCATCCAGCTTTTGGGCCAGCCCCCCTCGCACATTGTCGGGCCAGCCATTCACCTCAACCTGGAGCAGATTCGCCAGCTTTTTCATCAGCGCTTCCAGACACCCTTAGACGCCAGCCCAGATGACCTGGCTGCTGCGGCCCGCAAGCTGCTACGGGAGGGCTTCCTGAATGCCGATATGGGCATCTCCGGCGCCAACTTTGTAGTGGCCGAGACCGGTACCGTGGCCCTGATTGAAAATGAGGGCAACATCCGGCTTTCTACCTCGGCCCCGCGTATTCATCTCGCACTGTTGGGAATTGAGAAACTGCTGCCTCGCTTCAGCGATCTGGCCGTCTTCCTGCCGCTTACCACCCGCGCGGCCACCGGGCAGCGGCTGGGTACTTTTGTCTCGCTCTTGCAGGGGCCGCGCAACTCGGGCGAGAACGACGGCCCCGAGGAAGTCCATGTGGTCTTTGTTGACAACGGGCGCAGCAGTGTGCTGGCCGACCCCCAGGCCTGGGAAACCCTGCGCTGTCTGCGCTGCGCGGCCTGTCTGAACGCCTGCCCGGTATACCGCCAGACCGGCGGCCACCCCTACGGCTACGTCTACAGCGGCCCCATTGGGGCAATTCTCGCTCCCGGCCTGGTAGGGCTGGAAGAAACCAGGCCGCTGCCCTATGCCTCCTCGTTGTGCGGGGCCTGTTTCCAGGCTTGCCCGGTGCGAATTCCCATTCCCCGGCTGCTGCTCACCTGGCGCAACCGGGCGGTGGAGGAAGGTCTGACGCCTAAGGTCGAGGCCGCAGCCATCAAAGGCTATGCCCTGGCCATGACCCAGCCCTGGGTCTACCGCCTGGCCTCCAGGGCACTGCGGCTGCTTCCGGAAATTGCCCTGGACAACACCGTGGTGCCGGTACTCAAAGCCTGGACCCAGGGCCGGGCCGGACTCAAACCCAGCCGCAAAAGCTTCCACCAGCTGTGGGAAGCGGGCGAGGTTTGACCAAGCAGGACCGTCTGCCCACCTTCGCTTTCTACCGCCGCCATATCCGGCCACAGCCCAGGAGTAAACAACGCTGTTTGTGACTAAATGCCGGGCAAGAGTGTGGGGGGGCTTGTAGCTTTCTTCTGCAATAAAAGGGTCTTGGGCCGCCGATGGGGCAGTAACCGGAGAAGGAAACAAGAAACCTGCGCCCTGCAAGACTTACTGGTCAATACCAAAACAGTCCAGACTTACCGGCCTATCGGTATGTAAACCTGCGCCACAGCCACTCCACCGGCCCCTGCTGGAAGTGGTGTAGCCACCAGCGGCTGAGCAACACCTGTAGCGCCACAAAGCCAGCGGCAAACAGCGGAAACCAGATCGGGTTGAGCTGTCCGTAAAATCCCAGCCCGTAGCCATAGAACAAGAGGCTCATGACCACCGATTGCAGCAGGTAGTTGCTCAGGGGCATCTGTCCGGCAAAGCGCAGGCCGTGCAGCCATCTCAGGCGCAGCCAGAACAGTCGGAGTAGGGCCAGGTAGACTAGGGCAAAGCACAGCCCGCCCAAGCCCCGCAGGGGAGGAAAGTTGGGATACAAAGTGTTGTAAAGGTTAACCGGAATGCCCAGCAGAAGACCCACCAGGACTACTTTCCAAAGCAGAGCAGGGGTAAAATACTGCCACCTAAGGGACAGATAAACCCCCAGCAAAAACAGCCCAATTATCTCCGGGCCAAAAAAGAGCGCCGAAAGGAGAGTGTTGCCCAGCCAGATCCCCAGCCGAAACTCCGTCACCTCCCAGAAACTACCAAGAAATACCTTTTCGCTGCCCGGAACAGGCATATGCTCGCGCCCGGCTACGGCTAACACAAACAGCAAGAGATAGCCTGCCAGCAGAAACCTGCCGATGCCCCAAAGCTGTTGTTCTTTGCCCAGATACCGCAGGACAAAAAGCCCCAGAAGGGCATAGGTGCCCAGGATATCTCCTTCGAAAAGGAAGATGCCATGCAGCGCGCCTATCCCCAGTAGCCACCATAACCGACGGCGCAGCAGGGCGCGCGCATCTAGCCCTGCGGCCATGAAACGCTGGTACTGCAGGGCCAGCCCCAGGCCAAATAAAATAGCGAAGATGGTGTAAAACTTGCCACTGAAGAAAAAAACCAGAATTTCCCGGCCCAGTGTATAGCTCTCGCCTTCCCCGTGAAGGCGGGCATAATGCCCTACCCCGGCAAAATACTCCAGATTTACTGCCAGTATTCCTAGCAAAGCCAGCCCCCGCACGGCGTCGAGAAAAGTGTCACGCTGAGCAGAGGGAAGAGGGCGCACCGCGCAATTGTACGTGGAGCGCTCTATCGCTCACAAGCAGCAGGCTGGTGGGTACTCGTCTGCTTTCATGGGCATGGTCTGGGGCTTTGGGGGAAGCATCGCCCCCTGTGTTGATGTAGCCAGCGCTCCACGGTATTGATTTCACCAGCCCGACCCCTACCCATGGCTACACTCAGACCGCAAGCGAATAAGCCTGTAGTAGGGTGCGGTACGCACCGCTTGAAATGGCTCCGCGATGGCCCGTAGGACGCAACACGCACCGCTGCTTCCTGATGCACCATTACAAATCGAGCCTCTCCCAGAACGGCTCCTCAAAGCAAATACCATCACCCCATCCGGCTTCATACCGCCCCTTGCGAACACACTGCCCAAAGGTTCAATAAGGCCACTCCCCTGGCTTTTGCATCAGCCCAAGTTTGACCGGGTTGAAGTGAATAAAGTCCATGTGGCGAGCGAAAACTTGCTGTTAATGTGGTGTTCCCTGTCCAGCGAGCGAAATCCCGCTGGTCTTTGATGCGGTGCTCCCAGAAGCGGCGCTGCCACAGAGTCGAATCGTTGCGTTTCTTCCGGGACCTGGACAGTCGTTGGCCAAACAAGGGTCAAACTATTCGCCCAGCACTGCTTTGAGTTGGGGCAGGTGCTTCAGGACAAGGTAGCGGGTTACGCCGGTTCCGCCTGTGCCGCGCAGCACCAATGCCAGCGAAGAGTTGTTGTTGATGCGGTTTACCATGACGGTTTTGCCGAGGTATTCAAGGCTGAGGCTCTGGACAGAGGATAGGTGATACCTATCACCCATCACACTCGAGATGGAGAGCAGGGTGTGCAGGTAGGTTGCCAGCAGATCGGGTTCCTCAATGGTCTGGCCCACCCAGGCCAATAGCTTGCCCATCCTGCTTATCACCAGGACACTCTCGATCTCGGGCTTATCCAAAAGAGGCCGCAAATTGTCCATCAGGGCCTGATTGTAGCTCTGAGCGGGAGCGGCTGGCTGGGGGGGTGGGAGGGGTTCGGTGTGAGTGGGAACAACAGACACGGCCGAGGATAGGGCAGAAGCAGCTAACGTTGGCGTTGCTGAGCTTCCGGTGAAAACAGGAGCTGCTGGAGCGGGTGCTGGGCTGGTAACTGGTGCCGGTGTGACCGCCGGCTTGCTAACAGGAGGGGCCACCTGCCTGGCAGCACTGAGCGCGCGCTCAATTTTGGGGAAGAGGTCCTCGGGAGTAAAGGGTTTGGAGACCACGTCGAAGGCGCCGGCTTGCTGGGCCTGAGCCACCACCCCTTCATTGATGATGCCTGAAATGAGGATGACCGGCACAGCCTGGGTGGTCTTGCTGAGTTTTAGCATCTGGCAGAGTTCAAAGCCGCTCATACCCGGCATGACTACATCCGCTATAACCAGATCGGGCGTACTGTGTCTGAGGGCCTCGAGGCCCTGCTCGGCGGTCTCGCTGGTGGTGACCACCAGGCCACGGGTGGATAACAGGCGCTCCAGCACCTTGCGTACGCTGGTGCTATCGTCAACAACAAGAACCTTGGCTTCTTGCATAGTTACTCCCATGGTAGGGCCTGGCTGCGTCTGGCGTAGTGATGTGTAACCATTACTGGGTGCGACTGCGCTTGTGGTTTGGGCATGGCTACTGGTCGAGCAACAACATTCTCAAATCTGGTGTAGCCTTGTGGGCTGGTCGAAAGTCAGAAGTCGAAGGCCATATACCCACGGCACCTTCGACCTTAGACCTCCGACAGATCTGCATCTAGTTGAGGCCATGTTGACGATGATCCATTTCCACTGCTAGTAAGAGCAGAAGCTGGTCGGTGCTTTTGCGGATAGTGACAGGCTCGAAGAAGAAGTCGGACTCGGTGAGGGGTTCGAAGTGAAACTGGCCCTTCTTTTTCTTCTCCGACTCGAGCATCAAGTGGAGTACTGCATCTTCACCGCTTCGGCCGGCATACTCGGCGTGAATGAGCTGCCCGCTGGAAAAAAGCCAGTTGGCGCTGCCGCCCTCTACTTCTACCCGCAGGCGTCCGGTCTTGGCGGCCTTGGCCAGCCACTGGGCCAGCTCGAACAGGCTCACATCGCCCAACTGCCCCTGAATACCGTGCTGCGCTACGGGGTTGGCGGGCTCGGAGATATAGGTTTTGCGGGTGAGCTCGAGGATTAGCCGGTATGCGCTCCGCACTACCTCCGCCGCGCCGCTGTCGGCAGGCATAATCAGATCCAGATCGCTGGTATTTGGCGAGGTGGCGTCGTCAAGCAGGACAAAAGGCACCAGGGTGAGCTGGCGGTCGGAGCGAACCAGGTCAAAGAACTCCACGCCGCTCAGGTCACTCAGCAAGGCGGTGCTAACTATCACGTCGGGGCGGCTGCGTTCCAGCAGGGTCATGGCATACAGGGCACTACTCTCTACCTGGACATCAAAACCCGACAGGGTAAAGCTGTCTTTGAGCGCGTTGCCCCGCGCTGGTTGACCAGTCAGGATCAGTGCCTTCATCAAGTAATCTCCTTTGCCAGGCCGTTAGAACTGGTAATACCTTCAAAGCTGTCTTCCTCAACACACATTGGCAGGGAGACCGGGTGAGGCGCGTCAACTACCATCGGCTATACCCCCTGCAAAAACCGGCCCAATTCTACCTCGTCGGCGGGCTTGGTCAGGTAGGCATTTGCACCAAGCTCGACGGCCAGGTCGCGGTGTTTGGTCGAGGCCCGGGTGGTCAGCACGGCCACCGGAAGGTGGGAGAGATTGGGGCGGCGACGCACTTCTTCCAGCAACTCGAAACCCGACATGCGGGGCATCTCGAGGTCGGTCACCACGGCCTGGAACGACTGCTGCTCCAGCAGCTCGAGGGCCTCTTGCCCATCGGCTGCGGTGATGACCTGGTGTCCGGCCTTGCGCAGCATCTGCGCCACCACCTTACGCACCGAGAGCGAGTCGTCTACCAGCAAAACCGGAAACTGCCGGATACCATCAGGCTCGATACGGGTCTGAATGGGCGCCGAGGAACCCATGGACAGCAGCCCGATGGGGCTCAGTACCACAATTACTTGGCCGGTAGCCGAGATGGTCGCTCCAATCAGGTGGGGCAGCTCGGAAAGGGGGGCGGCGAGGGGCTTGACCAGGGCTTGCTGCAACCCAATGAAGCGTTCAGCGGCCAGCGCGACCAGTTCCCCGCCGCGTCCTTCTACCACCGCCAGGGCATACTCGTCCTGGTCGTGCTCCAGGGAAGGCAGGCCCAGAAGCCCGCTCAGCGGCTTGATCGGGATGGCGCTACCTTCGTAAGCCACTTCCTGGCTACCGGCAGGCGCGGTGAGCAGGGTGAGCAGGCTTTCGCGCGGGAGGGCTATCACCTGGCCACCGGTCTGGAGCACCAGGATGTCGGTGACCACCAGGTTCTGGGGGATGCGCAGGCGGAAGGTGGTTCCCAGACCAGTGCGGGTTTCCACACTCAAATCACCACGAAGCCGGCGGATGGTGGCGGCCACGGCATCCATGCCCACCCCGCGCCCAGCCAGATCCGAGACCACCGGGGCGGTGGACAGGCCCGAGAGGAAGATAAGCTGGACAGCCTCTTCGGGGCGCATGGCCTCTACCTGGGCCGGTGTACGCAGGCCCTTTTCGAGGGCTTTTTGCTTTACTGCCTCGAGGTCGATACCCCGCCCATCGTCACTGACTTCCAGCACCAGGGTGCTGCGCTGCCGGTGGGTGCGGATACTCAAAATACCCTGGGGCTCCTTGCCCTTGGCCAGGCGCTCTTCGGGGCTTTCCAGGCCGTGGATAACCGCGTTGTTGACCAGGTGTACTAAGGCCTCGGACAGGCCGTCGAGCAGTACCGAGTCAATTTCGACCTGCTCGCCTAAGAAGCGCATCTGGACAGGTTTCCCACCGGCTATTTGCTGTACCTGGCGGGTAAGGCGCTGGTAGAAACGGCCAATCGGGATCAGGCGGGCGCGGCCTACCTCGTTACGCAGGTCCTGGGATAGTTTGCCAAACTGGCTGGTCTCCTGGCGGAAAGCCTGAAGCTGTTCGCTCAGGGTACTGCGTATCTCAGCCAGGTCACTGGTCATCTCCTGAATGGAGCGGGCCAGGATGTTCAGATCGTCGTAGCGGTCAAACTCGAGTTCAGAAAAGAGCTCCTGTACGCTCTTGCCCAGGCTGGACTGGGCCTGGGGGGTCTGGGGGTGGTTCTGGGCGTCCTGCGAGAGCGAGAGGCGCGGGTTGAGGTAGCGGTTTTCGAAATTGCTGGTCGTACGTAACAGACGCTGACGGGCGCTTTCCAGAAGGCCGTCCATCTCCTCGAACTGCTTTACCAGCAGCTCGAGGCGCGAGCGGGTCACCAGGGTTTCGCCGGCAATGTCCAGCAGGGCGTCCAGACGCTCGAGGCTCACCCGCACCGAAGGAGTGGTCCCAGCACGGACCCGCTGCTGGGGTGCTGCTGGCTCGGGTGAGGGAGTGGGTGTGGCTGGGGCCGGCTGGCTATCGGGGTGGGTGGGGGCTTCTTGTCCGAGCAAAAGCGCCAGGCGGCTGTGTAAGGCCAAAAGCTGCCCGGGCAGCGACTGGGCTGCCTGAAGGTCCTTGCCTTCGGCTACTACAATCATCCTGCCCAGTATCTGCGAGCCCTCAATCATCACCTGGGCAGTCTCGTGGCTCCAGGTACGGCGACCCTCGTGTACCTCCACCATCAGGTCTTCGAGCCGGTGGGCGAAGTCGCCGATGGGTTTGCAGCCCACCGAGTAGGCGGCGCCTTTTACGGTGTGCATCGCCCTGAACAGGGCTTGCAGGTGTTCGCCACTCTCGTGTCCGGACTCCATGCTTACCAGCGCGTTGCCCACCTGTTCGAGGTTTTCCAGGGTCTCGGGAGCGAAGAACTCCCAGAACTCGGCACTCTGCCGGTAAAACCTCTGTAGCTCCTCAACCACGCTGGTCTGGAGGTCGGGATCTGGCTTGGGGTCTTGGGGCGCGGCCTCGGGGGGTTCGCGCACGAAAGCCTCGGGGTTGTCGCTGGTGAGTTCTGCGATCAGCTGGGCGGCGCCCAGGCGGCCTAGCTCGAGGCCCACCCGGCCTTCAGTACCGTGCAAAACGATATTTTCCAGCGCAGTTATTAGCACCGCGGTTGCCTGGCCCATGAATTCGATCACTTTGGCCTGCTGAACCTCGGTGTAATAGGGTGCGCCCTCCAGCATGCGCTCGACCAGGGCTCCCAGGTTAGAGGTCTGGGGAAAGCCGTACAAGCCTGCCGACCCTTTGAGGCGGTGGGCCATCACCACCAGAGGCTCGTGGCGACCCATGCTCAAAAACTCGGGGGTCTGCTCAAAGACCACCACGGTTTCCCAGGCCTCGTCGAGGAAAGTTTGCAGCAGATCAGGTATGGTCGTAGCGGGCATGCAGGCTCCTAGTCGGGCAGGCGGAAACGACCCAGGCTACTCGAAAGCTGTTCGGACAGAGTGCCAATGGTCTCGGCCCCTCGACGCCCCTCCTGGCTCTGTTGGCCGGTTTGTTGCGCAGTATGGGCAATCTTTTGCACAGCCTGGTCCACCTTCTCCACTACCACTACCTGATTATGGGCCAGAGCCGAGATTTCTTGGGCCAGGCCAGCGGATTGTGCGGCCAGTTTGGCGATCTCCTCGAGGCGGCTTCCGGCGCTGGCGGCCACCCCATACCCGGTCTCCACCTCGCGTACCCCGTCGCGAACCAGCCCCACCACGCGGGCGATCTCGCTTTGTACCTGTTGGACCAGGCTGCTCACCCGGCTGGTCTCGCGGGCCGACTCTTCGGCCAGCCGGCGAATTTCATCTGCCACAATGGCGAAGCGGCGACCAGCGGCCCCTGCACCGGCTGCTTCGAAAGAGGCGTTGAGGGCCAGCAGGTTGGTCTGGGAAGCAAAATCCTCCAGTGCTTTGGTAATGCTCTCGATCTCGGCGGAGCGCTGGGCCAGGCTGGCGATGTTCTCGGCGATAACCTGCATCTCCAGCCGGATATCGCTCATGCCCGAGAGGGTCTGGGTCACCGCCTGCCGACCCAGCTGGGCCGACTCGAGGGTCTGGCGGGCAGCCTGGGCGGTAATACCCGCGCTTTGGGCCATCTGGCGGATGCTCTGGGTCACCAGCTGGGTCTGGTTTTGCACCTGGTCTACTTCCTGGGCTTGCAGCAAGGCTCCGCCGGCAATGGAGGCGGTAAGCTGGTTCATCTGAGCGGCGCCCTGCCTTACCGACTCGGCGGCTCGCCGAACCTCTGCCAGGAGTGCCGCAATTTCCTCGACGCTCAGGTTCACCGCATCTACCACACTGCCCAGAGCATCGTTGCTAACCTCGCCGCGTTTGGTAAGGTCGCCGCTGGCAATCTGGGTAGCTACATCGAGGAAGCGGCGCACGTTTTGTTGTAGCTCTAACCCGCGCTGCCTTTCCTCTTCCTGCTGGGCCAGGAAGCTACGCAACTGTTCCACCGCGCTGTCTAAGGTGCGGGACACCACCCCTAGCTCGTCGCGCCCGCCCAGGCCGGTCAGGTGGTCGTAGCGGCCCTGCTGCAAAGCCTCGGCCCCGCGCAGCAGCTTGCGTGAGCGTTGCTGCAGTGAGCGCAGCAGCAGGCCGTTAAACAAAGCCATCAGCACCAGCCCGACCACAAGCACTGCAATAAAGGTACTGCGCGACTGCTGGTAAGCGGCGCTGGCCTCGGCGCGGGAGACCTCGGCGAACTGGGTGTTGATCTCAATCAGGTTGCGCAGGTCGGCCCGCACCTGATCGAAGCCCAGTTGAACTGCTTCTAGGGTGCGGGGGTCAATCCGGTCGGCCATGGCTTGCTGGCTAAGGCGTTCAAAAAAGGGGATCACGGCCTGGTGGGAGGTCTTGAGCTCTTGTAAGACCTCGGCCTCGAGCCTCTGCGCATCGGTCTGGCCGTGTCGCTCTAGCGCCGCGGTAAAAGCAGGGTTAGCGCTGCTGATCCACTCGGTCTGGTAGCGTTCCACAATGAAGGCAGTCTCTTCCAAGGTCTGCTGGCTGAGGGTGATCAGGGCGGCGCGGTGCCCGGCCGAGGTGTTGGGGTTAGCTATGACCGCGACGTTGCGCTGTAGCTCAGCGTAGCGGCTTTCAGCGATACCCAATGAAACCTGCGAGGCTAAGGTGAACTGGTACAGGTGGTCGGTCTGCTGGCGCAGGAGTCCCAGGCCCCACAGGCTCGCGGCCGCCAACAGCGCCACGATTAGCAGAATGCCCAGGCCGTTTACCGCAAACCTGACCGCAAAGGGGGTATCCTCGAGGAAAGCCCGCAGAAGACTTGGGCGCGATGTTTTGCCACTTTCCGCCAGGTTGGGCGGAGGTATGGGTAAAGAACTCGGCTTCACCACGGCGCACTCCTTTAGGCGGGCAGCCGGAAGCGGGTCAGGCTCTCTTGGAGCTGCTGGGCCAGTGCCCTCAGATCCTCGGCGGTCTGCCGGCCTTTACGGCTTTCCTGGTCAGTCTCTAGGGCAGTGTTGTAAATCTCCTGTACCGCGTGGGTGACCTCCTCTACCCGGCCCACGTTCTCCTGGGTAGCCTGGGCCACATAGCGGGCAGCATCGGCCGACTGCTGGGCCAGGGAGGCGATCTGCTCGAGCCTGCTCCCGGCCTCGGCGGCAATCTGGTAGCCCTGCTCCACCTCGCGGGTGCCGCCTTCTACCGCGACCACCACCCCTTGAATTTCGGTCTGGATGCCCTTGACCAGCAAGCCCACCCGCTGGGCTGCGCGCGCCGAGTCTTCGGCCAGCTTGCGCACCTGGTCGGCCACCACCGCAAAACGCGCGCCCGCATCACCAGCGCCAGCGGCCTCAATGGCAGCATTGAGGGCCAGCAGGTTGGTCTGCTTGGCGATGCGACCGATGGCGTCAACTACTTCTGAGATCTCCAGCGAGCGGTCGGACAGGCCCTTGATGTTTTTGGAGATGCTCTGCACCTCACGGCGGATGCTTTGCATGCCCGACAGGGTGTTTTGTACCGCGCCCTGGCCTTGCTCGGCGGCCTCACGGGCCTGGAGCACCAGACTGGTGCCCTGTGCTACCTGGCTGGCCATCGTGCGGATGTTGTCAGCAGCATCCAGAGCTTCGATGCGGGCCCTGGCCGAAAGCTCGGCTTGTGACTCGGCTTTTTCCTGTATGCTGGCCGAGCTCTGGGCCATCTGCAAAGCACCCTGGTTAACCATCTCAGTCGCTGTCTGAACCTGCTTGAGCAGGTAGGCTATTTCTTCGACGGTCAGGTTCACCGCATCTACCACGTTGCCCAGTACGTCCTCCGTCACGCGCCCGCGTTTGCTCAGGTCACCCTGGGCGATGTCCATGACTACGTTGAGGAAAGCGCCGATGTTTTCTTGCAGCAGCTTGCTCTGACGAAGCTGCTCGGCATCGGCTTCGGCTTTGGCCTTGAGCTGCAGGGTGGTTTCGTTGAAGGTGCGGGCCAGCGAGCCCAGCTCGTCGGAGGATTGCACCGCGACCTGTACCCCCAGGTCGCCTTTGCGCAGGCGGGTAGAGGCCGAAAACAACTGGGCCACCGGACCGGTAACCGAACGGGTCACCGTGCCTACCACACCCAATGCCAGCACCAGGGCCAGGGCAATTACCACGAAGGTGAGGGCCTGCTCATGGTGAACTCCTAGCCAGGCCACCATCATCTGCCGGTCTACCAGGCCAAGGGTCTTGAGTTGTAACTCGGTAATGCCCGTATTGATCCTGGCGATAGCTGCACCGTACTCGGCCGGGCTATAGGTAAGCCGGGCCGGGGCCTGGAGAGCAGTAGTCAGCAGGGTGTCCAGCTGGTTCACCTGCTCGACGATGCGCTCGAGCTCCAGGGCTATGGCCTCCAGATCGCGGTCATGGGCGACCTCGGTCTGGGTAATATTCCACAGGATGGTCTCAGACTGGCGCCTGACCTGGCTGAGCAG
The DNA here is from genome assembly GCA_041695225.1 of Deinococcota bacterium. Taxonomy (GTDB): domain Bacteria; phylum Deinococcota; class Deinococci; order Deinococcales; family Thermaceae; genus Meiothermus. Next base: position 27,534 of record JBGFRI010000019.1, read on the forward strand.
GCTCATGATCTGCTCCCGCTCAAAGATCAAAGCCGAGCCTCGAGTAAACACCTCCATGCCCAGGAAGCGCAGCTGGGCCAGGGTCTCGCGCATCTCAGGCAGGTGTCGTACAGCGGTCTCGGTGATAAGGAAGACCTCGGCCTCGGTGCCCAGGAGTAGCCCCGAGGAGAGCGATACCCGCTCTACCACCCTCTGCAACTGGCCGATCAAGCGGTGATGAAGCTCAAAGATCTCACTGTTTGGAGCAGCTGCAGCCCGGTTCTTGATGTTCACCCAGGCCTGGCCGATCTCCTGCAAAACCGGTGCCAGTCCGTAGCGGTCACCCAGACTGTTGTTTAGCTCGGTCAGCCGGGCCAGCGCAGCATCTACATCGGCGGCCTCCTGGGCCAGATCGGCTCTGGCGCCCAGCCAACGTGCATCCAGAGAATGGCGGCGGTGCTGGCTGACCTGCTGGACAGCTTCGAAAAGTAGCGTCGCGTACTGATACCCTATCAGTCGGTCACGGGCCTGGGCCTCCTGGCGCTGCTGGTTCAGGTAAAGGGTGGCAACCGGCCAGACCCCGGCCACCGAGAAGGCCAGCACAATCAGCAGAAGTTTCTGCCAGATTTTGAGAGAGCCCAGGAAGCCACCTGCGGATGCCAGTTGGGTTGCCGGCGCCGGGGGGCGTGGGCTGGTTCGCTGGGCCGGGCGAGTAGGGGAGGGTTTGGGGCCTTGGCGGATCATGTTTCGACCTCGCGGGACTTCTCTTCTGGGGTTTCCAGCAGCGCAGTTAGCAGCATGGGCAGCCCCACCACCGCAACCGCCAGCAACAAGAAGACATTGAGCGAGAGCAGGTTGCCAGCAGCTACCATCTCGTGGATTTGTTGCTGTTCCGTCGGGCTAAAGCGGACTGCCAGCATGGCCGTGTAATGCATGAACGGGATGGCCATGCCGGTGAGACTGGCAGCAATCAGGTGGCGGAAGGGGAGGTGCTGGAAGATGGGGCTGACCAGAGCCCAGATGCCAAACGTGCCGAGCACCACAGCCACCAGCACCGAGACCGCCACCATCAGCAGGTCGAAGTGCATCTGGGCATCCAGCCGCATGGCAAACATACCCACGTAGTGCATCCCGCCGATGCCGGCCCCCAGAAAAAAGCCCGCGCCAAAGATGGTGGCGAAGCCCGGCCTGGGCTTTCTGATCAGCTGGAAAGCGGCAGCAGCACCCAGCATGGCAAACAGTACCGAGACCAGGGTAATCCAGGGGTTATAGGCTACCAGCATATCGAGCTGCAGCGCGGTCATGGCGGTGAAGTGCATGGCCCACACCCCCAGCCCAAAGGTGGCGGCGCCAAGCCAGAGCCAGCCCTGGCCGGTGACGCCCTGCCTCAGTCGGGCGATGATAGCCAGTGCGGCGTAAGCTGCAAAGATGGCTACCAGGAACGAAGCCCCTACCAGCAGGGGGTCGTGGCTCATGGGCAGATGTGTTTGTTCCATAGTTGACTCCTTAGGCTTGTGGCGCTAACCCGGTATGGGCGGCAGGTGCTGGTGAAGACATCTGTCTGCTGAGGTGCAGGAAGAGGCTGCCAGCCTCGAGGATTCGTACGCTGCGGCCTCCCTCCTCCAGAATGGCGCTATACAGCGGGTCTTGACTGGGAGTAATCCAGGCACCACTCAGGTTGGCGCTGAGCCCGATTACCTCATCAATCATGAAAGCCAGCAGCCGTCCTTCGCACTCGAGCAAAGCCGCGATACCCGACCCGGCCGGAGTAATCTGCAAGACCTGGCTCAGGTCGAATACCGGCACAATCTGGCCCTGGTTGTTCATGAGCCCCAGCAAGGGTGGTGGTGCCAGCGGGACAGGGGTGGGCTGGGTCACTTCCAGCACTTCTTTGAAAGCTTTAGGCTCCACTCCGATAAAGCTGCTGCCCAAGCGCAGCACCCAGATGTTACGGACAGACGTGTTGATCATGGATAAGCCCTTGTGTGGTCAGGTACTGGCCCGAGGGGCAGTGTGTGGTTCTGGCTTATAGATTGGGTGCTTGAAGCCTCGGCCCTCATATGGAGTAGGCCCCTTTCATCCTCGGCCATACTATTCTCCAGTCTATTCTCCAGCCTATAGCAGCTCCTGTACGGCTTTGCGCAGGGACTCGGGGGTGTAGGGTTTGGTCAGGTAGCCGTTGGCGCCTTGGCGCCTGCCCCACTCGATATCGGTGGGCTGGCCTTTGGAGCTAATTACCAGCACCGGGATGTCTTTTGTGGCCTGATTCCGGCGCAGCGAACGCAGCACTTCATAGCCGTTGCGGCCCGGCATTACCACATCTAGCAGAATTGCATCCGGCTTTTCTGCCTCAATGCGCTGTTCTACGTTCTCGCTGCCCTGATACAGCACTACCTGGTGATACTGCGAAAGCGAGTGTTCAATTAGCTTCAAGTCTGCCAGGGAGTCATCTACAGCGATCAGTTTTGCCATGTTTCCTCCATATTTGCGGACAGGGTACGGATGGCTGTAAGGTGGCATTTCCGCCCGCAATGTAACCACAAGTTATGCCAAGCGTTACACAACCCCTGTGACGAATGCACGAACCCAGAGTATTAAGGCGTTACGGCTCGGTACCCCCAGATGGGGGTATGGAGTGGGCACTTGAAGCCTGGGCCACTCCGTATGAAATGTCAAAGGTCGAAAGTCGAAGGCCACCAGCAATGGTCTAGACCTTTGACCTTCGGCTTTCGACAGCTCGTAGCGCTACTCACCCTCATCCATGTCCACTCTGTCAGCCAGTCCATGGATTAATCACCCCCATAAAAATGTCTCAGGTCACAGGTCTTTATTGGCTTGCGACTTGCGACCTGAGACATCTTTCGCCTGTATGCCGGACTAGCCGGTCCGAGCACCGGTGCAGCACCTTCCAGGCTTAACCCAGGCGCTGTTTTAGCTTCAGGGCCTCGCTCCTCAACTGCTCAACCTGGCGGAGGTGAGCCAGGATCTTATCGCGTTGGGCTTCTAAGCGCGAGCAGGGGGAGCGGTAGAGGTTGTTGAAGCGTTCACGGGTCCGGGTTAGCTCGAGCTCGAGGTTCTGCCACAAGGCCGCCTCGAGCTTCTCCTTGAGATCGCTCAGGCGTTCGCGCAGGCTTTTCTTGGCCTTCTCGCGGCGCCGGGGCAGAATGGTAAAACCGATCACCGCTACAATCATGCCTGTGACCAGACCCAGCACATCTAACAGAATGCGATTGAAGACCAGCAGCAGCCCGGCCCCGATACCCACTGCACCGAATTCCACCAGGGCAGTCTGCTGGAGTCCTTCTTGAACATGGTTCTTGAGCAGGCGGGCTTCTTCGTCGGGTTTGAATTCTTTGAGAGCAGCCTCGAGGTTTCCCTCGATGGCCTGGGCCTCGCTGCCTGGACTCACGGATAGTTGCAGGCCGGGGGCTTCGCGCAGCAGGTGTATGGCATCCTCAAGCAGCTCGTGCTCGCGGCGGGCCAGCCAGTTCAGGGCCTGTAGCACCCCCTTCTCGATCTCGGCATTGGCGCCCTTGACCACCTCATCCATAAAGCTTTGTTTGAACTTAGATGAGTTGAGCAGCCCAAAGAAATTGGAAATGCGCACCTTTTCTTCTAGCCAGGCATGGCCCCTGGCCTGTACCGAGTCAAGCTGTTGGGAGATCAGGGCAATCTGCTGCTGAAAGTCCTGGCGGGTGCGCTGCTGATGGCGAAGGGCCAGAAGGTCGAGCTCGCGGCAGGTGCCGAGCTGTTGTTCGGTCTCGTTGAGCCTGGTTTCTAGCGCGGGCAGGGCCTGTTCGCTCAGGTGAGCCAGCACCCCCAGTGGAGAGCCCAGCTTGAGAGACGCCGCCTGGGTGGCCAGCACCTGCCTAATGTGGGCCTCTAGCTGGGGGACCCGGCTCGAGGCCAGATCGCCCTGGCGGGCCAGGCGGGCCGAGACCGCAAAAATTGGCGGAACCTGCCCCAGAGTCTGGTCGGCCCCTTTCTGGACAAACTCGAGTACCTGCTGTAACTCGGGCTCGGTCAACAGGTCGCTTTTATTGACGATCAGCACCACCTTCTTGCCCCAGGCCCTAATGACGTTAAGGAAGTCGGCCTCGGACTGCGTGAAAGGCCGGTCGGCGCTGGTGACAAACAGGATCAGGTCTGCTCGGGGAAGAAATTTCTGCGTCAAGACCTGATGGTGGCGCAGAATCGCGTTGGTGCCGGGCGTGTCTACCAGCTGCACATCCTTTAGCAGTGCGTGGGGCAGCTGCATAACCACCAGCTCGGGTGAGTGGGGCTTTAGTCTGGGTTCGGGGCCAAAGCCGATCAGGTTGATGCGGTCGGTGGTAGGAGTTACCCCCTCCTTCAAAAAATCACCGCCCAGCAAGGCATTGAGTAAGGTCGACTTGCCACTGTTAAACTCGCCCACTGCTACCAGCAAGAATGGGCTATCCAGATCCAACAAAGCCTGCCTGAGCGGTTCGGTCTCGGCCCCCACCCGGGCCAGCGCATCCAGACCTCGAGTCAGCAGTTCACGCACATCCTGGGCCAGGGCAGAGGTGTTGGAATCCAGCATGCTGAGTATTCTATAGCAGGACAATTTTGCCCATGACAGTGGTCGCGCTACGGGGCACTCGCTCAAGTCAGCAACCGTTAGGAAGGCTCCCCTCTTATCGTCTAATGTCTAGCGTCCAGCGCCCAGTGCCAGAATTGAGTAATACTCAGCCCTCGACCCTCGACCTCTGACCCTCGACTCTTCTCTGACCCTCGACTATTATGTTAGTAGAGTCCAGGTGGGTGATGTCGCGCTAACCCGACCGATTGTAAACGCTTTTTTACTGCTTGCAGTGGGGTTTGTGCCAGGATTCAGTCAGGCCCTCGTCGTTTTCTCCGTGATCGCCTGACCGCTAGTCAGCAGCCTGTGGCAATACTGCCGAGCAGCGGACCATCGCTATTTACCGGAGTCGGCAAATTATCAGATCGGCTTTAGCTCGATAAACACGAGACAGATATGCTGTCGCAGCCTGTCGGCTATTTGAAACCACCGAGGGCCAAGGATTAAATCGGGCTACGCCCATGCGGTTGATTAAGACGTGCTCTGCTGAATGCAAATGCCAAGAAAATGCGATAGGAAAGGGCACAAATCTCACTTCAGCCTCCGCACCATGCGAAGTGAAAATTCACCAAAAGGTTGTGCTTGACATGTAAAAAATACACAAGATGTAGTATAGTTGACTTCAGTGGAGAGACAATCTAACAGCAACGCTCGTCCACAACTCGCACAATGCCAAAAACCGGTTGTGTGTAATGGGCGAATCATCCGCTGGATAGCGCATGATTCGAGAGTTTGTGCTGAGATGACTCCACTCAGATTTAAGGAGGAAAATACATGACCAAGGAACCAAAAGCCGCACCCACCCAGAAGCCCGCTGCCAAGAAAGCTGCTGCCAAGCCAGCAGCCAAGAAGCCTGCCGCTAAGAAACCTGCCGTGGAAGCTGCCGCCAAGCCCGCCGCAAAGGCCGCCGCGAAGCCCGCTGCTAAGAAGCCCGCTGCGAAAGCTGCCGCCAAGCCCGCCGCAAAGGCCGCTGCCAAGCCTGCCGTGAAGAAGGCAGCTCCCAAAAAAGCTGCTGCTAAGCCCGCTGCCAAGAAGGCTGCTCCCAAAAAAGCTGCTGTCAAAAAGTAAGACCCTTAACTTTCAGTAACCGACTCCAGTTCGGAGTCGGTTATTTCTGGCCCTACCCAGCAACCTTGCCACCTGCAACCAGCCCGATCAGCCCCATCCAGGGCAAGATTCTCTGGCAGGCAGGCGCTGGGGTGTTCTCACGAAAGATGCGAATTGAAGCCCATCACCTTGCCGCGCTTTGAATGGCCTCAACGGCTTGGGGGTTTTCCAGAGCCGAAAGATCGCCGGGGCTTTGCCCCAGGAATGCGGCCCGGATCACCCGGCGCATTACCTTGGCGTTGCGGGTTTTGGGCAGGTCGAGCACGAAGACGACCCGCTCCGGCCGGAGGGCCTTGCCCAGCCGGGCCGCGATGGTCTCGCCGATGGATTGCTCGAGCGCGGGGCTGGGCGAGTGTGTGTCCCGTAGCACCACAAACACCACTGCCGCCTCACCCTTGACCGGGTGAGGAACCCCGATGGCCGCTGCCTCCTTGACCGCAGGGTGTTCAACGGCGGCGCTCTCGTACTCGGCTGGCCCCACCCGCTTGCCGGCAATCTTGAGGGTGTCGTCGCTACGGCCCTGAATAATCCAGTGGCCTTCGTGGTCCAGAAGAGCCCAGTCGCCGTGCAGCCAGATGTTTTCAAAGCGACTCCAGTAGGTGCTCAAGTAGCGCTCGGGGGCATTCCAGAATCCGTTGGTCTGGCCAGGCCAGGGCCCCATTACGGCAAGCTCGCCCACCTCGCCGCGCACCGGCTGGCCTTCGCTACTCAGTACCTCGGCATGAATGCCGGGAACTGCCGTATTGAATCCCATGGGCTTGATGGGGCGCCAGGCAGTGCAGCCCAGAATGCCGCCCCCAATCTCGGTACCGCCGGAGTAGTTGATGATGGGCAGGCGTTCTTGTCCTACTGTCCGGGCAAACCAGAGATAGGGCTCGAGGTTCCAGGGTTCACCGGTTGATCCCAGCATTCGGAGTGCAGACAGATCGTGTTTGTGAATGTGCTCTTCGCCCAGAGGCATCAGGGCCCGCACCAGGGTGGGCGAGAGGCCCATGTGAGTCACCCGGTGTCTTTCGCAGATGGCCCACAAGCGGCCCGCATCCGGGTAGTCGGGTGCGCCTTCGTACAGCAGAACCGTACTGCCGATAGTCAGCGCCCCCAGAATTGCCCAGGGCCCCATCATCCAGCCCATATCGGTAAACCAGAATAGGGTCTGGCCCTTACGCAGATCGAACAGGTGGGCCATATCCTGGGCTGCCTTGAGTGGAAAGCCTGCATGGTAGTGCACGGTACCCTTGGGCTTACCGGTAGTGCCGGAGGTATAGAGCAGCATAAAAGTGTCCATACTGCCCATTGGCTCATAGGGCGCGGTAGAAGGTTGCTGCGGCACAACCTGGTCCCAGGCCACCTCGTTTTCGCCTAGCGAAATATCGCCAAAACGACGTACTACCAGCAGCTTTTGTACGCTGGGAGAAAGGCTTGCTGCTGCGCGGGCGCTGTCCAGCAGCCTGACCCGGCCGCCCCTGCGGTAGAAGCCATCGGCGGCGATGATCAGTCTGGCCTCGGCATCATTAAGCCGGGTAGCGGCGGCCTCGGCGGCGTAGCCGGAAAAGATTGGGATAAAAATCGCGCCAATGCGGGCCAGGGCTAACGCGCCGATGGCCGTCTCGGGGAGCATCGGCAAGAAGATACCGACGCGGTCTCCTTTGCCAATGCCGAGCTCTTTGAGGGCATGGCTGGCCTGGGCTACGGCGGCCTCGAGCTGGCCATAGCTTAGCCGTACCACTGCCCCCTCCTCCCCCTCCCAGACCAGGGCGGTATCGTTGGGGTGGGTTTTGGCATGTTGCAGGGCGTTATAGGCCAGATTAAGCTGCCCACCCACAAACCACTGGGGCCACTGCGGGCCCTGGGAGACCTCGAGCACCTGGCGATAAGGCGCAAACCAGCTAACGCCCAGAAGCTTTAGTGTTGCCTCCCAAAAAGCCTCAGGCTGGGTGATGCTGAACTGGTAGAGTGCCTCGTAGCTTTCCAGGCCCAGGTGCTGCAACATTGCCTCGATATGGCTGCCGCGCTTATATTCGTCGGATGGGAACCAGATGGGCTCACTCATGGCTTACCTCGCTGTACCTGCTCTCCAGTTTATCGGGACTGGCCCGGCGATGACCATGTGGCTTTTTAGTTGATCTCCGCACCACGGGCCAGACTGGTATTCCACTTAGGTTATGGCTTCTGCGGGGCTCGCCATTTGGCAGCCCCCAGGCGACTCGCCGCCGCATTCACGGTGATCTGCGTGACGCGTTCCTCACACTAAGGACCAGTTCCGCGCCTTGCTCTATGGAGCGAAAATGAAGGTGTTATGCCGGCAGTTAGCTGTGCCGATCGTCTCTTGGCCATCGCTTGTCAGATATTTCCTTCAGTTCCAGTGCCCACCCTCCTGTAGCGCCCTGGTGAACCACTGCGGAACCTGAGGCCCGAAACGCCGCTGGGCATAGTCTCTGGCAAACTCGCCATAATCGCGTGCCTGGATGGCAGTTCTGGCCATCTCCATCAGGCGGTGCAGGTAGCGCAGGTTGTGCAGCGAGATCATGCGGGGGGCCAGCAGCTCCTCGGCCCGCACCAGGTGGCTCAGGTAGGTCCGGCTATAGTGGGTACAGGCATAGCAATTGCATTCGGAGTCAATTGGGCGAGGGTCGTCCAGGTAACGGGTGAGCTTAAGGTTCAGCCGGCCCTCGGGGGTCAGGGCATAGCCGAAGCGTCCGGTACGGGTTGGATATACGCAGTCAAACATATCTATCCCCAGGGCTACCGCGGCTACCAGGTCTTCGGGGTGGCCCACCCCCATCAGGTAGCGTGGTTTGGCCTCAAGTAAAATTCGGGTAGAAAGCTCGATGGCGGGGTACATTTTCTCCTTGGGCTCGCCCACCGCCAGCCCACCAATGGCAAAGCCGGGGGTGTCGAACGCTACCGTGGCCTCGGCGCTGAAGCGGCGCAGCGCCAGGTCAACCCCGCCCTGAGCGATGGCGAACAGGGCCTGGTCGCGCCGGGTTTTGGCTTCCAGACAACGCTCCAGCCAGCGCAAGGTACGGTCTATTGACTCCCTCAGGTAGTCTGGTGTGGTTGGGTAGGGCGGGCACTCGTCGAAGGCCATGATAATATCGGCCCCCAGGGCTTCTTGAATCTGTACACTGCTCTCGGGGGTAAGCTCGATCAGATCGCCGTTGAGGTGGCTGCGGAAGGTTACACCCTGCTCGGAGATTTTGCGCAGATCGCCCAGGCTCATGACCTGAAAGCCGCCCGAGTCGGTGAGCCAGGGGCCGCCATAGGCAGCAAAAGTATGCAGCCCACCCTGTGATTGCACCCGCGCCGGGCCGGGGCGCAGCAGCAGGTGGTAGGTGTTGCCCAGGATAATCTGAGAGCCGATTTCCCCCAGTTCCAGCGGTGAAATTCCCTTGACGCTGCCCTGGGTTCCAACCGGCATAAACAGCGGGGTTTGCACCACGCCGTGGGGGGTAACAAAAAGCCCGGTGCGGGCTCTGCCAGACTGGGCGGTGATGGCAAACTCGAACACCTGGGTATTTTCGGGGTTCTGGTGATAAAGTGCAAGGATGTTCGCTAGAACTGGGTTGCCAGGCGTAAGTCTAAGGTCGCAGGTCGGTCTAAAGCTTATAGTCCAAGAATCATAAGGTGTGACCTTCGACAAGCCCAGGTCGGCGCCTTACCGGCATGGTCGGGCGGAATTTACGCAGTCCGGAGATGTTTCGTAGTGCTGCGCACCCCTCAACATGACACCCCTGTTGTCATCCACGACACCTCAATTTGTCATTCTGAGCGGGCGGGTTTGCCCCCGAAGAATCCCCTAACTGTACAAAGTTCGCCAAACGCTCGGGTAAACAGGCCGTCACCATTCGGCTTTCGTCCAGTCCACCGTTGCGAACATGGGTTGAGGCTAGGTCTGAGGGCTTGCTCGACAGCGGCGTTAAGTGTAGATGTTTGCGTTAGGTACACCTGGAATATCAAACCTGAGGTTTGGTCACAGCGACACCTTTGCTAACGTTTTGCACAAAATGTACCGACGCTCACCTGTAGATTCGCCCAGGACCACTACACTCTGGGAAATGTTTGGCAACCAGCCCAAGCGCAAGACCTACGACAACCGCCGGGTTCCACCGGGACAGACCCTCACCGAAAAATTCCCAGTCCTGACCTATGGCACCACCCCCGGCCTGCGTCCAGAGGATGTGAGGTTTGAAATCACCGGCCAGGTTCTGGAGGCCAGAACCTTTAGCTGGAAAGACCTGATGGCCCTGCCGCAGTCCGATCTGACCGCCGATTTCCACTGTGTGACCCGCTGGAGCAAGCTAGATGTGCAGTGGAGCGGTATCAGGGTGCTCGACATGATGCAGCGGGTCGAGCTCAAGCTCCAGGCTACGGCGGCGCTGATTCGCTGCTACGGCGGCTACACCACCAACCTTACGCTGGACGATCTGCTGCTGGAGCAGAATATCCTAGCCCATAAGCTTTTTGGCCAGCCCATCCCTCGAGACCACGGCGGCCCCCTGCGCTTAATCGTGCCCCATCTGTATGCCTGGAAGAGCGCCAAGTGGATTCGGGGGTTTCATTTTCTGGACCAAGAGGAACTGGGTTTCTGGGAGGCAAATGGCTACCATCGCCGGGGCGACCCCTGGAAAGAGGAACGTTTTAGCGATTGATGCGAACACCACTGCGAACACCACATCTGCCGTTGGCGACGGGTCAGGATAAAATACCATTGTGGACTGGACGGCCTGGCTCATTTTGTTGCTGGCCTACTTATTTGGCGCGATTCCTGCCGGGGCCTGGGTGGCCCGGCATTATGGTGTGGACATTCAGAAAGTAGGCTCCGGCAATACCGGCGCTACCAACGTCCTGCGTACACTGGGCAGTGTTCCGGCAGCACTGGTAGCGGGGTTTGACCTACTCAAGGGTGGTATTGCGGTGCTGCTGGCCCGCTTGATTGGCGTCGAAGGGCCACTACTGGGGGGCGTTGCACTAGCCGCTGTGCTGGGCCACAACTACTCAGTCTTTCTGCGCTTTACCGGCGGGAAAGGAGTGGCGACTAGCTTTGGTGCGCTGCTGTTCCTCAATCCACTGGTAGCCTTACTTACCCTTCCGGTGAGTCTCCTGACGATGTGGCTCACGCGGTTTGTATCTGCTGGGAGCATGGTTGGGGGGCTGACGGCGGTGGTAATTAGCGTCGCTTTGGGGCGGCCTTTCTGGGAAATCCTGACTGTGCTTGTCCTGGCAGGTCTTATTTTCTGGATGCACCGAACAAACATAAAGCGTTTGCACGCGGGCAACGAGCGGCGTTTTGGCGAAAAAAATAGCCAGAGCGGCCCCGATCTGTGAAGTTGGCGCAAGTAACGCTGCAAATGAGCGGCGGCGAAGGCCGTCCGCTCAATTTGCTTGTTAGGCGTGCCCAAGATTATCATGGTTGTGAGTTGGTCTGCGGGAGAACTTATGGGAACGGAAACTCTTCGTAAACTTCGCGCAGAGGTGCTGAGGCTTTCCGAAGCGGAGCGCGCTGAACTGGCACATGAACTGGTCAAGAGCCTGGATGCGCCGGCTGATGCCGATGTCGCTGATGCGTGGGACAAGGAACTTCTGCGTCGCCTTACTGAGATAGATTTAGGTACCGCAAAGCTGATTGACCGGGATGAATTCCGGCGACGGATGCAGGCACGGATCGGCAGCCGGTAGTGCGCCGGGTACGAATCCTTGAGGAAGCCGCTGAAGAAGTGATCGAAGCGGCGGCTTGGTACGAGCGAGAGCGTGCCGGCCTTGGTGTGGAGTTCTCACAAGCCGTTGATGCCGCCATCGACCTTCTGGAAGAGGAGATCGTCCCCCTCACAAACATGCCCGGTGGGGCGGGCTCGCGTGGCGCTAAGAGGCTGCTTCTCAAGCGCTTTCCATACGATATTGTTGTGCGGGAGTTTCCAGAAGAAGTAATCATTGTCGCTATAGCTCATCATTCTCGACGTCCAGGCTACTGGCGGCACCGTTTGCGTATCTAACATCTGTTTATCGAGTAGCAAGCAGTGTGAAAACGGGATCACTGGCTTTAGATGTGGCAACAGTTAGCCCTTAAGTGTTCAAGCAATCCAGAAAGCCCTGCAGCCTGAGCTCGCCCTTAGTCTAGGAGCGTTGGCTCTATTGGTGGTTCTCTGGTTGCCCTTGACCGATAACCCACCAGCCTGGTTGGGTGGTGCAAATACCACAAATTCTTCTTACCGCCACCCCTAAACTGGCTGTTATGCAGGGGTCGCGCCCCATGACGTTAAATGAACTCAAGCGTATAACCTATTTTTGGGCCTTGCTGATAGCCGTACCCACCCTGGGGCTGGTCTGGTGGTTTCGGCTCGATGACCCCTTTATCCGATTTCTTTATCCGGTGTTTGCACTGCTATGCGGCTTATGGATATGGCGCTTGTGGGCCAGGACGGGTCTAGAGCGCGTAGAAAAGGAAACCATCACTGGGGTTGGGGTATTTTTTGGGCTGAAATTTGCCTTCAACCTGTTTTTTACCGACCTGAGCGCCAACTGGGCCGAAATAGAAAGCTCCTACTGGGCCTTAGCTTATGTAATGGTGCTGGTCTATATCGTTTTTACCCCGCGGCAGGGCCTGATGGTGGGCCTGGCCATTGTTGTTCTGACCCTTGCACTGGGGCTATTTCGACTGGGGGCAGAGTTCTCCAGTGGGCGCCACCAGGAGGAGTTTCTGGCCTTTGTCCGCGGCGAAATTCGCCTGCTAGCGATGGCAGGTCTGCTCTACCTGCTGGCTGCGGTCAAAGATCGCCTGGCCCAGATGAACCGTCAAGTGGAAGAGATGCATACCCTAGCCCGTACCGACCCCCTTACCGGCCTACCCAATCGCCTGGCGCTAAGCGAGTACCTGGAAGTAGAGGCACACCAGCCCCAGGGCCTAAATGTGGTATTGCTGGATATAGATTTCTTCAAGCAGATCAACGACCGCTATGGGCATAATGTGGGGGACGAGGTGCTCAAAGAGGTGGGTCGGCGGCTGCGTGCCTCGTTGCGCAGAGGCGATGTGCTTGGGCGCTGGGGTGGCGAGGAATTTATGATTGTAATGCGGGGTGACAGCCAGCACGATGTGCTGGCCGCGGTGGAGCGCCTGCGGGAAGATATTGCCTTCTGGCCTTTTGAACTGGTGGGAGCGGTATCGGCGAGCTTTGGGGTGGCCGAGGGGCATATGGGTGACAGTATTAATAACATGCTGGAGCGGGCCGACAAGGCTTTGTATCAGGCCAAGCACCTGGGCCGCAATCGGGTTGAATTAGGTCTGACGTAGGAGTTGTTTGAGGAAAGTCTACAGTTACGGTGTGACTTTTTACACCTTGAGCCCGAGTCTGTGCGCTGGTAGTACCACCACCGATGTAGTAACTACCTCGAGACTACCTCATCTTCTTCGGCCGGCGCAGGCTCTGGCCCAACCTGGAAGACCGCCCGCCAGGGGCGGAAATTGGTGTTGAGTACATCAACATCTACCTTGCCGTCGGGGCGGGTGATGGTGCGGGTGATGCGGGTACGAAAACCATCTACGGCCCAGTCTACCTGCCTGACTTCGCCGGGGCGAAGGCTGGGTTCTTCGATGTATAGCGGAGGCGGGTGGGGGGTTCGGGAAAGAATCACCGGCTGTGAAACCGTTACCTGTCGCCCATCGGGAATGCCATAGATGCGCACGGTGTGTGTGGTGCGAGTTACGGTGCTACGGACGACCAGGGGGCCGGGGGTATCGTTGCGGGACCGCAGGTTCAAATAGGGCTCATAGACGGCGGAATCGAAGCCTACGATATTGTCGTACCAGCGCACGCGGTAAGAGTGTGCATGGCGCTCCAGGATGGGTAGCCCGGCCCGATACAGGGCGCGCAGAGCGGTGGTAGAGACCTGACAGACCCCACCCCCCACGGCCATGACGGTACGCCCGCCAGAGATGATCATAGCCTCCTTGAAGCCATTTTCTGGGCTGATCTCGCCGACGGCCTGATTGAAGTTAAACACCCCACCAGCGAGTACGACATAGCCATCCAGTCGGCGGGCCGCTTTATGTACATTAACAATGCGCCCGGCAGGGGAGCCAGCGTAGTAGGTTGTGGCCTCGGCCAGCAATTGCAGGTCTTCGGCCCTGGGCAGGCTGGCAGCCCGTACCAGCGCAGGCCTGGGAACCACCGTCAGAACAAACTCACTCAGGTCTGGGCGCAGCAACTCGAGCCGGAGTCGCTGGCGGGTTTCGGGCTGGTTCAGCTTCCAGCCCGCTGCCTCAGGCTGTACCACCAGCCGCCCCTCGGGGCCCAGGGTGTAGCGGGCATCAACGGGCAGGCGATCATGACGCTTAGCCATCTCAGCCAGAACTTTGTTCAGCGCTGCAGGGTTAATCTTGACCTCATCCTGCACACTCAAAAGCGCAGCCACTTCAGGCACGCCGAGGGTGCGTCTGTGCACCTGTGCGCCGGCGGCCTGCCTGGGCTCGGTATAAACCAGGGTGATAGGCCGCAGGAGATCATTGGCCTTGCGGGCCACCGGCTTTAGCATGCTGGCGGTAACGTCAGGGGAAATGCTACGGGGGAAAAACTCCAGCACGGTCTTCTCTGGATACCTCACGTAGGTTTCGATGGCGCTGTCAATATCCAGCTTCATCCCTGCTCTATCGGGCCTAACCACGTACTGCGCGTGCTTGAAGACTACCCTGGCATTTACCGGGGCATATTCAAGCGATTGAGCAATTTGCTGCAGGCGCTTTTCGATGGCCGCCGCGTCAACCCTGGGAACCAGGGGAATCTGAACCTTTCCACGCAGAGCTGCGATGCGTTCACTAAAACCTTCGCGTCCAACGGCAAAGGCTAGTTGGGCGGTGGCCCCTGGGTCTGGTTTCCAGCCCAGCTCGGCGGCGGGGACTTCTATAGTTTTATCTCCAGCTTTGAGGGTGAGTTGGGGCGGGACAATGTTTTGCGTTTCCAGGGCAATTTTTAAAGCGGCCTCTTCCAGGGTCAGACCGCCCACCGCTACCCCTGCGGCCTCCACCCCGGCAAAAACCCGGTCGTGGTGGTAGCGCTCAAATGCAGCCCAGCCCACCGCCAGCCCAGTGAGTATTGCCAAGGCAACCAGTACTCCCCGTTTCATCCGATTTTGAGTATAGCGCTTGGATGCTGGCTGGATATGCAGAGAATAACCCAAATTAACTTTTAGCTCGTCGGGCTTTCATGTGGGCTGAACGTTTGCCAGGAGTACATTGGCTAATAGCTCATATTATAGCGGATAGCCAAAAGCGGTTGTCGCTATCAGCCATCAGCTATCGGCTATCAGCACCGGCTCTTGAAACAATTCGCCCTAGCCGCTATAGTTGTAACTTGGCTGGGTCAGAAGACCCGAGCCGTTCTGCAGGATGTGCCCGCATTCTGGACGGCTTACTGGAGAGTGTGTTATGTACGCAATCATCAAGACCGGCGGTAAACAGTACCGTGCAGAGGCTGGAAGCAGGCTGCGCGTAGAGAAGCTCGAGGCCAGCCCCGGCGATACCCTCGAGTTCGAGGCCCTGATGCTGGGCGGAGAGAAGACCGTGCTGGGCAGCCCCACCGTGCCCGGCGCTAAGGTGCTGGCCGAGGTGGTGGCCCAGGGCAAAGGCAAAAAAGTGGTGGTGGCAAAGTTCAAGGCCAAAATTCAGTACCGCCGTAGGCGGGGCCACCGCCAGCCCTACACCGAGATTCTGGTCAAGGAGATTCGCGCTTAGTTGCTGATAGCTGGCAACTTCGCCACCACGCTATAAGCGCAGTAGCGTTCCGAAGGAGCAAAAAATGGCACATAAAAAGGGTCTGGGTTCAACCAAAAACGGGCGCGACAGCCAGTCCAAGCGCCTGGGTGTGAAGCGTTTTGAGGGCCAGGTAGTCAGGGCGGGTAACGTGCTGGTGCGCCAGCGCGGCACCAGGTTTCGGGCTGGCGAGGGCGTGGGCCAGGGCCGCGACTACACGCTGTTTGCCCTGGTAGACGGGGTGGTGGAATTTGTGGACAAAGGGCGTATGGGCCGCTTCATCCGGGTCAAGTCTGCCGAAGTGGCCAGGGCTAGCGGTTAGGCTGCACCCATAACCCGAAGCTGCTACCACTCAGGTGGTCGAAAGTCGAAGGCTAAAGGTCGAAAGCCAAAAGCTGAAAGCCAGAAATCCTGGCTGAGGCAGTATATCCAGCCGTTCCGAACCCGACCTGATACCTGCGACAGTATTTCGTCGACCCGCGAGCCTAGGGGCTTGACCTCCTTCGGCAAATCCCCTTAGGGCGAGCCTGGCAGGCTGCCCTGAGCCAGTAGTGGGGACCAGGCCTGAAACCTGCGAGATCATTCAACTTGCGAGATGCTCGAGCTTACCCTAATCACTACATAAAACCGGCTTACCCGGCTGCCCGCTATCAGCTATGTTCAGAGACACCCTCGAGATCACCGTAACCGCCGGACGTGGCGGCGACGGCTGCATCAGCTTCTGGCGGGAGCGCTTTATTGCCAAGGGAGGCCCCGACGGGGGCGACGGGGGCGACGGGGGCTCGGTAATTTTGCGAGCGCTGGGCCAGGTAGACTCGCTTTCCAACCTCTCCAAGCGGGTCTACAAGGCCCAAAGCGGACAGCACGGTATGGGCAAGGGGCTTTTTGGCAGATCGGGCCAGGACCTGATTATCGAGGTGCCGCGTGGAACCCGGGTCAGCGACGCCGAGACCGGTGAGCTGCTGGCCGACCTGATCGAGGAGGGCCAGACCTTTGTAGCAGCCAGAGGGGGTGAGGGCGGCTGGGGTAATTCCCGTTTTGTGACCCCTACCCGGCAGGGGCCACGCTTTGCCGAGGCGGGCGAAGAGGGCGAGAAGCGCAGGCTGCGCCTCGAGCTGATGCTGCTGGCTGATGTGGGCCTGGTGGGCTATCCCAATGCCGGCAAGAGCAGCTTGCTGGCGGCCCTGACTAATGCCCAGCCCAAAATTGCCAGTTACCCTTTTACCACCCTGGCCCCAAACCTGGGGGTTATCGAGCGCGACCTAGAGCGCATTACCATGGCCGATATCCCCGGCATCATCGAAGGTGCGGCCCAGGGCAAGGGCCTTGGGCTAGACTTTCTGCGACACATCGCCCGCACCAGGGTTCTGCTGTATGTGCTGGACGGCGCCGACCAGCCGGTGCAGACCCTGCAAACCTTGCAGGCCGAGCTGCGGGCCTATAACCCCGAGCTGCTCTCCCGCCCGGCCCTGATTGCCCTTAACAAGAGCGATCTGCTGTCCGAACAGGAGGCCCAGAGCCTTCTTACCGAACTGACCAGAGCGGGTCTGCCGGTGTTGCTGTGTTCTGCCCAGACCCGCCAGGGCCTATCTGAACTGGTGGAGGCGCTTTTTGCCCTGGTACAGGCCGCCCCCAGACCAAAAGTAGAACAGCCCAAACCCAGGCCCGAGGCTGGGGAGTACATCAAGGTGGTGCAGGTAGAAGAAGGGGTGTTTGAGCTCGAGGCCCCCCAGGTACAGCGCCATCTGGACCGACTCAAGGGTGAGATGATGGAGGCCGCGGGCTATCTGCAGGAGTTGTTCAAACGCTACCGGGTAGAGCAGGCCCTCAGAGCAAAGGGGGTGCGGGCCGGCGATACCGTGCGCTTTGGACGGCACGAGTTTGAGTACATTCCCGAGGCGCCCTAGCACCACTGGGCCAACTTTGCTCATGTACAATGAGGTCGAATGGTCAAGACCATTGATACCCAAACCCTGATCAGACACCTCAAAGAAGCTCTGGAAGACAAGAAGGCTCTGGATGTGGTAGCGCTAGACCTGACTGCGGTATCCGACTCGCTGGACTATTTTGTCATAGCCACCGGGACTTCCCAGCCCCACCTGCAAGCCCTCGAACGGGCCGTGCGGGAGAAGCTACACCAGGAAGACGGTGTGCGGGCCAGCCGGGTCGAAGGCCCCAGCCCACGCTGGGTGCTGCTCGACTACGGCACGGTACTGGTACACCTGATGAGCGCCGAGGCCCGCGAGTATTACGACCTGGAAGGCTTCTGGGCCGATGCAAAGCAAATTTGACCAACGACTGGCTTTGCCTTATGGACAAAGCCCAGAGGTCCAGCCGCGGTCTGGCCCACGGTAACACAAGAAACGCTGCCCCGCCCACTCAACTTTCCAGACCCCCATCTCCTTCACCAGCTCTACCCTGGTTTCGATCTGCCGCACAGAGTCATCGGGAAGGTTGTGGGTTCTAATGACCACTACTGCCCTGTGGCTGGTAGAGACCCTCAGGTCTACCCGTGCAGGCTGAGTGTTGTCGGGGTTGGGAAAGCCGGCCACGCGTAGCGCGATGGCTTTGGGGTCTTGAGTCCAGGGCATTCTGCTAAGCAGCGCCTTCTGGTAATCCTGTTCGAACTCTTGCCAGCGCGGGCCAGCCAGGTCCAGCGGTCTGTAATCATCCCGACCCGGCGGCCAGAGCAGGTAAACCACCATGCCCAAAACCAGAACGGCCCCTGTGACTAAGGCCAGCCTACGCCAGCGCGCCTGGTCTTTAGATTCATTCGACATCTTCGTTACCAGCCGTTAGCAGGATTCAGATGTTCCGAATAATTTCTAAAGCAAACACGGCAAACTACACTTGCTAAAAGAATCGGCTACTTTGGTTTGGTGGAGGAGTTTTGCGGGTTGGCCTGGGGTGGCCGGTAGTTGCGGATGGGGGCAAAAATAAATTTATTGAAGACGATATAGGCCGCCAGATAAGCCCCCATCTGCACCCAGAAGTTGTTAAACAAAGTGACCCCGGCGCCCGCAAGAAAGGTCATTAGCAGGGTCAGGGGCATCACCACAATAAAGGCCCGCAGCAGCATGCTGGGAAACACCCGGAGCATATCCCGGCCTGAAAGGGGGGTGCGGGGCTGTGTTTTGCGCTTCATCTTGTCTTCCCGGCGTTTTTTACCCATAGTCCTAAGTTTAAGGCCAAGCCGGGCTATCGCATAGGGCGCAACCCGGCCAGGCTTCATCCGGCTGGCCTTGTGCTTTATGCTGAACGGGTGCGACAGCTATGGGAAGAACTTTGTGCCTTGCCGCACCGGGGGAGTGCAACCGCCAACGAGGCCCTGGCCGCGCAGCAGCTAAAGAGATACCTCGAGCAACCCCTGCCCAGCTCTTCGGTAACCGACGCGACTACAGGGCTAAAGGCCCTCGCCGAGTCATCCCCGCTTCCCAGGCATCAGGTGGAGGTACAGGCCTTTGCTGCTCCACGCAGCTATGGTCCCGAGCTAATTCTGATTGCCCTGCTGCTGGCGCTGGGAGGGTTGGGGGGCCTGTGGTGGCTGGCGCTGGTGGGAACCATAGGCTTCTGGGCGCATTTTTCTGGCTGGCGCAGGCCGTGGAGTCGGTGGTTTGAACGCCATCCCTCGCAAAATTTGCTGGTGCAGAGCGGCCAGGGCCAAAAAACCCTGGTCTTGATGGCCCACTACGATACCGCCAAGACATTTTTCCTGTATCACCCCAAGCAGGTCAGGTTTTTCCGGCGAAATTTTCTGATTAACGCGGCTTTTGCCACGGTTTTACCCTATGGGGCCTTGCTGCCCTGGGTCTCACAGCTGCTGGGCCTGTATTTTCTTGTACAGGCCGCGCTGCTGGTCTGGCGTGAGCTAAAGGCGCCTTATGTCAACGGGGCCAACGACAACGCCAGCGGGGTGGTAGTAGCGGTGCAGTTGTTTGAGGAACTAACCCAAGACCCCCTGCCCAACTACCGGGTGATGCTGGCCCTTACGGGCAGCGAAGAAGTGGGAGCCCACGGGGCAGAGCACCTGGTACGCTCGGGCCGGATTCCGGCCGATGCCCTGGTGCTCAACATTGACAACGTGGGCAAGGGCGAGCTGTTTTACGCTACTGGCGAAGGGATGCTGGTCTACCACCCCTACCGGGGGGCCCTGCTAGAACTAGCCAGGGCCAGCGCTGGCGCTAAACCAGTTCAGTACCGGCTGGCTTTTTTCGATACCCGCCCTTTTGCGGCCCGGGGCGTCTCTTGCCTATCGCTAATTCGTTTGGAGAACGGCATTCCACCCAACTGGCACTGGCCTTCAGACCAGCCCGAGGGAGTGGACTGGGGCCAGGTGGAAGAGACCCTGGCTTACGCGCGCAGACTGGTGCGCCAGCTAACTTGACCCCATGTAGAATGTCGCAGGTCTCAGGTCTCAGGTCAGAAGTTAGTCGAAGGTCGAAGGTCGAAGGTCGAAAGTTAGTCTCAGGTCGCGGGTCGAGAGTCACAAGTTATTAGCCATTGGCTATAGGCTATCGACTATCGACTCATCAAATGTCTCAGGTCGCAGGTCAAAAGCTATCAGCTATCAGCCACATGAAACCCGTGGCAGATGATTTTCGTCTATCAAAATCTGGGTCTGGTTTATTTTGCGCAGGCTTAGCTAATCAGATGAAATATACTCATCGGCGTGGGTCGAAAGGGTATGCCAGCCAGACTGCCCAAGCGGAAATATGTGATCAGCAGTTGTTCAGATACCCGGCTTGGACAGCATGCCTGGCTAGTATAGCGTTCACAAAATAACGTTCGATGATTAGACCATAACCTCATCAAGCTTGTATTTCCACTTGAACACTACCGGAGCAGCATTGACCTCGTCGAGATATTGCTCGATCCTTTGT
>JBGFRI010000040.1:0-8408 GCA_041695225.1 Deinococcota bacterium
ACAGACGTTGTTGTCAAGTTATACGATGCTGTTACGTGGGTACACTATTTCGCCCGGCTATGCCTGTTCTCCTGTTCAGATCAACATTTGCGTGCTTTCAGTGAAAGGAACTTCAGCCTAACCACCACGGCA
Source organism: Deinococcota bacterium (assembly GCA_041695225.1). Classification (GTDB taxonomy): domain Bacteria; phylum Deinococcota; class Deinococci; order Deinococcales; family Thermaceae; genus Meiothermus. The sequence goes on from JBGFRI010000040.1 coordinate 133, forward strand.
TCTACCACCGGCACCCGAAACTCTTCCATCAGGTCAAAGGCCAGGGCCGGTGCCCGGCGGCCTTCGGCGTGCAGCAGGCCCAGCTCGGGGTGCAGGTCCGTAAGCTGCAAAGCCAGCAGGGTGTGGCCCAGCAGTACCGTGTAGCCATACGAGAGGGCGGCATTCACGGCGTCGGTGGGCGGGCGGCGGTTGCGCCCATGGAAGCCGTAGGGGTGTAGCACGCTGTGCAGCCCGGCGAAGTAGGCGCGCGCGGCGTTGCCCTCCAGGCCACGCAGGGCATCCAGGTTCTGGGCCTGGGGCAGGGCTTGCAGGGCGGCCTGTAGTTCCCGAACCTGGGGCTGGGTGGGGGCCCGGTGGGAAAGACGCCCTAGCAGCGTCAGGCCAGAGCGCAGCTTGCCTTCCAGAAAGCCCTGGGCCAGAACCAGCGGCGCATTCTGGGCCAGGAGTTGCGCCCGCAGCACCTGGGGGGAAAACCCCTGCGGCGCGGTGGCCAGCCCATAAAGCTGACCCTCGAGGCTAGCATACAGCACCGGCACCCTCTGGCGCAGCAAGAAAGCCAGGGCCGGGGTGGTCAGGCGCACGTTGCCCCAGACCACCACCCCCCGCACCTTGCGGGCAGGCACCTCGGCCAGGATTTGCTGATCGAGCTCCACCAGCAAGCGGCCCTGGCGCAGGCGCAGGGTGGCGGACTGCTCGGTGAGGTGGAGGGTCATGACTAAGCCAGAAGCAGCCGAAGTTCCTCGTAGAGCTCATCAATACTCTGGGCAATGGCTTGTGCGGGCTTCTCTTCTTTACGCATCCCCGCGTGCATCACATCGTTTCGCGCGTCGGAAAGGCGCTGCCACAGCAGGGCTAGGTGCTGCTTGTGTGCTTCCAGTTTGCCCTTGCTGTGCAGTTTGGCCCACAAATTCAACATGCTTTCAACCAGACCGCGATCCTCAAGCAGGTCGAGTTCGTTCTGCCGTGCCGCTTCGCTGACCACAATTTCACGCATCAATGCCAAGGCCTGAGCATAGCTCTGGGTTTGCAGTAGCAGCTCCGCCATCTTCAATGCTGCACCAATACCCTCCTTTGAAAAAAGCTTCTTCTCGTCCAGAGCCAGCGGCCTATAGCGTTCTTCAATGCCCCCCAACAACAGGCCAAGGGGCTTAGATCGAGACAAGGATTCTACATCTAGATACGTTTTTTCAAGGTGTTCCAAAGTTCTGCGGCTAAACAAAAACACCTCACGAGGGCGAATCAATTCCAGGGCTTTGCCAACGCCGTCTAACGAGTCCCCCAGGTTGGAAAGTTTGCGGGCCTTGGGGCCTTCTAACAGATGGCTTTGCCTATGAATCTCCTTGAGCAACTGGCGCAGGCGGCTCCCGTTGCCGTACTCGAGTAAATCCCGCGTGGCCTGGGTCCACTCCATCAGCTCCAAAAACGAGGTAAGGTCGAAAAAATCGGCCTGTTTGGTTTCCGGATCGAAGAATCCGTACAGAATCCGCTCAACCTTCACCCGCTTGACCACTTGCAGTAGTTGCACCACCGCCAGAGCCAGGATGGGCTGGGAACGAAAGCCGTGTGAGACATCCATGATCAAACTGGCTTCTTCGGGAACGGCCTCCACAATGCGGTTGAAAATGTCCCAAAGCTCTTCCTCGGTTCGGCCCGTTGGTATATCAACTGGCTGGTACTCTACCCGCTCCCGCAGGGCCTGGCCATGAGTATCTTTGGCTTTTTCGGTCAACAGTACCTTGAGGGAATATTCGGGGTAGCGCCTGATGAGAGCCTCCTGGGTATAGGGTGTGGAATAAATTTGCCCGTCGAGCGGGTAGTCTGCTTGTTCATATCTCCCGGTTCCCAGAAACGAAAGAATCAGCTTCATCGGTTACCTCCGGTTGGCGTGGGTTGAAGGTCATAACCCGCCCAAACCCCAGGCTGGTCTTGGCCCCCACCCCAGCATAGAACGCAAACCGCCCCAAAGCCTGCATCCACTGGGCTTCCTGGGCCTGGGCAGCGGGCAGGTAGTAGACCACCCGGCCCACATAGCCCACCCCGCGCTCGGCCTGGTTGGGCGCCAGGTGCTGGGTGCGGCCCTGGAAGCGGGCGATGGTCATGCGCTCCCAGGTTTCGCTTAGCTCGGCGGGCACTTTTACCGGGGCAAAGGCATTCCAGCGCTGGGCCAGCGAGTCGAAGACCAGCCGGGGCTCGGGCAGCGGGTAGCTGTTGCCCTGGCGGCGAAAAAAGGTGGGGCTGGCGAACTGCAGGCCCAGGCTGTGGCCGGCCTGGCCCTGGAAGAGCCGGGGGTAGGTGCTCACCCCGGCCCAGGGGTGCTCTTCTTGCAGCACCGCCTGCACCCGGAAGGGCTGTTTGAGCCGCACGGTCTGGCCCGCCAGGCCAAACAGAAGGGGCGAGAGGCGGGCGTACAGGCCTTCGTCCAGAAAGCCGATCCGCGCCCAGCGCTGCCCCTCGGCACCGCCCAGACCCAGGCTGAAGGGGTTGGGCTGGGCCCTGTGCAGCTGGGGGTCAATCTGCCGCAGCAGGCCATACACCAGGCCGCGCCAGCCGTCGGGGTCGGGGCGGGCGGGGCCCTCGAGCGGTAAGACGATGGCAGCGAGAATCATGCTAGATCGGTCTGGGCGAAGTCGTCGCCCACATAGGCCAGGGGCAGGCCGGCAATCCTGGCTACGGCGTAGCTCAGGCAGTCGCCAAAGTTGAGGGCGGCGGGATGGCGGCCCTTGCCGTAGCGCCGGAAGGCCGAGAGGGCCTCGCGGGCATGTGCAGCTTCAAATGCAACCACCCGCACCTCTAGTCGCCGGAGCAGCCCATCCAGTAAGTGAAGCTGCTCGGGGCCCAAGCGGCTGCCCACCACTAACCCGGCCTCCACCAGGGTGGGTGCGCCGATTAGGCGTACTTCCGCTTGAGTTAGGCGCTCGAGGGTTTCGAGGTGACCCGGTTCGGCAAAAACCAATTGAATGAGTACGGAGGAGTCCAGCGTCATCAAACACCTTCCGGCCCAAAGCCCAGTATCTCTTCCTGCTCTGCTTTGGAAGGGGCTTTGCCAAGACTTCCTGGCGGGAGTTTGGGCCATACCTCGCGTTCTAGAAACTCAAGAATATTTTCTTTGTTGGGGTGCTGGACTAAAGCAAGACGCTCCTTGCGCTCAAGCAGGGCCTTGCGGATGGCCTCGGTCTTGGTCTCGCCAGTAAGGCGGGCCAGTTCCTCGGCCAGGCGCTCGACCTCGGGGTTTTTCAAAGTGAGGGCCATGGGTTCAGTATAGGTTGAAGAGTGCAGGTTTTCAGCAAGGCTCGAGGCGGGCGATGGCCCAGCCCATCGGAAAGCCGTCCTTGGGATTGGCCGAGCCAGCGGTTTTGCGGGTCATTGGCTCTTTTCCCTCTTCCCCGTCCAATAACAAAGCCAGCCTGATGGACATCCGCCCTGAGCCAAAGCCCACACGCAAGGGGAAAGTGGTAGGATCCGCCTGCAAACGCTGGCCTAGTTCACGGTAGACTCGCAAGGCTTCTTTCAGGTCACGCTCCCTGGCAAAATTCTCTTCCCTGGCAGCCACCTCCTGGTAAAACTCGCGGCAGGCCGCGGCCAGACCTTTAGCAGAAATACCGTGGGAGACAGTATCCTTATGTCTTTGCCCCGCGAGCCCCACATGCAAGCGCAGTATGGCCCGAAGCTCAGATTTGCTGCGGAAGGTCTCGGCCAAAAGTACAGTGCCGTCCATAGTTCCTTTGGGGTGAAACACCCCTATCCTGTTTAGGAGCAGATTGTCGCAAGGTTCGCAGTCACCTACCCGCACCTGGCGGAAGGGGTCGCGGTGGAGATTAAAGCCGCGCTCGGTGGCGTAGTCCAGTACCAGAGCCTCAAAGCCTTGGGCAACATTGGGGCTGATATTCTTCGGGGGCTGAACAAACGGCCACTGGTCTTTGGGAGCCTGGGAGGTCCAGTTCCACCGACCCTTATGTTCGATGTCCTGGCCTCGACTCAGAATCCGTTTGAACATCCACGCGGTGCGCAAGGCCCCCTTGATTGACGATCCTGGCAGATATGCGCCCAAGGGGCTGCGTGGCAGGGGGCGAAACTCCAGGCCCGCCGCATCGGTAGCACTTTTGATTGTATGGATGAAGGCCCCGCTCACCGGAACCCGCCTGAGCAGGGCCGCGGTGGGGTCTACCAGGCTGCTATTCCAGAGGGATTGCAGGCTCTGCTGGGCCAGCATGGGGCCCTGGGCCACGGCTTGCAGGTAGTTTTTTTGCTGCTGTTCGTCCATAAGCTCTAACAAGCGGCCTGCGTCCAGAATTAGGGCTTCTTTTTTGGCTTCGTCTACCAGATAGCTGTAGGCCGGGAAAGCCTCTCCAGTGCCCACGTGAATGGGGCTCAGCGTTTCAAGCTCCAGCCTGTAGCTCTCCAAAAAGCTCATACCCGCACCCCCAGCCAAAACGGATACAGGTACTCCCAGACCCGCACCCCTGCTTCCGGAGCCGGGCTGGGAGTCACGTCTAGCAGCTCCCCCTTTGACTTTTCACGGAACACGCTCCCCTCTTTAGCCCGCAGATAGGGGCGCTTGAAGGGAGTCTCGGCGTGGGCAAAGTGACCTCCCAGGCGCCCCCAGTAGGTTTCCAGCGCCCAGAACCCCTCGCCCTGGGGTAGGGTGGGCGCCAGGGAGACGTAGTGGGTGGGGTTTTCGGCTTCGGGGAGGTTCATTTCCTGGCTACCCACCACATCGAACCGTCCCAGCCCCACACTGGCCCTGCCGCCGTAGCCAAAGGCCCCGATCTCAAGCAGCGCTTGTTCCAGGTAGTCGGCTTTGTGCCGAAGTTGCACGTAGACTGTCCAGGTCTGCTTTAGCTCTTTGTTGTTCAACCAGTACACCCGGTCGGTGAACAGGATGCTCTCCTGGGCAGTTCCGCTAATACGGTTGATGCCCACTCGAGTCTGGGCAGCCGTGGTAATCGGAAGAGATTTACGCTCGCTTAACTCTGGGGAGTCTAGTAGAGCCTTCTCCCCCTCCTGGACAACCCGTGTAAAAGTGGAAAAGCTCAGGTAGCGGATTTTCTTGAGGGCTTTGCGCTGGATGGTGTCCTGCACCTGAATTTGGGGCAGCAGCGGCCGGGGCAGGTAGCCGGTGGGAAAAGCCGAGGAGAGCAAGAAAGGGGGGTCGTGCTGGAAGGCCTCGAGCCACTCCATCAGGGCTGCCTCCCCCTGGGAATACCGCACCCACCAGGCCAGATGACCCCAGAGGGTGGGGGCACTGGGTGGGGTGGTGATGCTCCCCAAAGCAAGGTGAAAGGCTGTTACCTTCATTTCTCCTCGACCTGGTAGCTCAATTCCACCTGCCCATAGCCCCGGCTGATATAACCCCCCAGCCCATCGAGTTGCAGGAGTTCCAGAGCCTTTTCCAGGTGTTTGAAGTTATCCCGGTCGGTCTGGCCGCCATCGTTGGTGTCCATCACCCGGTAGACCATCTCGAAGGCGAACTCGGCCCCGGCAGGCACGCGCTCGGCAGTCCGGGGGTTGGCGTTGCCCCCGATCCGGGGGATAAACACCTCTTGCTTAACCTCGGTCAAAAAGCCGCCTCGAGCGGTCATGGCTTCTAAAGCTTTCCTGGAGTCATCGGTCAGGTAGGCATCGCGCACCAGCAAACGGGTTGGGCCACGCTGTTGGGCAAATTCTTTGCTCCGGCGGTCATTGCCAGGAGCTACACCAAAAATGCGGCCGATAGGGTCTTTTGGATCATCGGGTACAAAGACGTGTCTCTCGCTCGATCTGGCAATGTAGTCTCCCCCAAAATGCCACTCGAGCAGATACCGCATCTTCCCTTTGAGCGAAGAGCCGGGGATGTAAGGCTCATCGGTAAGGGGGTTGCGAATCACGGGGTTGTCCACGTCCCCAATGGCCATCTGGTCTTTGCTCATGCCGATGCGAAGCCCGCTTTTGAGCCGAATAATGCCGTGGATGCGTTTGTAGCCCAGTAGTCTCATCTGCGTCCCCCTTGGTTTTGCCCTTCCTTGGCGTAGAAATAGGCTAGCACCGCCTCGAGGTACTGCATCATGGCCTCGAAGTCTTCCGGGCTTTTCTTGCCTGCATCAATCAGCCGGTTCATAAGGCTTACAAAGCCGCTGGCATTTTGCAGAGGGCCGTTTTTACGTTGCCCATAGGCCAGCTTGGCCTTTAACAGCTCCAACTGGGATACCAGCTTGCCAAAGGCTATGTGGGAGTTGCTCTTGGCCTCGCGGTCAAACCTGGCCTCGAGGGTGCGCAACTCGTGGAAATAGTTGCGAAACTGGCTAGACTGAATACCCTCCACATGGTCAGCGTCTTTTCGGGCTTCAGTATCAAACAGGCCGGGTCGCAGGGTTTTGGCTTCTCGATCTTGATAAAATTCCATGACATCCTCCTTATCGCTCCAGGTACAGTCCCCACTGCAACCAAACCGGCAGGTGTCGCCAGGCGGGGCTTTGGTGGTTGGTCAGTTGCAGATAGCGTTCGCGTATCTCGTCGTTTCGCTCACGCAGGGCATAGGCCAGCAGGGGCTTGTAGCGCATCTGCCTGGCCGGGTCGTCCTGCTGGTGCTGCTTCCACAGCCTGAGCATACGGAAGGCCAGAGCGCTGGACATGCTTTCCTTTCCCTCGGCTTGCAGGTGCTGCTGGAAATTCTCTACCCAGCTCACCAGGCTGCGCAGCTCCTCCCAGGGAACGCTCAGGCCGAAGATGTGGAGCCGGTCGCGCCCGTCGGCTTTGGCGGCCTGCTCGGCCTCCTGTACCGCCTGGGCCAGCAGGGGAATGGGCAGGCTGGGGTTCACCAGCACGAAGCCGCCGGACAGGGTGAGATTGGGGTGCTGAGTGAACTGCTGGTACAGCGCTCGCAAGTCCAGGGCAAACTCGAGCAGCACATCCCACGGCCCCAGCAAAAAGAGGTCGTCGCCGCCCGCATAAACCGAATAGATCAGGGGATACCGGCGGGCCTTTTCTCTGGCCGCTGCTTCGGCCCAACCAAGTCGCCTGGCGCAGGTTTGGGGGTTGCGGATAAGCTCCAGCACCTCCCCGGCAAAGAAGAGCTCGAGCGTCCGCGAAAGCGCGGCGATTCGGCTGGGGCTGGGCCTTTCGAAGCCGCTAGCAAAGGCCTCGCCCATCCGGTCGGCATCGAGCATCAAGGCTCCCAGATACTTGACCCCGGTGGAGAACTCGGCCAATTCAGCCAGAGTAAGCGGGTCGCTTAGGCTACGCTCGCCCTCCTCTTCCCAAAGCCCTTGCTCTTTAGCCCAGCTTTGATAGTTGGCTAGGTTGGGCCGGTCGCCCGCAGCAACGGCGTGTTGCACAGTAGGTAAGTGCCCCGCCAGCAGCCTTATCTCCCAGGGATAAGCGTCAGGGGTAAAGTCAGGGCGGGTTCTCAGAGTATGGGTGCCCGACTGTTCCAGCGCTACCCTCAGCTTGGGAAAGCGGTGGTTGGGTCTGGGCGCGTCTTGCTCAAAGAACCCGATCTCCGAGCGCTTGGGAAGCAGGCGGCCTATATGTCTATCACGCTCGCACTCGGAGCAGAGGTCGTCACTGGCCGAATGGGCCGGGCGCATCCCGCAGGCGGTGCAGGGGCGCAAACTCTGCCCGCCTTTGCTCAGGTAGGGCTGGTCAAGCTGGCTTTGGAGCGGTCTCAGCTTGGCCTCGGCCAGCTTTTGGTGGGCCTCTTGGAGCACCTGGCTGAAAGCCTTGAAGCCCGAGGCGGCAAAGGGGTGGGCCGCTAGACAGGGCAGCAGAGTAGCCCCCTGATCCAAAGCCCACTCTTCCCATTCCCGCCGGACTGCTACTAGTGCCTGCTGGACAACCTCGGTGTTGGGCAAGAGTAGGTAGAATTTGCCCCCGGCGCTCATGATGCGCTGCAAAGGGGTAAAGCCTGTGCGATGGAGCAGCTCCAGACCCAAGGCTTCGGCAGCAAGGGAGACCTCGAGGCTGCGCGCCCGGAGCCGCTTGGCCAGGCCCCCCACTCCGGTCTGGGCCCCCTGAATGCGGTAAATGTGGCTCTGGATGCCGCCCAGGTCACCCAGAACCAGCAAGAACTTGTCTTGGCTATCGTTTTTGAGGGCCTCGAGGGTGGGGTTACCCCCGTGGTAGGCCCATAGTGCGGCTGCGATAGCCCCGGTCAGGCGCAGGTGATCGAATAGCGACACATCCGGCTCGCCCTGGGTGTCGGAGGGTACGTTCCAGAGTAGCTCCTGGAAGATGCCCAGCAGGTTGGCAAGCAAGCCTTCCGGGCCTGGGTTGTGGCGAGCGAGCTGTGCCAGGCGCTCATC